>CAMZDG010000014.1 GCA_947305245.1 uncultured Lachnospiraceae bacterium
GGAGGCAGGATGGCATGTGCAGGGCAATTACGGAATTAATTGAGGATGGAAGAGCAGAAGGACAAGAGCAGGCGAAACTGGCCGATCTGCGGAATTTGATGGAGACAATGCAATGGACGGCAGAACAGGCGATGATGGCATTGAAAATTCCGGAAGACGCCAGGGGGAGAATAAAGGAACTACTTTAGGGAAAAAAGTAGTTCCATTTATGTAAATTCCGTGTATAATGGAGGTGTTATCGATTCTGCAGTCCCCATGATAAAGGAGAAGAGCATGAGCGAAGAAAGCAGGGAAGTAAAGGGTGTCAGCCGAAATCTACTGAAGCTGATCGCCATTATCACAATTACGATCGGTCACTTTTTCCTTTATACCTTCTCGGTGATCCGGTGTTTTGGGCTTAAGAATCCTTGGGTGGGTATCTTGTGCGGGATCTGCTTTGTGGGGCCGCCGATCTTTATGTGCTTCATCGCGGAGGGCTTTCGTTACACAAGTTCGAAGCTGCGATATGGCAGAAGGTTACTCCTCTTCGCAATCGTAACGCAGGTGGCCCACGCCATTACGATGGATCAAGGGCTGGGATTCAGTTTTCACACCTTCTTTTTTGAGTGGAACGTGTTTTTTGCGCTGCTTTTGGGGTTCCTTGCCCTGTGCGTCCTAAGCTCCGAGTGGAAGCCGGCGATCAAAGTGGCGGTGGTGCTTGCAATCCTTGCGTTATCCTATGTTACGAATACGGAGTGGTGGGTCTTCGGACCGCTGATGATCCTGAGCTTTTATTATCTTAGGGAAAAGTCTTTGCTGAAATTTCTCAGCGCCGCGGCGTTAGTCTATCTGACCTTTGCACTTTCGGATTGTAATCTCGGCGGAGGATTTGCGGTGACGCCAAATCCCTGGCATTTCAGATATTTCTTCGTCTTTGGGCTGATCGGCGCAGGACTGGTTTCTTTCTTCTACCACGGGAAGAATGGGAAGAAGAGTAAAGCACTCCAATATTTTTATTACGTATTTTATCCGCTGCATCTCATTTTGATCGATCTGGTGATCTTGCTGGCGGGATAGGATAAATGAAATAAGAAAGGTTTTATGGTCATGAAGAAAAAGAGTTGGTTGAAACATTTAAGCTCCGGAAGGGTGTTGGCGCTTGCACTGGCGGGCGTCCTTGCGCTTTCTGGCTGTACGCAGGGCGCGGGAAATGGCGGGAACACGGAAGGCGCGAGCACGCAGTCTGAGGTTTCTACGGAAAGCTTAGAGGCGTCTGCGACTCCGGAAGTGACGCCGGAACCAACGGCTGAACCTACGCCGGAACCGACGGCTGAGCCTACGCCGAGCGCGGAGGAGATTTACGCGGAGATGGTGGAGCTCTCGCTCATGTATGAAGGGAATTATGCGCGGATCCAGAAGGTGATCGAGAAGCTGCGCGCGGGAGATGAGGTTTCTCTTGCCATCCTTGGCGGTTCCGTGACGGAGGGCGCAGGCGCGGGAAGCAATGACAAGGGCTATGCTTATCAGTTCGCGGATGCGTTGGCGGAGGCCTATGCGAAGAATGGAAAGGATCAGATCAAATATGTCAATGCGGGACTTTCCGGAACGCCTTCCTCGCTGGGGCTGATGCGGTATCAGCAGGACGTGCTGGATCCCCTCGGTGAGGCTCCTGACATTCTGATCATTGAGTTCGCCGTGAATGACTGGCAGGAGGCAACGAATGGCAGGGCCTACGAGAGCCTGGTGTATGAGGCGCTGACGGCGAAGGAGGATGCGGCGGTGATCTGTCTTTGTTCCGTGGCGAAAACGGCATGGAATACGCAGGACAGCTATCTGACGATCGCAAAGCATTATCAGATCCCTTTGGTGAGCCTGAAGAAGGCCGTGTTCACGCCGAAGAATGAGACGCGCGTGCCAGCGACCAAGTATTTCATGGATGATTATCATCCGAAGTTCTACGGCCATGAGCTCATGAAGAATTGTCTGATGAATCTGTTCGAGAAGGCGGACGCGGCAGAGGCGGCGCAGCCGGCGGAGATTCCTGCGGAGGCAGTCAAGGGGCGTGACTTCACGGGGCTTGTCCAGGTGGATTCCAAGCATCTCGTCAAGGGCATGAAGACGGGAAGCTTTGGCGATACGGACGAGAAGGTCGTGACGGAGTATTTCACGAAGAGCGCTGCCTTCCCGAATAACTTTTATCATAAGGCCGGCTCCAAGAATACGGCGCTGTCGATGAAGGTGAAGTGCAAGAAGATCCTTGTGAATTATAAGACCGCGAATGACAAGGACTTTGGCAAGGCGGACTTCTATGTGGACGGGAAGCTGGTTGCCAGCGCGGATGGGTACAGCTCCGGCGGCTGGAATAACTGTAACGTGCTGCTTGTTCTGGACGATGCGGAGGCTGCTACGCACACGCTGGAGGTGAAGATGGCGGAGGACAGCCTGGAGAAGGCGTTCACCATTTTCTCCATCAGTTATGCGGAATAATATCAGGAAAAGAGAGGATCTGTCTCATGAAAATGAGGCAGATCTTTTTTTGTAAAATTTTTTGAAAATAGGTATTGACAAACAATATTATACGATGTATAGTATCGATAACGAACAATAGTATACGACATATAATATTGTTTCAAAACAAATAAATTACTACAAAAGATAGTTCTAAAAGAAAGTAAGGGGTGATAAGATGGTTTTTAACACAGGCGCGGCACTGCTGGATGCCATCGTGCTTGCGGTAGTGAGCAGGGAACCTGAAGGGACCTATGGATATAAGATCACGCAAGAGGTTCGTCAGGTCATAGAGCTCTCTGAATCCACGTTGTATCCGGTGCTTCGAAGGCTGCAGAAGGATGAATGCCTTGAGGTGTATGACATGGAATGCTCCGGTCGAAACCGAAGGTATTATAAGGTGACCAGCCAGGGCTGGGCACAGCTCCATCTTTATGAGAGTGAATGGAGGCAATACGCCGACAAGATCTCGAGCTTGTTTGAGGGGCGCTCCCTTGTGGAGAACGCATAGGGACGGGTAGTAAGAAAGAAGATGGAAGGCACGGGAGCGTGCCATTAAGGAGAGGGACATGAACAGAGCAGGATTTATGAGCCAGCTGGAAAGTTATCTGGCAGACATACCGGCAGCGGAGAGGGAAGAAGCGCTGCAATATTATAACGATTATTTCGAGGACGCGGGAGCAGAGAATGAGCCGTCCGTGATCAGCTCGCTGGGAAGCCCCAGGGAGATCGCTGATAACATTAAGGCGGAGCTGAAGGGGGAGGCCATCCCGACTTCGGCGAGCGCAGGCGATCACGCCGTGACGAAGTACGGACAGATCGTTCCCGCAGGTGAAGTGAAGACAGAAGAGAGTGCTGAGAGCGCGAGAAGCCAAGCGGCAGGCGGCCAAAGCGGTTCCTTTGGAGGCACCGGCGGAGCAGGTGGCCAAGGCGGCTTCAGAGGCTTTGGCGGTTTTGGTGGAGCAGGCGGCCAAGGCGGTTTCGGCGGAGGCTTTGCCGGTGCAGGCGCAGCCGTAAAGGAGATGGGGCATAAGCTCCCGCTCTGGGCCTGGATCGTTTTGCTGATCGTACTGATCACTGTGGCGCCCGCAATCTTCGGCGTGCTTGCCGGAATTTTTGGAGCCGCGGTCGGAGTCATCGCAGCATGGTTTTCCATTATCATCGCATTCGGTGCGGCTGGCTTTGGACTGATCGTATCCGGCATCGTGACTTCGATCGTATCCATCCTGTGTATCACGGTGGAGCCCATTGTCATGGTATTGGTGCTCGGCGTTGGCCTCCTTCTGGTCAGCATTGGAATGCTTCTGATGATGCTGGCGGTTTGGATGGCCGGAACGGCAACGCCTAAGCTGATCAAGTGGGTCGGCAGTTTCTTTAAGCTCTGCTGGAAGGGCATTAAGGCCCTGTATGGCAGTTTGAAATAGAGTCCCGCAGGGGAAGTTAGGAGATAAGACATGAAGAATTTTATGAGAACTTGTGGAATCATAGCATTGATTTTGTTTGGCCTCGGCATGGCACTGACGGTTGCGGGCTGTGCCCTTGGCGGTGCAGACAAGGTGAGTAGCGTGGTGAGCGAAGTGACGGACGGGAAGTTCGAGCTCAACCTTGGCGGGAATGGAAATTATAACATCCAGGTCGGCGACATTTCTTCGGAAGAGGTGAAGGAAGCGCTCAAGGGCATTCTGGACAATAAGATTTATAACCTGGATGATTTTGGCACCCTTTTCGATAACAATCGGGAGACGAAGCAGGGCAATGTTGAGAAGTATCAGTTATCCTCAGCAGGTGTTGACGAGGTTAAGCTGGACCTGGGCGGTTGCATCTTTTCGATCGAAGAGTCCGAAGACAGTGACTTCTGGGTGGAAGCAGCGAATGTTGATAAGCTGCAGGCTTACGTGGACGGTGACACCCTTCGTCTGGTCAGCACGAGGAAGGGAGACGTTTCGGGCGCTGACATAAAGAAGACGGAAGTGACGCTCTACGTGCCCTCAGACTTTGTGTTTGACAAGGCGAAGATCGACCTTGGCGCCGGGGTCCTGAAGACGGACAGCTTTGCGGCCAAGAAGCTGGAGATCAAGCTGGGCGCAGGGGAAGCGATCGTTAAGAATCTGGACTGTGACAGCCTTGACGTTGAGGTGGGAGCAGGCAGCATGAAGCTTACAAACGTAAACACCGAGAAGGTGAAGTGCGAGGTCGGTGCGGGAAGCATGATCTTTGCGGGCGAGATCAATGGTGACGCAAAGTTCGATTGCTCCGCAGGCAGTATTGACGTAACGCTCGCGAATGATTATAATGACTTTGATTATAAGGTGGATTGTAGTGTTGGCAGCATTCAGTTAAAAGATAAGAAGTATTCGGGTCTTGGCAAATCGGATAAGATTGATAACGACGCAGATCATGAGATGGAACTAAAATGTGCGGCCGGTAGCGTCAAGGTGGTATTTCGATAAATCGAAGTCAATTACAGTGCTTTCTTATAGAGACAAAGGAGTCTATTCGTGCTCCTTTGTCTTTTTGTGTGACAGGGTTGCCAGTCAGGAGGAAAAAATCGCATGGAACAGGTGATTTCCGTCGCAATATTTGTTATAATGTTTGGTGTGATCATATCGGAGAAGGTGGAGAGGCATCTGGTGTCTTTGGGCGCGGGGCTTCTCATGCTGGTGGTCGTGCTGGGGATCTGCATGCGAAGCCCGGCGGCAATCTGGAATACCATTAATCTCAAGGAATTCGCGACGACGGCGTTTTGGTACGCGAAGGAGGAGAGCGCCGGCGGGTCCGGCGGCGTCAACTGGGCGACTATTGTCTTTATCCTCGGCATGATGATCATGGTGGAAGGAATGGGACGAGCCGGCTTCTTTCGGTGGCTCTGCCTCTTTATGGCGAAGGCGGTGCGATACCGCGTGCTGCCCATCTTCGTGACATTCATGGTGACATCCTTTGTGCTCGCAATGTTCATCGACAGTATCACGGTGATCCTGTTCCTTGCGGCAGTGACCGTGGAGCTCGCGGAGGTGCTGGGCTTTTCACCGGTGCCCGTGATCCTTGCGGAGATCTTTTGCGCGAACCTTGGCGGCTCGGCTACGATGTGCGGGGATCCGCCGAACATCATCATCGGCACTTCCTTGGGTTATACCTTTGGGGAGTTCCTGGAGAACACGGGCTTTATCGCCACTATCTCTTTGGTGTTTGTCATGGCATACTTCTTCTTTGGATTCCGAAAGGAGCTGTCGAAGAAGCAGGGCGGGGCGACTTCCTATCCCGAACCGTCCACGGCCATTCGGAGCAAGAAGGACTTCGCGATCAGCTGCGTGATCTTTGCCTGCGCGGTGGTGCTCCTCGTAACCCACGCCATGACGGGGCTTACGGTGGCAACGATCGGCACCTTGATCGCGGCATTGACTTTACTAACTTCCTTCAAGGCGGCGCCGGTGCTGCTAAAGAAGGTGGATTATAAGACGCTCCTGTTCTTTGTCGGCCTGTTCATCGTGGTGGGCGGCCTGGAGCAGACAGGCGTTCTGAACCTGATCGCGCAGCTCATCAGCAAGATCTGCGGTGACAATGCGTATGTCATGGTGGCCGTGATCCTTTGGGTATCTGCCATCGCGAGCGCCTTCGTTGATAACATTCCTTTCGCGGCGACCATGATCCCGGTGATCCAGTCGCTTGCGGCGACCACGGGAATGGATCTTTCCGTCCTGTCCTGGACGCTGGCCTGCGGCACGGATATCGGCGGAAGTGCGACGCCCATCGGGGCTTCGGCGAACGTCGTCGGCGTTTCCATCGCGGCGCAAAGCGGCCACATGGTGGGCTGGGGGAAATATTGCAGGGTAATGGTGCCCGTCACGATCATAACCATGGCGATCAGCATGGCCTGCATTTTTTTCAGATATTTATAGGCGGGAAAATAGCGTTTATTCTTACGGTTGGAAGAAGGTTTGATTGGGGGAAAAGACATGGACGGACAAGTGATCATTTCCATTGGGCGTGAGTTCGGAAGCGGCGGTCATGAGGTGGCAGAGCTGATCGCGCAAAAGCTCGAGATTTTTCTCATCGACGACAAGCTCCTGTATGATCTTGCAGCGGAGAAAAAGATTCCCTATGAAGAGATGAAAAAGTATGACGAGAGGCCGAAGAAGCCTTTCCTGTCAAGAACTGTCGCCGGCTTCACCAATGCCATGGAGGAGCATCTGGCGAAGATGCAGTTCGACTATCTGAGGAAGATGGCGGACAAGGGCGAATCCTTTGTGATCGTGGGAAGGTGTTCAGAGTTTGTGCTGAAGGATTATCCTTGCATGACTTCGGCGTTTATCAGCGGCGACGTGAAGACGAAGTGCGAGCGCGTGATGAAGAAGTACGAGCTTTCCGCCGACGAGGCGAAGAAGCTGATGAAGAAAAAGGATGCGACGCGTAAGGCCTATCATAACTATTACTGCGAGGGCAAATGGGGCGATTCGCGGAACTACGACCTTTGCATCAACAGCAGCACCATCGGGATCGAGGGCACGGCCGGGGTGATCATGGCTTACGTGGAAAGTAAGGCGAAGGGCGATAATAAGGGCGACAAGTAAGGGCGCAAGGGAAAATATTACGCAATTGAGATAAGTGTATTGGATCTTGGAAGCGAGTTGGGATCATGGCAGAGGGGGATCTATGAGAAAAAGAACTTTAGCTGTCTGGCTGATCTGCTTTATTGTATGTCTTGCGGCGTGCACTTCTGATAAGGAGGCTGAGACTTCTGGGAGCTTGTCTGCACTGGAGGAGTTGGCGGAGCCGATCGCGGAGGAGAGTACGGAGCTTTCTGAAGATGCAGGTGCGACGGGTGGCGCCGATACGATGGCCGGAAAGGCTTCCATGGACGGCGGAGAAACATCCGATGGGGACGGCTTTGAGGGGAAGAATTCGACAGACGGCGGGATCGGTACGGATGGCAAGGATGCGGCTGACGGGAAAACTGCGGAAGGCTCAGAAGGAAGTGAAGACGCGGTGAAGCATGAGGAGATTGATTATCTCGTGCTTGTGAACAGCAAGAATAAGCTCCCGGACGGTTGGGAGGAAAAGCTCGACCTCGTCTCTGTGGAGAACTCCGTCGGGGATATCGTGCAGGTGGAGAGAACGGCATACAATGCGTATCTGGAATTGAAGGCGGATCTGATGGAGAGCGAAGGGATCGATCTGGATCTGGACTCTGCCTATCGGAGCGTCGCTTATCAGCAGGATATTTTGGAGCGCTTCACGGAGAAATATGGCGCGGCCTATGCGGCAAAGACTGTGGCGAAGCCAGGTTATTCCGAGCACCACACGGGGCTGGCGCTGGATCTGTATTTTAGGTTAGATGGCGTGGAAGTGTATGAGAATGAAGATTTGGTTCTCTATCCGGAGGTGTGGAAGAAGATTCATTCGAGGTTGACGAAATATGGATTTATTCTGCGGTACCCCGGCAGGACGGACGGCACCGTGGATTATACCTATGAGCCGTGGCACATCCGCTACGTGGGCATAGAAAATGCCGAGGTGATCTCCGCGACGCCAGGCATGACGCTGGAGGATTACCTCGGCAAGAAATAATAATGTATTAGGTTCCAAGTGTTTTACAGAATTAGTTTTCAGGATCCTTTGCTTCAGAAGCATTATCAGAGGTTTTATTATCATGGGCTTCTTCCTCAGGTGACACTGCCAGGAAGAGGCCTGATTTTTTGAGCGCGGGACGCAGGGCCAGATAGAAGATGGAGGCTGCGATCACTGCGACGATGGCGTTGACAAAGGTCGTAAGCGCCGTCCACTTCGCGAATACGGATGCGATCTGCTGCGGGATGCCGAGGACGTAAATCTTGTAGAAGTATCCCACGGTGGGATCCGCGAACACGTTAAAGAGCATGCCGCAAGTAGTGGAGAGGATGGTCACGCCGATGATGTATTTTCTGGTATGTGCCTTGCTCAACTTGAAGATCTTATGTGCCACCAGACCAACGATCAGCCCGATCATAAGCTTTAAGATAAAAGTCTTCGGCGCGCTGGTGACGTAAGCGGTCGTGAGGTCGCCGATGGTCATGCCCACGGCGCCTGCGAGGCCGCCGAGATATCCGCCGAGGAGGAGCGCCGCAAGGACGCAGAAGACATTGCCGAGATGGAAGGCCGTCTTTTCCGTTCCCACGGGGATGTCGATCTTAAAGAAGGCGAAGCCGATGTAGCAGAGGGCCGCCATAAATCCTGCCATGGCAAGGTGTCTAACGTCCAGCTGAAGCGCGGGATGCACGCCGATGAGTGCGTTGTAAAGGCCCTTGATGAGAAGGACGATCGAGAGGAACAGTGCCGTGAGGCCAAAGGAGTAGGGGCGCTCTAAGCGAAGCTTTTCCTCGGAGAGGGAGGCACTGGTCTTTTTCAGGTTTTCCAGGTTGCCTTCGCTCTTGCCTTCCTCGATGCTCTTGATCTTAGACTTGACGGAATTTAGTTCCGAGCCAATGATCTGCGACTGTTGATAGGTGCTCTGCTTTGCCCAGCCTACGTAAAAGGAACTGACGAGGACTAGGACGAGGCTGACGATGAGAAGGCGAAAGCCTTTCACACGTGCCGTTTTCGTTTCTTTCTGATTTGCTTGCTTGCTCATATTCTTGCCTTCTTTCCGACAAACTATGCTGTCTGCTTGTTGTCTTTTTATTTTGATTGTTTCTGCTTTTTCTTTGTGTGGTTTGATCGTATTATTTCTGTGAGATCCGCTGCATGAGGAAGGGGAGCTCGGCTTCGAAGTTTACTGCGTAGTTCACGCGCTCCGGGTCTTCATAGGTGTTTTTGATACAGGCCGTCACGTAATCAGCCGCAATCTTCAGGGCATCATAGAGCGGGAAGCCCTTGGTGAGCGCGCCCGTAAAGGTGCTTGCGAAGATGTCGCCGGTGCCGTGGGATTTGTAGGGAACCTTGGGGTTGCCGTATTCGAAGAACTCGCCGGTCTTTACGTCCAGGCCCATGAATCCGAAGGTGCCGTCCGAAAGCGTCACGCCCGTGATCACGACGATGTCTGCACCCAGCTTTGCAAGGCCCTTCAAAAGATTCTTCGTGACTTCGGGAGCCGCATCTTCTCCGGGATAGGGCACGCCCAACATCAGGGTTGCCTCGGAGAGATTCGGCAGGATCACGTCCGCCTCGCCGCAAAGCTCCGCCATCTTCTGCGGGAACTGCTCGTCGAAGCCCGCATATAACTTTCCATTGTCCGCCATCACGGGATCGATAATAACGGTGGTGTCGGGCGTCTTGAAATCATGAATATAATTTCTCACGATGGAGATCTGCCGCTCACTTCCGAGATAGCCGGTGTAGATGGCGCTGAAGCCGAAGCCCTCTTTCTTCCAATGCTCCCGGATGGGATCCAGGTCCTCGGTCAGGTCGCGGAAGGTGAAGCCTTGGAACTGCGTGTGCGTGGAGAGCACTGCCGTGGGGACAATGGCGGTCTCAATCCCGAAGGAGGAGATGATGGGGAGCGCCACCGTCAGGGAGCACTTTCCGATGCAGGAGATGTCTTGTATGGTCATAATTCGTTTCATGTTAGTCTTTCCTTTCCTGTTAGTCTTTCCTTTCCTGAAGCGAGTTGGTTTGCTTTTCAAAGTAATTCTTTCTGAGGCGATTCCGTTTGCTTTTTCAAAGTAACGCATTCGCGTGTCAGAGTTCATGTTGCAAGAATAACTCCAATGTGGTATTATAGATAGTGCCATTTCTGAATATTTTTATAAGACCAGTTCGGAGGGGACTATGCTGATCTATGACTTGGAAAAGCGGGGGCCAAGGCCCTTGTATGAATATTTATATCTGTGCATTCGGGATGATATCTTGGATGGCGTGCTTGCCGCGGGGGAGAAGCTTCCCTCGAAGCGCATGATGGCGAAGGATCATGGCATTGCGCTGATCACGGTGGAGAATGCGTATGCGCAGCTCATCATCGAGGGCTACGTGACTGCCGAGGAGAAGCGGGGATACTTTGTGGCGCCTGGCATGGGGATGTTCCGCAGGAAGGGGCCGCGGGAGCAGGACGAAGATTTGAACGATACGCATGACGACGCAAGGCAAGGAAGCTGGAAAGGAACGGAACAGGGGAGAAAAACGTGGCTCGCGGACTTCTCTTCGAGTAAGCTAAAGCGCGATGCCTTCCCCTTTGCGACATGGACGAAGCTGATGCGGCGCGTCTTGGATGACCGCGAGGAAGCCTTCCTGGAAAAGCCAGAGAGCAGGGGCGTTCCGGAGCTTCGAAGCGCGATCGCCGTGTATCTGCGAAAGGCAAAGGGACTGGACGTCTCGCCGGATCGGATCTTTGTCGGCCCGGGGACGGAGTACCTGCATCATTTGATCCTGCAGCTGGTCGGAGCGAGCCGTATCGTCGCCGTGGAGGATCCCGGATATAAAAAGGTCGGGCAGATTTATGAAAGTCACGGACTGAAATGCCTGCACGTGCCCGTGGATGAAAATGGATTGATCGTTGAGCGACTTTGGAACAGTAACGCGAAGCTGGTGCATCTTTCTCCGTCGCACCATTTCCCGACGGGCTGCGTGATGCCGATCGGGCGGCGCAGGGCCCTTCTGGACTGGGCCAGGGCGCAGGGGGCGTATCTCCTCGAGGATGATTATGACGGGGAGTTCCGGTTCGACGGAAAGCCGGTGCCGACGCTGGCGAGCCTCGATGATGAGACAGTGATCTATCTGAACACCTTCACGAAGACGCTGGCGCCGTCCATCCGCATCGCTTATATGGTGCTGCCGGAAAAGCTGAAGAACCGTTATGAGGAGAAGCTATCTTTTTATTCCGGAAGCGTTTCGTCCTTCGAGCAGTACACGCTCGCCGCGTTTATCGGGGAAGGGTATTATGAGCGGCATGTTAATAGAATGCGAAATTATTATCGCCAGCAGCGCGCGAAGATCCTACAGATTTTCGAGGAGTCGTCGCTTTCGAAGGTGGCGTCCATGGAGGAGCATGCTGCCGGGCTCCACTTTATCATGAAGGTGCAGACGGCCATGGAGGACGAGGCTTGGATGAAAGCCATGGAGGAGAAGGGGATCCGCCTGCTTCCCGTGGCATCCTATTCCTATGGTGGGCAGGCCAAGTATCGGCATCAATTCCTCATGTATTATACTGACCTGGAGGAGAAGAATCTGCGCGGGGCATTCGAGATCATGGGAAATTCCATTTTCTGAAGAACCTTTTTAAGGGAAGGGCGTCTTATGTTTATGAAGGCGCCGGAAGGCGGCCTAATAAACATGACGTGAGAACGTGGACGTGCTATTTGCTGTGGTATGATCTGGACGGGAAATTTGAAGGTTGGAGGAGATAAACATGAAGAAGAAATTATTATTGGTACTATGCGCCTGTATGTTGCTGAGCGGATGCGGCTCGAGTATATCTGGGAATGCAGGGAACGGAAATGAGGTGACGCAGCAATCGAGCGGTGAGATCAAACAGCTCGGCGCCAGTTCGGGAAAGGAGATCATTCCCGTTGAGCTCGCGGATGAATGGCAGAAGGCATCCTACTTCGTGGATCAGGTGTATGATAAGGAGAAAAAGAATACTTTGGTGAGCCCGCTGTCCCTTGATATTGCGCTGGGGCTTGCGTATGAAGGGGCATCCGGAACGACCCGGGAGGAGCTGCAAAAGTACCTCGGCAGGGCGGACTACGGGGATTACGTCAAGGAATACATGGACTTTGCGGAGAGCCTCGAGACCAAGAAGTCGGATGATGGGTACAGCTTTGCATATGAGCTTGCCAATTCCATTTGGGTGAGGAAGGACAGCAAGCTGAAAAAGGAATATCAGGAGACCGTGGAGAAGAAGTACCGCGCGGCGGCGGAGAACGTGGACTTTGCGGGCGCCCCGGAGAAGGTGGCGAAGAAGATCAATGGCTGGTGCGCGGAAAAGACCCATGACATGATCAAGGAAATGGTGAAGCCTGAAATGTTCACGAAGGGGCTGGAAGCGATCCTGATGAATTCCGTGTATTTTGAGTCTCCCTGGGAAGAGGAATGGGGCCTTACGGAGCATGAATTCACGAAGTTAAACGGCGAGAAGGTAAAGCAGGAGATGCTCCGTGACACGGTGGAGGCCTATTACGAAAATGACTTCGCCACGGGCTTTGCCAAGGATTATTATAACGGTTTCAGGTTCATAGGCATTCTGCCGAAGCAGGAAGGGGACTTCGCCCTGTCAGATCTTGACTTAAAGAGCCTGATGGAATCCAGGACCGTGGAGTATGAAGTGCATGCGATCGCGCCGAAGCTGGATTATGACACTACGGCGGACAACATCATCGACATCCTGAAGGCGCAGGGCGTTACGCAGGCGTTCGACAGCTATAACGGACAGTTCGACAATCTGGTGGAGGATCAGGAGCTTTTTATCAGCGACATCCTGCAGAAGTGCAAGATCGAGATGGATGAGAAGGGAACGCGGGCAGCAGCCGTGACGGCCATCTTTATGGAGAAGTGTGCGGCCTACGTGGAGCCCGAGGTCAAGGAAGTCAAGGAGGTTTATCTCGACAGGGCCTTTGCATTCCTCATCTATGACAGCTGGAACGACAAGGTTGTTTTCGCGGGGAAGGTTGTGGAGTAAAATCAAATTTGCAAGAAAAGTGATGAAGGGAAGGCGTTTTTGCAGGGAGAAGCGCCTGACAAAAATTGAGTAACAAAATAATACAAAAATTTGAGGGAAATGGCAGAAAAATACATTGAAAGTTTTGCCATTTCCCTTTAATATGGAATTAAGCGGCATGAACGATCATGCCTTGTGTTGATGCAAAAAAGTAAAATATGCAGGAGGTTATGAACATGCAATATGGCTATTTTGACGAGGTGAAGAAGGAATATGTCATCACCAAGCCCAATACTCCGGCTCCCTGGGCGAATTACCTGGGATCTCCGGCTTATGGCGCGATCATTTCGAACAATGCAGGCGGCTACAGCTTTGTAAAGAGCGGCGCGAACGGAAGAATCATCCGTTATCATTTCAACAGCGACGACACCCCCGGAAGATATGTTTATCTTCGCGATGACGACACCAAGGATTTCTGGTCTGCCACCTGGCAGCCCGTTGGCAAGGACCTGAATGATTATAAGAGTGAGTGCCATCATGGCACTTCTTACTCCAACATGGTTGCTGAGTATGCAGGCATCCATTCCGAGGTGCTTTACTATGTTCCCCTCGGCAAGACCTATGAGGTTTGGGCCGCAAAGGTGACCAACAAGAGCTCAAAGCCCAGGACCATTTCCGTGTTCGGTTATGCGGAGTTCACCAACGAGAGCAATTATGAGCAGGATCAGGTGAATCTGCAGTATACGCAGTTCATCACGACCACTTATTTTGAGAACAACAAGATCTATCAGAAGATCAACCAGAACTTTGGCAAGGACGCGACCGGTTCCAACCACAAGGAGCGTTTCTTCGGCATGGCTGGCCAGACCGTGAAGTCTTATAACGGTGACAAGCAGGCGTTCATCGGCAATTATCACACCTATGGGAATCCCATCGCAGTGGTGAACGGCGCGTGCGATAATGTGCTGAACTACAACTCTAATGGCTGCGGCGCGCTGCATACGCAGATCACCTTAGAGCCCGGCGAGACCAAGGAAGTTGCTTTCCTGCTTGGACAGGCTGAGCCTTGGGTGGCTGACGAGATCCTCGCCGCTTACAAGGATCTTTCCGTTGTGGAGAAGGAGAAGCAGGAGCTCATTACTTACTGGCACAGCAAGCTGATGAACTTCCAGGTGAACACCCCGGATCCCGCGTTCAACAGCATGATCAATACCTGGAACGCATATCAGTGCTTCATCACCTTTACTTGGTCCAGAGCTGCATCCTTTAGCTACTGCGGACAGCGTAACGGCTACGGCTATCGCGACACCGTACAGGACATTCAGGGTATCATTCATCTGGATCCCGCAATGGCAGAGCAGCAGCTCACCTTCATGCTTTCCGCACAGGTGGACAACGGCGGCGGACTGCCCCTTGTAAAGTATGATCATAATCCTGGCCACGAGGATACGCCGGATGACGAGTCCTACGTTCGTGCAACCGGACATCCCGCATATCGTGCAGACGATGCGCTTTGGCTGTTCCCGACGGTTTGGAAGTATGTTTCCGAGACCGGTAATAAGGATTACGTGAAGAAGGTGATCCCTTATGCCAATAAGGACGAGGGCACCGTTTATGATCACTTAAAGAGAGCCATCAACTTCTCCATGGAGCGCCTTGGCGACCACAAGATGCCTGCAGGTCTGCATGCAGACTGGAATGACTGTCTAAGACTTGGTAAGAAGGGTGAGTCCACCTTCGTGGCACTGCAGCTCTACTATGCATTCACCGTAATGAAGGGCTTCGCAAAGGACCTGAACGATACCGAGTATCTTGCATATCTTGAGGCTACGCAGAAGGAGCTTGGCGAGATCATCAACAAGGAGTGCTGGGAGGACGATCGTTTCGTTCGCGGCATCAAGGAAGATGGTCAGGTCATCGGTTCCAAGAACGATCCTGAAGCAAGCATGTGGCTGAATCCTCAGTCTTGGGCAGTGATCAGCGGACTGGCTACCAAGGAGCAGGCAGAGGCAGCCCTTGAGAGCGTTCACCGCGAGCTGAACACCAAGTACGGCGTTCGCGTGATGGCACCTTCCTATGTTGACCATGCATTCGATGGCGCGCTGGCATTGCTCTTCAACCCCTCCACCAAAGAGAACGGCGGTATCTTCTCACAGCCTCAGGGTTGGATCATCTTGGCAGAATCCCTGATGGGCCACGGCGACAGAGCATTCGAGTACTTCACCGAGAGCTCTCCCGCATCGCAGAATAATGACGCTGACGTACGTCGTCTGGAGCCTTACGTACACGGCCAGTTCACCGAGGCAGATGAGTCTCCGTTCCACGGCAGAAGCCACGTGCATTGGCTGACCGGTACCGCATCCACCTGTATGGTTGGCTGCGTGGAAGGTATCTGCGGCATGAGACCTGACCTGAACGGCCTTTGGGTTTGCCCGACCATTCCTTCAGCATGGAAGGAAATGACCATGGACAAGAACTTCCGCGGCAAGAAGCTTCACATCACCGTTCGCAACGAGAGCGGCGCTCAGTGCGGCTTCAAGGAGTTCTACCTCAACGGCGTCAAGCTCGACCAGCCTTACGTACCCGCCGCTGACATGAAGGACGAGAATGAAGTAGTCGTTGTGATGTAGCCGCCGCAAAGCAGCGTGTTTTCGAGGTGGCCGAAGGCGATGTTTGCAATGAAATAAAGGAGAGCAAGTTTTTTTGCTCTCCTTTGATTTTCCACTTGGAGTAAAACGATTTATTTGCTATAATCAAAGAAAAAGAGGCGTTTAAAATTGGATGTTTGCATCTAAGACGCCTTTTTCCCGAAATTTAGATGCAAATTTTCCTTCATTTTTAGGCTTGCGAGATCTTTACCAAGGAAGATCTATGGCTAAAATGAAAGGATAGTATCGATTTAGCCATAATTCCTCTTCATTTTGAAGCTTGAAAGTCTGAAACCAGCAAAAAAATGAGGGAAAATGGCTGAAACCATTATCTAAAATCGTGCGCAACCAGTGCATTAGATTATACCCCCTCAAAAACAGACAGAAATGTCCGCAACATAGGAAGCTTTCGTAACCTAAGAAGCTTCCGTAACCCTCAAAAATCATCCTTGTGACTAAAATGTTTGTTTTCGCGGATTAAGTCACAAATTTTCCTTCATTGTCAGGCTTTGTAAAGAAATCTTTGTGACTAAGATGAGTGGAAACATTGTTTAAGTCACAATTCTTCCTTTTTTTGAAGCTTGAAAGCCTGAAAACATCTTTAAAATGAGGGAAAGTTGTGACCCAAATCATGCTATCGGGTGTTTTAGCCACAACCCCCTCTAAAACATACAGAAATTTCTGCGCAAGGAAGCTTCCTTAAGCTCAAACTCTAGAATCTGAAGAGTCCGGGGGCCGAAATCAAGAAGAGTTTGAAGAATTTATTTCATACGAGGGGAAAACAGGCAAGAAAAGCAGGCACGAAAAGTAAGCAGGAGAAGCAAGCCCCAAAAGCAGGGAATCAGCGAAAGTAAGAAATAGAGAAAATAATAAGATTGGGAGGTAGTAGTATGGCAGAAACAGCGAAAATTACAGTGCATCCGTCGTTTAAGATTGGTGAGATCTCGCCGAGGCTCTTTAGTACGTTCCTGGAGCCGATCGGGACCATGGTGAATGGTACGATGTATAATCCGAAGCATCCGACGGCGGATGAGCAGGGATTCCGCACGGACTTCATAGGCGGCCTGAAGGGGACGGGGATGCCGGCGTGCCGTCTGCCCGGCGGTAACTTTGTGTCTGCATGGCAGTGGAAGGATTCCATCGGACCGAAGGACCAGAGAAAGGTTCACCTCGATCCCGCATGGTATCAGTTCATTCCGAACGACGTAGGACACGATGAGTATCTGCAGTGGGCGGAGAAGGTTGGAACGGAGCCTCTGTACACCGTGAATCTTGGAACCGGTACGTTCCAGGATGCGATGGACATCGTGGAGTACACAAACTTTGAGGGCGGTTCCTATTGGTCCGACCTTCGTAAGAAATATGGTCATGAGAAGCCTTACGGCGTAAAGACCTGGTATCTTGGAAACGAGATGGACGGCCCCTGGCAGCTGGGTTCCTGGGACAAGGATCCGAGAGGCTACGGCGTTCGTTGCAACGAGGTCTCCAAGGCCATGAAGTGGATCGACGCGTCCATTGAAACGGCAGTCTGCGCTTCCTCAGCACTTTTCATGGATCATTATCCCACCTGGGAAGAGACCGTTCTTCAGGAATGTTATGAGACCGTGGACTATCTCTCCATGCACCATTATCACAGTGCACCTCCCGGTGACTGGAAGGCACTGCTGGGCGGTTCGGCTTACTATGAAGACTTCATCAACACGGAGATCGCAATGTGCGACCTTGTTGGCGCGAAGTGCCGTTCGCCGAAGAAGATCATGCTTTCCTTTGATGAGTACGGTTGCATGGTTCGTCCGAACAGCCCGCTCCATCCCGGTTACGGCTATCACAACATGGCGAGATCGCATTATCGCTTTGATCCGAAGCGTCCTTACATTCGTCATGATCCCGATAACATGCGGCACTTCAAGTTCCCTGGCGGAGACATGCTGCATGCCCTTTCCATGCTGTCCGTGCAGCTCGCGTTCCTGCGCCACGCAGATCGCGTGAAGATTGGTTGCATGACCGGCGGCCTTGGCGCACTTTGCAGCTCTGACCATGATCACGTATGGAGATCTGCTTCCTATTATGCCTTCATGGACATGATCAATTATGCGAAGGGAACCTCCATGCAGACGGACGTTCAGAGCGAAACTTACGACATTCCTGGTTATGCGATCGATGACACCTCGCAATATTATGACAAGGAAGGCCTGACCTTTGTTGACGCCGCTTCCGCATGGAACGAAAACGAGGAAACTCTCACAATTTTCGTCATCAACAGAAATGATGAGACAGAATATCCGATTAGGCTAGACATTCGCGGATTTGAGGAGTATACTTTTGATAAGCATATCGAATTATGCTCAGAAGATTTAGATGCGAAAAACAGTTTTGAGGAGCCGGATCGGATCAAGCCTGTCCTAAATGTTGGGGGTACTTTTGAGGACGGCATCTATGCAGGGCACGTGAAGCCCCTTTCTTGGAACGTGATCCAATTCAAGAAGTAAGACTATCTTGGCTATTGGTGCGTGATCCAATTCAAGTAACAGGACCATTCTGTTATCCTTGGATTTGATCCAATTCAAGAAGTAAGCGCATGGCCGTGCGGTTCCCGGGGAGCAAGAGGTTTCTTTCGGAGAGGTATGAAGAAAAAAATTGCGGTGATTTCCAACGGCTGGAGTTATGAGTTTTTCTCCCACGCCGTGGAAGGAATGAAAGAATGTGCGAAGCAGGAAGACTTTGACATCTTTGTCTTCCTGTGCTTTGCGAATTATAGCGTTCAGCTTGATCTGATGCAGGGAGAGCTGAACGTTTATAAGCTTTGCAACATGAAGGATTATGACGGCGTCATCGTGTTTTCCAACTGGCTGAATTCCGATGCGACGGCGATTGCCCTGTGCAAGTCGGCGAAGGATCAGGGAGTTCCCGTGATCAGTGTCGGCATGGAGATTCCCGGAATTCCTTGCGTTAAGGTGGACGGGATCACGGGCATGCGCAAGCTGGTGACGCATCTCGTTGAAGACCACGGAGTAAAGGACGTGGTCTTTGTCGGTGGAACGCCTGATCATGAAGAGAGCAACGAAAGGCTGGCGGTGACCAGGAAAGTGCTAAAGGAGCACGGACTGTCCCTGACGAAGCGCGACGTCTGCTATGGCCGCTGGTCCAACAGACGCACCATCGATGCCGTTCACGGCGCGATAGAAAAGCGCGGCGGTCTTCCGGATGCATTCGTCTGCGCGAATGACGTGATGGCCCTGGCGGCTGCCACGGAGCTTGGTCACATGGGTTATGAACTGCCCCGCGACGTGATCGTGACGGGCTTTGATCATACTGTGGACGGGCAGATCTTTTATCCCGCGCTTACCACGGTGAAACAAAATTACCAGGAAGTGGGATATCGTTGCTGCGAGGCCTTGTTCAAGATCCTTCGGGAGGGAAAGTGTGCGGCAAAGCAGCTGATCCCTACGCAGCTGGTGATCGGGGAGAGCTGTGGCTGCCACGGCACGAAAGAGGTGCAGAGCCTTCGGAAATCGTATTGCAGGCATTTCTTCCAGAAGACTTCGGATGCGTCCTTTATGGAGCAGGCGGAGCGGAACATGCGGCAGAGGATCTCCGAGGTGAGCAGCTACGCGGAGCTGAAGACGAGCCTGCAAAGCCATTTCGCGGAAAACCACGCGTTCGAGGGTGAGAATCTTCATCTGATACTGCACGCGGATTATTATGACAACGTGATGGCAAGCGAGCAGGAGCTGAATCAAAAGAAAACAAGAAGTAAGCTGGAGGTCGTGGTATCTCTCAAGAATGGAGAGCTGCAAAAGATCGATCGCGTGACGCGTTCCATGCTGATCCCCGGCTATGAGAAGACAGAGGGCGAGCAGCACGTGTACTATTTCTTGCCCCTGCATTTCCAGCAATATAATTACGGTTACGTCGTTCTTGCGGATGATCCTTACATCATGCGGGAGAATCTCCTGTACTCCTACATGGAAAAGCTGCAGCAGGCGTTAAAGCTGCTTCGCACGAACCTCCGCCTGGATTCGCTGAACCGGAATCTGTCCATGCTGTATGACAAGGATCCCATGACGGGCCTGTTCAATCGTTTTGGCTATGAGAACAAGGCCATTCCCATGTATCAGGACAGCGTGCGCAAGCAGACGACCATGATGGTAATGTTCGTAGACATCAATTTCATGAAGAGGATCAACGATCAGTTTGGTCATATTCACGGCGACGCCGCCATTCGGACCGTTGCGGATTCCATCAAGGCCAACGTGAAGGAAAACTGGATCGCCGTTCGATTCGGCGGAGACGAATTCCTGGTCATCGCGCCGGACTGCGGGGAAGAGGAGGCGGAAGACGTCAAGGAAAGCATCATGGAGTATCTTGAGCATAAGAATCATGACGGCACGCAGCCCTATCAGATTTCGACCAGCTGTGGCTACGTGATCACGGATCCGGCCAGCGGTGATCCGTTGCAGGAATATATTCGTGAGGCTGACCGCCTGATGTATGAGATCAAGCGTGAGGTGCACGCCATGGACGAGGCCGAGCAGGCGAGACTCGAGGCCAAGAGAAAGCTGCAGGAGATCAATTCCAAGAGCAGGCTGCATGAGTCGAACTAAGCTGCGGGAGGCGACAAGAGCAGAAGCGACAAGAACAGAAGCAAAAAAAGAACAGAAACAAAGAATAGAAAAAGAACAGAAACAAAAGAACAGAAAAAAGAACAAAAAAAAGAACAGAAACAAAAGAACAGAAACAAAGAATAGAAAAAGAACAGAAACAAAAGAATCGGGAAGACGATCACTCGTCTTCCCAAAATATTTCATCCAGAGTTTTGCCAAGTACCTTGCAGATGGATCTGCAGAGGTTGATGGTGGGATTATAGTCCCCCTTCTCGATGGCATTGATGGTTTGTCTGGATACGCCGACCTTGTCTGCCAGGTCCTGCTGGGAAAGATCCAAAGCAGCCCTGGCGGATTTTAATTTTAAATTCTTCATGGACAATCCTCCATTTCCGCGCCTGTAAGGTGCTGCTTTTTTATTCTTCCTCTTCGTCCGCTGCTTCGATCTCCTCGTTGATCCGGTCGTTTGAACGCTTCTTCAGGTACATGATGACAAAGACGGAAAAGAACATGAGCGCGCAGAGGGCGTTGAGTATGACGGGAGTAAAGCGTCCATCTTGTATCAGGTCCCCGGAGATGAAATGCGTGATCGTGACTAGCAGATTCGCGAGGCCGACGAGAAGGAACAGGATCATAACGGTCGAGGTCTTCTGATTGAGTGCGAAATACGCTTCATGCCAGATACAATACGCCACGTGAACGAAAGTCCCCAGGAAGAGTCCCAAGGAGAACAGGAGATTAAAGTCCACATAGAGGGTCAGCCCGGCGGATAGGAAAATAAACAGCAGGCAGTAGTAAATGAGTATGGTAAAGAAGGCGTATCGGAAGCCGCGTCCGCGCTCTAATTCCTGACGCTCGTCGTATTTGGGACTCTCCAGCGCGTGGCTTTTCGTGATCAGAACAAGGAACAGGACAATGAGACAAGCACCGATCAGGATTCCAAGGATGGCACCCGTTGCGTAGCCTGCGGTATAACTTCCGAATCCGCTCAGCTCCATCTTATATGTCATGTCCCAGGTGCCGTTCTTTTGCAGGCTCTCGAAAGTGCTTCGCATTCCATCGGCCCAATCCTCTACCTCATAAGTACCGCAAAGATATTTCCCGGCGAAGTCTTTATATTGTTCGATGTCCGTCAGATAATAATATTGCGCGTGGTAGGTGCCTTTTTCGAGCTCCATGGTCATCGTTTCTTTGACAACGGATTCTGACGCCCTTGCATAGATTTCTACGCCGCGTCCGTCAAAGATCACGACCGCAGTAATGAAACCGAGATTTTTGGATAGGATCTCCAGGACTTCCTGATTGTTTTTACCGGCCGGAAGCCAGCTGAGGGTAATGTCATATTTACCGCTCATATTCACGTCAAAATTTTGCTCGATCTTTTCCGGCGTGGCAACGCCGTTTTCGACGGTTACGGTCTGAGTCCAGTTACCCTTCCAGGTGTCCGCGTTCACGCTTCGGATCAGGATCCAAACGCTTACGCCGAGTAGCAGTATGGCGAATAAGAGAAAGGGAACGACAATCGATTTCTTTTTCATAATTTGTCACCTCACTTGTTTTAAGAAACTAACGGAGCATGATCGGCAGGTAAGACATCAGGAACATACCGATTGTCGACAGGAAAAATACCCAGAAGAATTTGCTCCCAAACAGGGCACGCATTGCTTCGCCCTTTTCGGGTTCGCCCTCGAAGCGCTTCAGGCGGAATCTCTTCTTGGCAAGGAGCGTGATCAAAACGATCGCACCCGCAAGGGCTGCCGAGTATAAGATGATCACCCAGATCGAATAGAGGATCATGGCGGACAATGCCTCGGAGGAGGACATCGCGATCTCCATGAGCTGCTTCGTATCCGTTATTCCCTCGGGGATATACTGCGTATACCTGTTATAAAGGACGATCGTGATGATGGAGGAGGACATATTGATGACCATATGCATGCCCATGGAGTAGCGGACCCTTCCGGTGCGCACGTAGACGAAGGCCCAAAGAAGGCCAAGCCCGAACGCATAGAAGAACTGCGCGAAGTTTCCGTGGAACAGTCCGAACGCCAGGGCAGAGGTAATGATCGCAAGGAACTCTCCGTATTTGATCAGCCGGTCGATCAGGAACTTGCGGAAGATGAGCTCTTCCACAATGGGTGCGCAAATGCCAAGTGCCAGGACGCGGATCCAAATTTCCGAGTTCATCATCAGAACGGAAATGTTGGACTGTGCTCCGCCGAAGGGCATGGTGATGAGGGTATGGACAAGGTTGCCAAGATAGGAGCCTGGGATCATAATGCCGCAGCCCATCAGGACAAACAAAAGGAACTTCCCGACGCCCAGATTCTTTTCTTCGATCTTCTGCGGAGAAACGTTGTCGCGGGTCAAAAGGATCGAGGCGAAGCCCACCACGTCAAAGGAGAGGATGGTGAGGAGCAGACTAAAGGTGATCGAGTTGTTTCTGAGGTAGTCCATAAAGAAATGGCGCGCCACGACCACGACGAGGATCTGTGTCAGCATCACGGAAATTGCAAGGATGCCGAAGCTCTGTCCGACGTGATCGACCCGCTTCTTTAAGGAGGGCTCCTCCTCGGGCTCCTTGGTAATGCATAGGATCAGGAGAATTAGAAGGATGACGCCGACTGCCACCGTGGCAAGCTGCAGGGAAAAGGGAGCATAGGTCGATTCCCTGACGATCATTTGAAGGTGAAAACTTTTGTTTCCGTCTTGGAGGGGGGAGGAGAGCCCGACAAAATCCACGTACTGATCCAGCGCGGGACCGTCTGCGTATCCCATATAGTCCTTCGCGAATTCGCGGAGGGCGTCCTCGCTGCTAAAGAACAGGAAGCTGGCGCTCAAGTCCCCGCCGGGAACTGCAACGGTGTTCTTCATGTTTTCTGTCTGATAAGCAGTGAAGGCGGAGATCTTTTCCCCATTCCCGTCCCTTAGGACGAAAGCGGTAATAAAGCCCGGATCCTCAATCTCCCAGGAGACGTCAAAATTATAGTTCCCTTCCGGAAGGTTCATTAGAATCGCGTGGCCGGTCTGCTGAAGCTTTCCGTCCTTAACGGTGATCGGAATGGTGTCGTCTTCGTCTAACGCGATCTTCCCTTGATAATTGCCCGACGTTACAAAGAACACGATCATCAGATAGAAGGGAATGACTAGAAGCAGTGAAAATAAACAACATAGTTTCTTTTTGGAATTCATGGAGTGCCTCCTTATCATATAAAAGCGGTTTGTGTCAGTCAGCTTACTTTGCCATCTTGCGGCGATTCACGACGGTAAAGGAAAGAGAAGCAATCAAAAGCAGTGCGCTCGTCCCGCAGGTCCTCACCCATTCGTCGCTCAAGAAATGACCGAAGGACCAGTTTGCAAGCATTACGATCACGTCGATCGCAAGCAGCGCCCCGAGGATGCAAAGCCATAAGGTACAGGATTTCCGATCTGTGTTTTTCATATTCATAAACCTCCTTTGGTAGTGCGTTTTCATCGTTTCTGATTGCATCATAACACCCTCCCGACAATATGTCAAGTATATTTTACAAAATGCCATTAAAATTTTCGGCCGCGTAAGAAGGGACTTCTTTATTTGAAGCAACTGAAAATAGACACTTGTATTCTTACCCTGTTCTATGTATAATATTTTTTGCTGACTGTATTATGACGCGCCCGCGGATGCGGGTGAGAGGAAGAGAGGAAAAAATGAGAAGAGTTGGTACGGTTTCAAGAGGTATTCGCGGTCCCATCATCCGTGAGGGGGACAATCTGGTGGAGATCACCGTCGACAGCGTGCTGGAGGCTGCAAAGGAAGAGGGCTTTGAACTCCGCGACAGAGACGTCATCGCAGTGACGGAATCCATCGTTGCACGCGCACAGGGAAATTACGTGACGGTGCAGGACATTGCACAGGACGTGCGTGCAAAGCTGGGCGGCGGCACCGTTGGTGTCATTTTCCCGATCCTGTCCAGAAACCGCTTTGCCATTAACTTAAAAGGAATCGCCATGGGCTGCAAGAAGGTGGTCCTGATGCTGAGCTATCCTTCCGATGAGGTGGGAAATGCACTGATCACTTATGATCAGCTGGATGAGGCAGGGATCAATCCCTATTCGGACGTACTGACCCTGGAGAGATATCGCGAGCTCTTTGGCGAGAACAAGCATGAGTTCACCGGCGTGGACTACGTGCAGTACTATTCTGACATCATTACCGAGGCTGGCGCTGAGGTGGAGGTGATCTTTGCAAATCAGGCAAGGACCATCCTGAATTACACCGACTGCGTGCTGACCTGCGACATCCATACCAGAAAGCGCACCAAGAGAATCTTAAAGGAAGCCGGCGCGAAGATCGTCTGCGGCCTGGATGACATCTGCACGGCGCCCATCGGCGGCAGCGGATACAATTCCAACTACGGACTGCTCGGCTCCAACAAGTCCACGGAGAGCAAGATCAAGCTCTTTCCGCAGGACTGCCAGCAGCTGGTGCTTGACATTCAGGAGCAGATCCTGAAGGCTACCGGCAAGCACGTGGAAGTCATGGTATACGGCGACGGCGCATTCAAGGATCCCCAGGGGAAGATCTGGGAGCTGGCTGATCCCGTGGTATCGCCCGCATTCACTTCCGGACTTGTGGGAACGCCCAATGAGCTGAAGCTGAAGTATCTGGCAGACAATGATTATGCGAACCTGAGTGGTGAGGCACTTCGCCAGGCCATCTCTGAGAGCATCAAGTCGAAGAACGGGAACCTGAAGGGCAACATGGCATCGCAGGGAACTACTCCCAGACAGCTCACCGACCTGATCGGATCCCTGTGCGACCTGACGAGCGGCTCCGGAGACAAGGGAACGCCCATCATCCTGATCCAGGGTTATTTCGATAATTATACCAATGAATAAGCTTTAGCACTGACAAAGCCCCAAAGAGATTGGGGACAAATACGGAAAATGCTTATAAGGACGCGGATCCGCAAAGAATGCAGTTAAGTAAATAATCTTACTTTGGCTTATTTCTTGAACAGTATGATGACATAACAAGCGAGGGGGAGTTTGTGAAAGAAATTTCGCAGGCTCCTCCTTTTCAAATTTAAGAAGGCAAGAGGAAATGACATGGAACTATTTGCAGAATTAAAGCTCCTTGGAGACGGTTATGCGGGAGGATTCTCCTGTGGCATGACCATGCATGGCAATCAGACGATGGAGCGGTTTTCCAGGAAGACGGGTGACGAGAGCCTTACGGAGGGCGAGACCGTCTATGAGAGCGCGGATGGCCTGAGGCTTTGCGTGACAAAGAAGGCGGACGGCGAAGCGATCCGCGTAAGGACGAAGGTCACCAACGAAAGCGAGGGGGAAATGACGCTGGAACTGCTGACCAGCTTTGCACTGCGCAATGTCCCGGTCACCAGAGTGCACAGGCTCCAGTCCTTCTGGAGCGCTGAGGGAAAGCTTCGGTCCGAGACGATCCAGGAGCTCCATCTGGAACCTTCCTGGAACCGTTGCGGTCTTCGGTGCGAGAAATTCGGCAACGTCGGTTCCATGCCGGTCCGCAAGTATTTTCCCTTCCTTGTCCTGGAGGATGAAAAGACGGGACAGTTTATAGGAATGCAGCTTTATCTGGCCTCCAGCTGGCAGATGGAACTTCTCTGTAAGGAGGATGACAGCCTGACGGTAACGGGCGGACTGGCCGATCGGGATTTCGGCCATTGGATGAAAAAGCTCCCCGCGGGAGCATCCTTTGAGGCACCGGAAGCCGTGATCGCAACGGGCACATCCTTCCTCGAGGTTTGCGACAAGCTGGTCAAGGCGCAGCACCCCCTGATCTCGCCCGTGGATCAGAAGATGGGAATTCTCTTTAATGAGTATTGCACCACCTGGGGAAATCCCTCCTTCGAGAACGTAAAGAAGATCTGCGACAAGCTGGCGGGCAAGGGGATCCAGTTCCTGGTCATCGACTCCGGCTGGTATGGCACGGAACGGTGGTGGGAGAGCGTTGGCGACTGGGAAGTGAACGAAAACCGCTTCCCCGGCGGTATGAAACCCATCGCGGATTATATCAGGTTGAGGGGCATGATCCCGGGGCTTTGGTATGAGATGGAAGCCTTGGCATACGGCTGCAAGTATTTCAATGATCCGACACACCTTGTAAAGAAGGACGGCGTGCCGCTGACCATCGGCGGACGGCGCTTCTGGGACATGGAGGATCCTTGGGTGGTCTCGTACCTGAGCGAAAAGGTGATCAGGCTCCTGAAGGAGGCCGGATTCGGCTATCTCAAGGTGGATTATAATGACACGCTGGGCATGGGATGCGATGGCGCGGAGAGCCTTGGTGAGGGCCTTCGAAGAAAGATCCTCGCCTCTCAGGCATTCTTTGAAAAGATTCGGGAGGAGATCCCCGGCATTGTGATCGAAAACTGCTCCAGCGGCGGTCACAGACTGGAACCTTCCATGATGCGGCTCTGCAGTCAGGCGAGCTTCTCGGATGCCCACGAGATCCGCTCCATTCCGCTGATCGCTGCAAACGTACAGCGCGTGATCCCGCCCATGCAAAGTCAGATCTGGGCCGTTCTTCGGGCGAAGGATACCAAGGAGAGAACGGAGTACTCCCTGATCGCGACGCTCTTCGGGCGGATGTGCCTTTCCGGTGACATCTATGATCTTTCTGACGAACAGTGGAAATTAGTGCAGGAAGGCATGGAGTTTTATGTAAAATCTGCCCAAATTATTAAAAATGGTAAAACGATTCTTCACGTTTACGAAGAAACGGGGTATAATAATCCGCAGGGGCAGCAGCTCCTGGTGCGGGAATGGAACGGCAAGAGGCTGGCAATCCTGCATCGGTTCGAGAATTCCAAGAGGATCGAGCCAGAGTTCCCCGAGGGGAGCAGAATCATTGCAGAATATGGTTCCGGAGATCAAGACTTCAGCGCCAAGGCATGGCTGTATGAACTCTGATCCAGGAACGATTCAAAGGAGAAAGTTATGATCACGGTAAAAGAAATTGCGAAGATGTGCAACGTTTCACCGAGTACGGTTTCGAATATCCTAAATGGTAAGCCCAACGTCAGCGAGAAGACCAGACAGCGCGTATGGCAGGCGGTAAAGGAGACGGGCTATCAGCCGAATTATTATGCCGCCAACATGAGAAAGCAGAGCACCAGGACCATCAGCATCATTGCAGAGGACCTGGGACAGTTCAGTACGACGCCCATCCTGGAAGCTGCCATGGCATGCTGTGAGGAACATGAATACCGCACGGTCATCATGAACATGCGTCTTTATGACAAGTGGCGCGACACCTGGTACAATGATGAGAAGAAGCTCCAGAGCGTTTTAAGTCCCGTTCTGAATGAACTGAAGTCCATCAAGGTGGACGGCCTTCTCTACATTGCAGGACACGGCAGGGCCATCAAGTGTCTCCCGGATGATTTCACGCTGCCGACGGTGGTGGCGTACGCGACCTCCGAGAATCACAGATTCCCTTCCATCGTGCTGAATGATGAAAAGGGCGGCTACGACATGATCAAGTATCTGACGGACTTGGGACACCGCCGCATCGGCATCATTGCGGGCGCCCCTGACAACATGCATACCCGTGAGAGACTTCTGGGATGCCAGAGAGCCCTCTTTGAGGCATCCATCCCATATAATCCCGAATGGACGGTCTATGGCGACTGGGAGAAGGAATCCGGTTATAGATGTGCGAAGAAGCTGGCGAGTCAGAACCTGACCGCGATCTGGTGCATGAACGACCTGATGGCAGGCGGTGCATATGATTATGCACGCGAGCAGGGGATCGTCATCGGCAAGGACCTTTCCATTGCCGGCTATGACAACCGCCAGGTGGCAGAGTATTTCTATCCCGGCCTGACGACCAACGAGCTTCCCTTGAAGGAGGTTGGATTTGCCTCTGCTGAAAAGCTGATCAGCATGCTCGAGGGAGGCGAGGAAGAGGTCTCCAAGGAGCCCATCCGCATTGACGGTAAGATGATCGTTCGCAATTCCGTGGCGAAGTTGAATTAAGCTTTTGATTGCCCGTGATTCCGTGGCAAATTAGAATTGAGTTTTCCGCGAGGGAGAAGCCTATGACGAGAAGACGCTTTTTCCGAAAATCCAGGGGATTCTTTTTGAGCCTGGGTTTTTGCGCGCTTTTTTGCCTGACGGCATGCTCCGATAACGGCGAGATCAGCCACGCGGATGAAGCGTTTCTTCGGCAGTTGTGCGGACTCCCGGCCATAGAAGAAAGCCAGACTGCGGAAGGCTGCTCGGAGACCGAAGAGAGTCTGGAAGCCGACGGCTCTGGCGAAAGCGACCTGGGAGGAGATAACCTGGGCGATGGCAGTGAGGGCGGCTCGAATGGTAGCAAAGAAGGCAACGAAAGCGGCTCGGATGAAAGCGGCTCGGGAGAAGGTAATCCGGGAGATGGCAATGAGAGCGGCTCGAGCGGCAGCAAAGAAGGCAGCGAAAGCGGCTCGGGAGAAGGCAATTCGGGAGATGGCAACGAGAGCGGTTCGGGCGACAGCGGAGAAGGCGACGAGGACGGGCCTAACGAGGAGGCGCGTGCAAGGGACCTGGCCATGACGAAGGCTCTGGTGGGCACCTGGAAGAGCGAACCGATCTCCGTAAAGGAGACGGTCTGGGAAGCCATGGCGGAAGTGGACTGGCTCAAATCCTACGTCAGTCTGGAGGATGATAAGCTGGCGGTCAGTGCCGTGTTTACCTTTTCCGAGGATGGCAGCGCCGTGCTGGACGCAGACGGAGAAAGCTATCAGGCGCTGATGGATTACCTCACGCAGGAGGTGACAAAGGCAGCGCTCCAATACTTTGATGACTGCGCCAAGGCATTTGGAATCTCCATCAGTGCAAAGCAATACCTTCGCCTTATGGGCATCTCGCTGGAGGATTACGTGGAGGACATGATCCGCTCCATGGCGGGAGACCTCAACGAAGAGAGCTTTCGCTGGGAGTGCCATTATAAAATTCGAGACGGTAAGCTCTATGCCGAAGAGGATGTAGCCGCTCTGAAAGAAAGTAACAACTGGCTTGAGATACGGCTGGAGGAGGAAGCTCTGGAACTTCTTCGGTATTATGAAAACGGGAAGCAGACGGAGACGCTGATGGGCATGGAACACATCCTTCCGATCCGGTTTCATAAGCAGCAATAAAGCCGAAAAATGACGTGTTTGTAAGATAACGTACCGCTTGGAACCGTGCACGTACCGCTTGGTGGCCAGGCGGTTGTGTTTCTCTTTTCCTGCGAATATACTGTGCTTAACAAGAAAAAAACCAAGACACAGTATCAATTTGGAGGGAAAGAAAATGGAAAATAACATCTTACAAAACAACCAAAATGACTTTTACGTATTAAAGAGAGAAGCTCAGAGAAAGCAGAAAAAGGGCCTGCCCTTTATCATGTCTTCCGTGATCCTCTGGGCTCTGATCACGATCCTTCAGGCGACGGATCTAACGCTCGGAGCAAAGAATCTTTTCACCTTTTGCTGCGCTGCGTTTTTGTTCCCCCTCGCGCTTCTGTTTTCGAAAGTGATCCGCTCCGACACCTTCAAGAAATCCTCGAATCCCTTTGACAAGCTGGGGATCCTTTGCACCGCAAATCAGGTGCTGTATATCTTGATCGTGATGTGGGCGTCTGGCAGAAGTCCGGAAGCGATGATGATGCTCTTCGCCATGGTATTTGGCGCGCATCTTTTGCCCTTCGGGTGGCTGTATGACAGCAAGGCATACCTGATCGCAGCGATTCTTGGATCGATCGGTCCCCTGATCTTGGCGATGACGCTTGGCAATTTCGCGACCGGGATCTTTATGACACTATTGGAATTGGTACTCACCATCATGCTCTTTCATGAAATGAAGATGCTCGAAAAAAGGGAGTAAGAATGAAGGTTTACGTTACGACAGACAGCGAGACAGGCGTGGCCGTGGAGATCCACTGCAGGGAAGTGACCGGCGCAGTGACGCGGCTCGAGAGGTATGTACAAAACTATAGTGAGGCGATCCGGGGGACGGCCGACGGAGAGACACAGGTCATCGCGCTTTCGGACGTGCTGTACGTCGAATCCGTGGACAAGCGGACCTACGTTTACACGAAAAATAAAGTGTTCCTCACGGAAAAGCGCCTGTATGAACTGGAGGAAGTTCTGGACGTAAGAGACTTCTTTCGTTGCTCGAAATCCATGATCGTAAACCTGAGAAAGATCATAAAGTTGCGGCCTGAGGTCACGAGAAACATTCGGGCGACGCTGGAAAACGAAGAGGTCATTGTCATTTCCAGGCGTTACGCGCCCGCCCTAAAGAAGCTGATCGGATTGGAGGAATAAAGATGGGACGAATGAAAACGATGCTGATCGTCTTTCGAAACGGCGTGGCATTTAGCTTTGCATGGCTGGTCATTTGCGTGCTGATCATCGCGGCATTCTCGGGCAAGGAATTTGTCTCCGCCCCGTTCTTATTAAAGCTCCTTGGTCTTTGCGTCTGGGGGTCCCTTTGCTTTGCCGTTTGCTTTTTTAACGATTGGATGCAAAAGAAGGGGTTCCTCTTTTCCCTGACGGTGTTCTTTGTGCTGTTCATCCCCGTGGAGACGTTGCTCTTTTATTCCATCGCGGAAAACAAGAAATCGCCGTTATGGTTCGGCTTCGGGGCCATTATCCTTTGCCTGTATCTTCTCTGCATCGCGATCGACCAGCTGATCTTTCGTAAGAGGGCAGAGGAGTATTCCAAAAGGCTTAAGGAATACAATGCAAGAGAACAATAAATACATCGATTTAGGGGCGCTTCCCGCGCCCTATTTTTTGCATAAAAAACGGAACTATGGTATAATAAAGCAAAAGCACTAGATCGGAGAGAGTCACTTGAGCAGGCTATATGAGAAGATAGAATATTATGCGCAGCATGCGCCGGATCATAAAGCGTTCACCTACCGCGTCTCGGAGCAGTACGAGTCCATCGACTACGTAACGCTGCGGGACTATGTGGACTCTTTGTCCGCGCAGCTTTCCGATCATGCAAGTCAGACCATTGCGATCCTTGGAAACAATAAGCTGGAATATGCGGTTTCGCTCCTGGCAGTTTTGGGCAGGGTTGGCGATGCGCTGCTGATCGATAAGGAGCTTGGCAGGGAGGACATTCTTCGCATTTTTGAAACATGCAGGCCTGACTTGATCCTCTTAGACGACGCGATCAACCTGTCCTTTGAAGGCTTCTCCGTCCTGCGATTTAGCGAGATTTGTGAAATGATGCGAGGCGGGCAAAAGTCGAAGGTGGATCCGGACTTTGCGGGTTCCCTGATCCTGCACACCTCAGGAACGACGGGGGAGCCAAAGTGCGTCCGCCTAAGCGAGGCGCAGTACTACGGCGTCATCCCGGAGCTGAATCAAAAGTGGGGCGTTCTTCCGCAGCATTCCTGCCTGTTCATTATCCCGCTCTATCACGTGTATGCGCTGACGAGCCTGTTCCACGGCCTGTACGCCGGGATCGAGAATATTCTCGAGTGGGATTATAAGCGGATCGACCGCGTGCTAAAGGAGACGCATCCTTGCCTTTTTATGGGCGTGCCGCTCATGTATAATCGGATCAAGGATGCCATTTTCGAGAAGGCGGGAGCAAGGATCAAAGTGGCCGTTGCGCTTTCAAATCTGCTATTAAAGCTCGGGATCGACCTGAGGAAAAAACTCTTTGGCGAGATCTATTCTTATTTCGGCGGGCAATATGTCTTTGGCGTGTCCGCGGGGAGCCTGCTGCCGTATCCGACCAGCAAGTTTTTTCATGACGTGGGATTGCCGATCTACAATGTGTATGGCATGACGGAGACCTCCGGTCCCGTGGCGATCAACTATCAGGGGCACGACCGATATGATTCCGTCGGGGAAATATTGAACCTGAATGAGGTCGTGATCCGGAATGCGGACGAAAACGGCGTGGGTCAGGTGTGCGTCAGGGGCAGTAATGTCTTTGACGGGTATCTCGGGGAGAAGGAGAGCGCGAATTTCGACGGAGAATATTTCTATACGGGAGATCTCGGGTACGTCAAGGATGGGTTCCTGTACGTGATCGGCAGGGAGAAGGGAATCCTTGTCGGCGCCAACGGGAAGAATGTTTCCCCCGAGGAACTCAACCGAAAGATCCTCGAATGCAATCGGATCCATGATTGCAACGTGATCCTCGAAAAGGACCGGCTCGTCGCGATCGTCAACACGGAGCTCAGTGAAGATGAAGTGAGAAACCATTTGGACAAGGTGAATCAAAGCCTGCCGAAATATAAGCGGATCGCGGATTTCCGGATCACGCAAAAGAACGTCAAGTAGGTGCTGCGATGGAGATTCGTGAAGTCAAAACAAAACAAGAGAAAAAGGATTTCATTCGCTTTGTCTATGACCTCTATCTAGGCGACCCCGAGTACAGCGACGTGAACCTGACGCTGGTGAAGATCTTCCTGTACCGGAAGGATTCCTTTTCCAAGCGCCATGAGATCCTGCCGGTCCAGGTGCTGGAGGAGGGCGAGATCAAGGCCGAGTGCATCTTCGTGATCGATGAGACGCAGGAGATCAAGCTGTCCTTTCTAGAGTTCGCTCCGCATGCCAAGCTATGGCTCATCGCGCTTCGGGAATATGCCAGGGAGCTGATGCGCTCGCGCGGAAAGAGGAAAGTCGTGGTCGGCGTCAATGGGCAGATCAGCTACGGCCTTGGGATCCTTGTGAAGGAGACCAACCGGGAGTTTGAATTCAATTCGAATTATAACAGGGACTATTATGCCGAGGAATTGGATGAGGTGTTCCCCATAAAGAAGAGGGCCTTTTCCTACCGCTATCAGGCGGAGCACAGCCTGGCTATGCTGGATCAGGCAGAGCTTTCTAAGGTGCGGGAGCAATATGATTTCCGCTATTTGGACGTTAGGCACTTTCGGCGCGACATGGAGATCATGGGCGAGCTTTGTCACGAGTCGCTCAAGGCCACGCCATATTATTCCGAGAAAAAGCCTTATGAGATGTATGAGCTCATGCGCGAGATCCAGTTCCTCATGAAAAAGGAGGACGTGATCTTTGCCATGAAGGATGGGAAGGAGATCGGCTTTATCTTCACGCATCCCGATTATGCGGAGCAGTTTGACAGGCCGAGGCTGAACTATGTCACCTTCTATCTACGGTTTTTAAGACATAGGCCGAAGGGGCTGATCTACAATGTGATCGGCGTGCTCCCGGAGCATCAGTCCTCCGGCGTTGCCGTGGCGCTGATCGAGAAATCCATTCAAATGAGAAAAGCAAAGTATCCTTCCGGCGTCTCCTCCTTTATCCTGGAGGACAACCTGCCGTCCACGAAGCTTTGCGGAAAACTGTCGACGGGAATTCATAAAGAGTTTCGGCTATACGAACTATGGAGTGAGCAGGATGTATCAGAGAATTGAACGTGCAAAGGATTTGCCGCCGGAGTGGGATAAGCTCTGCGAAAAGAATATCTACATGTCCAGAACTTTTATGGACTTTATGGAACGGGTGAATCCGTGCAATCAGTCCTACCACCTGTTTTATCAGGAGGAGAAGCTCTATTCCTGCTTTATGATGTTTGAGAGGAAATTTAACCTTTTTATCTTCACGAAATATCACGTTAACGTGCCGATGAAATTCGTCTACCTGCCGCTGTCCGTATCGCACCCCAGCATTGTGTGGAGCGAGGATAAGACGGAGGTGGGAAAGACACTTCGGAAGATGAAAGGCATCAAGATCATCATCAACGTGGGAGAAGAGGAGCTGGAGGGCTTCGCAAAGGGACACTACCTTCCGATCTGCGTTCTGGAGAATCGCTGGAATACCTGGGAGGATTACCTAGGCTCCATGCGCTCGAGCTACCGAAGAAGGATCCACCAGGCTCTCGAGAAGGGAAAGGAAATCCAGTACCTCGAGCTCGCGGATAACCAGGATTTCACCGACGAAGACTACCAGCTTTATGAACAGGTCTTCAACCATTCGGAATACTCCCTGGAAAAGCTGACCGCGGACTTCTTTCGCAACGACATTGCAAAGACCATCCTCCTTCGGATCGACGGAAAGACCCAGGCGTTTCTCCAACTCATCGAAGACCCCGGTAACGACATGCTGATCTTCGAATTCTGCGGCTACAACTACGAGATCGCCCACCAGTACGACATCTACTACAACATGCTGGCCTACATCGCCCGCTACGCCATCGAACATAACTTCCGCTATGTCCAATTCGGCCAAACCGCCTACGACGCCAAACTCAAATTCGGCGCCACCATGTACTACAACTACTACCTACTGTCCCACCATAATCAATTAATTAATCACCTGATCCAAAAAAAGAACTCTTTCCTGCAATACAAAGTTACCGACTACCACTTCAACGTGTTCAAAGACTAATCAGATAGAACGTTTCAACCCTTCAACAACACCTTAAGGAATGACCCAACAACAAATTCTGCCCCTTTGATAACACATTCATGAAAGCATTACTAACATTTCCTTTCTCCAATCATTTATTTTTGGGAGAATTCTTATGTGTTTTATTCTCTCAACATGCCTTTCATGAATGCTCCATGATAACTTTCATCAATCTCGAGGGGATTGGTCGGGATGGCCTCCCGTAGGCATGTGTCCCAAGCGTCGGTACTTAGGGGACGTATGTGGTCAAAACGGCACTTGTGGCGGTTTGACCACGGACCCTTAGTACCGATACGCTGGACTCATAGCGCGAGCGTGCCTACGGGAGACTATCCCGACCAAGCCCCGAGAATCGCAGGGAGGTACCCCCATGAAAGTAATGTTGGTCCGTCCGAAACCCCATAAGAATTCTCTCGGCCTCTCAGACCTTATGACCTGCGAGCCCATCGAGCTGGAGTATGTCTCCACGCTCTGCAAATCCCTCGGTCACGAGGTGATCATCGAGGACATGATCCTGGAGAAAAAGCCCCTGGACGCTTTGGTTCGGGAGTTTGGACCGCAGGTCGTCATGTTCACGGCGTACATCACGCACGTCAACGTGGTCAGACATTATTCCGACCTTGTCAAGAGCGTTGACAAAAAGATCATCACGGCCGTGGGCGGCGTACACAGCGAGGTCCTGCCGGAGGATTTCGATTACGTCAACATTGATTACGTGATCGGTATCAATGGCATGCAAAACACGGAGATCCTCCTGAACGCCATTGAGAAGAACGAGGAGCCCGTGTTCCTGCGCGACAAGATCGACAAGTCCTACGTGCTGCCCATGCCGGACCGCGAGAGCACGGCGAGATACCGAAAGCGCTATGACTATGCCTATCACGTGCCCTGCGCGCTCCTAAAGACTTCCTTCGGGTGCCCTTATGACTGTAAATTCTGCTTCTGCGTACAGATCACTCAGAAGCAGTATTATGAAAGGGAACTCGCTCCCGTCATGGAGGAACTGAAGCGGATCGAGGAGCCGAACGTTTTCATCGTGGACGACAATTTCCTGGTGAGCCGCGAGAGGATCCTTACCTTCTGCAGACTGCTGGAAGAGAATGAGATCAAAAAGACCTTCATCATCTTTGGAAGGGCGGATTTCATCGTCAGGAACCCGGATATGATCAAGCTCCTTGCGGAGCACGGGCTCGACGCGGTGTTCGTCGGGATCGAGAGCTTCAAGCAGAGCGACCTAAATGACTTTAATAAAAAGACGGACGTGGAGACGAGCGAGCAGGCTTCGGAAATCCTGTATCAGAATCACGTGGACCTTTACGGCGGTGCCATCGTGGGACCGGACTGGGACAAAAAGGATTTTCGAAATTTCGCGAAATGGATCCGAAGGATGCACATTCGTTACGTGAATCTACAGCCCTTGGTTCCGCTGCCTGCAACGCCCATTTATGATGATTATAAGGACCAGCTCCTCTTAAAGCGCGAGGAGTATGAGAAATGGGATCTGACGCACCTGGCGATCCTGCCGACAAGGCTGACGCCATCGCAGTATTATTTCGAGATCATACGCGGGTATTTCCGGACAACGGCGAGCTTTAGTTCTCTTCGGTACATTCGAAAGAAATGCGGCGTCAGGGTGGAGGTGAAGTGCTTCCGCGGCGCCATGAAGATGCTCTGGCACTATGTCAAGATGATCTGGGAATACAGAGGGATTCAAAAGTATGAAGGAAGGGAAGCGGATGGAAAAGCAAAAAAGAATGTTGTTGATCCAGCCAACGATCTATGATAACAATCATCTGCTGGTGAAAAAGGACCGCCTGTTTTTCATTGGCCTGACCATGCCACTTCTCGCCGCGGAGTGTGGGGATGACTGGGAGGTGGAGATCTGCATCGAGACCATCGAAGAGGTTCCCTGGGATACGGACATTGACCTCATCGGCATCGGCAGCATGGGGCACTCCATCATCCGCGGGATCGAGATCGCCAAGGAATTCAAAAAGCGCGGGAAGACCGTGGTCATGGGCGGGTATATGGCGAGTCTTGTGTCCGAGGAAGTGAAGCAGTACTGCGACGCCATTATGATCGGGGATGCGGAAGGCTATTGGCAGGAGATGCTGACGGACTATCTGAACGACACGCTAAAGCCGTTCTACATGAAGCACATTGACACGTTGTCCACGCCCCTGCCCCGTTATGAGCTTGTGACCTGTAAAAAGATCGGAGATTTTCTGCCGGTGCAGGCGGGGAGAGGGTGCCCCAACAATTGCTCCTTCTGTTCGATCGCGTGCCTCTATAAGGGGAAGTATTTAAGGAGAGAGATCCCGGAAGTGATGCGGGACATCAGGAAGGTCAAGGAACTGGGCTTTAAGAAATTCCTTTTGATCGATGATAACATTCTCTCGGACAGAAAGTATACCATGGATCTTTGCAATGAGATCAAAAAGCTCCACATGACCTGGTACAGCCAGTGCTCCATCAAGCTCGCGGAGGATCCAGAGCTCTTAAAATGCGTGGCGGACAGCGGCTGCATCTGTCTTAGCTTCGGCCTGGAATCCATCTCGCCCGGGAACCTAAAGAAAATCAATAAATCCTGGGAAGATCCGAGGGAGTATGGAAGGCTCGTGAAGACCATCATCGACGCGGGGATCGACGTGGCGACGGAGATGATGATCGGGCTCGAGGATGACACGGTGCAAAGCATCAAGGACACGGCGAAGTTCGTGATCGACAATAAGATCACGGCGCCGAAATTTTATATTATCACGCCCGTGCCCGGGACGCCGTTTTTCGACGACGTCAAGGACAGCGAGGAGCTGGTGAACAAGGATATTTATACTTATAGCCCCTCCGGGCCGGCGGTGAAAAACAGCGCACACCTGACCGCGGAAGAGATCGATGAGATGTACTGGTGGCTTTATAACGAGGTATATTCCGTGAAGAATATTCTCAAGCGGATCGTGTTTTGCCGAAGCTTCGTAAGGCATCCGATGCGGTCGATGTTCAACCTCGGCGTCAATTTCTTCTACCGCTATCACATCAAGCATAACATTGCGCCGATCATTATCTGAGAGCGCGTAATGATATGGAGAAATGGGACAGGGCGAAAAGATGGATGGCGCCAGGCACAAAGAGAAATTGGGGCTTGACAATTACCGTGGCAGGCGGTATATTTCCTTTAAGAGAAAAAGGCCGTGAGGAAGAGGAGTACGCCGATACCCCTTGTCAGAGAAGGCATCCGCCCATGGGGCGCTGCGAGGATGCCGCGAGGAAGGATGGCGGAAGGTAGCTTCGGAGCCGGAGAACTGAAAATAGAGTAGGTTCTCACGATCGATCCCCGTTACCGGATCAGACTTTGAACCGCTTGCAAAAGAGGGAGAAGTCATGGAGAGAAGCGTCGTGAGGCGTTTCGAAAACAAAGGTGGTACCGCGTAGCATACGCCCTTTGCAAACAAATCGTTTGCAGAGGGCTTCACTTTTTTAAATCCTTTGCGAACAAAGACGAAAAGGAGGAAACCAAATGAGTAAGGAACTGGCAAAGACCTACGATCCTCAGGGCATTGAGGACAAGCTGTACCAGAAATGGCTGGACAAGAAGTATTTTCATGCGGAGGTAGATCACTCCAAGACACCGTTCACCATCGTGATCCCGCCCCCAAACATCACCGGACAGCTCCACATGGGGCATGCACTGGATAATACCATGCAGGACATCCTGATCCGCTTCAAGAGGATGCAGGGATATAATGCGCTTTGGCAGCCCGGCACGGACCACGCATCCATCGCAACCGAGGTCAAGATCATTGAAAAGCTGAAGGAGCAGGGCATCGATAAGCATGATCTCGGCAGAGAAAAGTTCCTCGAGCGCGCATGGGAGTGGAAGAAGGAGTACGGCGGACGCATCATTTCTCAGCTGAAAAAGATGGGGTCCTCCTGCGACTGGGACAGAGAGCGCTTCACCATGGACGAGGGCTGTAACAAGGCCGTGACCGAAGTGTTCGTAAAGATGCACGAGAAAGGGTATATCTATAAAGGCTCCAGGATCATCAACTGGTGTCCCGTTTGTAATACCTCCATCTCTGACGCAGAGGTGGTATACGAGGAGCAGGCCGGGCATTTCTGGCATATTAAGTATCCCATCATGAATGAGGATGGGACGCCTTCGACAACGGAGTTCCTGACCTTTGCGACGACCCGTCCCGAGACCATGCTCGGTGATACCGCGGTTGCCATTCATCCCGAGGATGAGAGATATCAGCACCTGATCGGCAAGAAGGTAATGCTTCCGCTCATGAACCGCGTGATCCCCGTTGTGACGGATTCCTACGTTGACAGAGAGTTCGGTACCGGCGTCGTAAAGATCACGCCCGCGCATGACCCGAACGACTTCGAGGTTGGCAAGCGTCATAACCTTCCCGTGATCAACGTGATGAATGATGACGCGACGATCAATGAGAACGGCGGGAAGTTTGCCGGCATGGATCGCTATGAGGCGAGAGCCGCCATCGTGAAGGAACTCGACGAGATGGGCCTTCTCGTAAAGATCGAGGATCACGTTCATAACGTTGGAACGCATGACAGATGTAAGACGACCATTGAGCCCATGGTAAAGGAGCAGTGGTTCGTAAAGATGGACGAGCTGATAAAGCCCGCCGTGGAAGCAGTGAAAACCGGCGACATCAAGCTCATTCCTGAGCGCATGGAGAAGACCTATTATAACTGGACCGACAACATCCGCGACTGGTGTATCAGCCGTCAGCTTTGGTGGGGTCACAGAATTCCTGCGTATTACTGCGACAAGTGCGGCGAGATCGTTGTTGCTGCAGAGGCGCCCGAGAGGTGCCCGAAGTGCGGCTGCGAGCACTTCACACAGGATCCCGACACGCTGGACACCTGGTTCTCCTCCGCGCTTTGGCCGTTTGAGACGCTCGGCTGGCCGGAACAGACGGAAGATCTGAAGTACTTCTATCCCACGGACGTGCTGGTGACCGGATATGACATTATCTTCTTCTGGGTTATCCGTATGATCTTCTCCGGCTTTGAGCAGATGGGCGAGAAGCCCTTTAAGACCGTGCTCTTCCACGGACTGGTTCGCGACAGCCAGGGCCGCAAGATGAGTAAGTCGCTCGGCAACGGCATCGATCCTTTGGAGATCATTGAAAAGTACGGCGCCGACGCACTTCGTCTGACCCTGATCACTGGCAACGCGCCCGGAAATGACATGAGATTCTATTACGAGAGAGTGGAGAACTCCCGTAACTTTGCAAATAAGGTTTGGAACGCTTCCAGATTCATCATGATGAACATGGACGGCAAGACCGTGACCACTCCCGCGGCAGGCGACCTTCAGCCCGTTGACAAGTGGATCCTCTCCAAGCTCAACACTTTGGTGAAGGACGTAACCGACAACATGGAAAGCTTCGAGCTTGGCATCGCGGTGCAGAAGGTATATGACTTCATCTGGGATGAGTTCTGTGACTGGTACATCGAGATGGTAAAGCCGCGTCTTTATAATACGGATGATGCCGTGAGCCAGAATGCGGCGCTCTGGACCTTGAAGACCGTTCTGATCGACGCACTGAAGCTTCTTCATCCCTACATGCCGTTCATCACTGAGGAGATCTTCTGCACGCTGCAGAGCGAGGAAGAGTCTATCATGATCAGCAAGTGGCCCGTTTATGACGAGGCAAGAAACTACGCGAAGGAAGAGAAGGCCATCGAGATCATCAAGGAAGCCGTTCGCGGCATTCGTAACGTTCGCAGCGAGATGAACGTGGCACCTTCCCGTAAGGCAAGCGTACATTTGGTGAGCGAGGACAAGCACATTCTTCGGGCATTCACGGAGGGCAAGCTTTTCTTTGCATCCCTTGCATATGCGAGCGAAGTATTCATTCAGGAAGACAAGACCGGTATCGCGGACGACGCGGTATCCGTAGTGATCCCTGGAGCGACCCTGTACATTCCTTTTGCGGAACTCGTTGATATTTCTGCTGAGATCGAAAGACTTGAAAAGGAGCAAAGGCGCCTGGAGGGCGAGCTTGCCAGAGTAAATGGCATGCTTTCCAACGAGAGATTCCTTTCCAAGGCTCCTGAGGCGAAGATCGCCGAAGAGAAGGAGAAACTTGTGAAGTATAATAGGATGATGGAGCAGGTGACGACGAGACTTTCCCAATTAAGGTAATACTCGGGGCTGATGATGGGATCGTCTTTTCACTAACCTTTTGACCTGAAAAGACGATCCCGTCCATCCCCTCGAAGTTTGGCAAATGAATGGACCACGAACCCCGTCCCTGGAGTTCAATGGACCACGAACCCCGTCCCTGGAGTTCACAGGTATAGGAAATGATTAAGCAAGAGATCAAGACGTATGAGGAGGCCGCGGAGTATTTGTTGAATATTCCGCGGTTTACCAAAAAGAATAGCATGGAGGATACGAAGGCGTTTCTTGGGCGCCTGGGGGATCCGGACAGGGATCTGAAGATCCTGCACGTGGCTGGCACAAACGGGAAGGGTAGCGTTTGTGCCTATTTGCGATATGTGCTGGAAGAGGCGGGCTATAGCGTGTGTTCCTTTACTTCGCCGCATTTGGTGGACGTGAGGGAGAGGTTTTTGATCCGGGGAGAGATGGTGAGCAAGGAAGCGTTCTTGCAGGCATTCCGAGTGATCTACGACATGATCCCCTGGGAGATGCTCTCTTCGGGAGATACCTTTAATGAAGGGGGGAAGCTTCCGGAGGGCTTTTATCATCCGACGTTCTTTGAATATTTGTTCTTTATGGCCATGGTTTTGTTCCGTGAGGCCAGGCCGGATTATTGCATTTTGGAGACGGGACTGGGAGGAAGACTGGACGCCACAAATGCGGTGGCGAAGAAGGAACTTGCAGTCATTACGAGGATCAGTCTGGATCACATGGAGTATCTGGGCGACACCGCAGTGAAGATCGCGGGAGAGAAGGCGGGGATCATTGCACCCGGGACTCCCGTCATCTATTTGGACGATGAAAAGAGCGTAAGCGCGGTTTTTGACGAAAGGGCGAAGAAACTTGGCGCAAAGCCAAGTCCCGTGTCGACAAGCGACTACGAGCTGATAAAATTTCAGAATAAAATCATTGATTTTTCTTTACTTACTCGTTATTATAAAGATATTAGCGTAACTCTGCACACGGCGGCTCTGTATCAGATGGAGAACGCCGCTTTAGCCGTGCGCGCCATTGAGGAATTGGATCAGGGCCGCACCATTACGGCAAAGCAGGTGATTGACGGACTGGGGAAATGTTTCTGGCCCGGACGGATGGAGGAGATCGCGGCGGACGTCTTCGTCGACGGAGCGCATAATGCGGACGGCGTCAGGGCGTTTTTGGAATCCGTGAAGGCGGATGGCTGGCAGGGAAAAAGAACGCTGGTGTTCTCGGCCGTGAAGGACAAGCAGTTTGACGTCATGCTCGGCGAGATCATGGCATCGAAGCTATTTTCGAAGCTTTCTCTCGTGCCCATTCATTCGGGGCGCGCGACGGACTTAGGGACGCTCGTGGAGCTCGCGAAGCAGCTGCGGGGCAGGCTGGCAGGCAATGCTTCGGAAGAGAAGGAAGACAAGCCTTTGTCCGAGGGCAAAGCAGCAGGCAATGCATTGGATGAGAAAGCAGGCAAGTCCTTGCCGGAGATCGGAACGTATGATGGCGTACGGACGGCAATGGAGGAATTGTTGAGAATAAAACGGGGCGATGAGAGGATCTACGTCGCCGGAAGCCTTTACCTTGTCGGTGAAGTGAAAGCAAGTTTAGGAGTTTTGAAAGATGATCAATTTTGAAGAAGAACTGAAGAAATTCCATCCCAGCACTGAGGTGGAAGAGATTCAAGATGACATATATAATCGCAGCGCCACTGATATCGCAGGGATCTTTGAGCAGATGTTCGTGCGCAAGGATGAGATGCAGCAGCAGGAGACGATGATAGGAGGTTGAGCATGGTTTGTTACCAGTGCGGCTGCCAACTGTCTGAGCAGGATTATTGCACCTCCTGTGGCGCGGACGTGTCCTTGTATAAGAAGATCCTAAGTCTCTCCAACCATTATTACAACGAGGGCCTGGAGAAGGCGAAGGTCAGGGACCTGACGGGTGCCATAGACAGTTTGGAACAGAGCTTAAAATACAACAGCAGGAACGTGGAAGCCAGGAATCTTTTGGGACTGGTGTACTTTGAAATTGGGGAATGCACGGAGGCCATGAGTGAGTGGATCCTCAGCATGAACGTGGAACCCAAGAAGAATATAGCGTCGGATTACATCCAGAGGATCCAGAACAATCCTTCGAGATATGACGTACTCCGACAGACCATGAAGAAGTTCAATCAGGCCTTGGCCTACTGCAAGCAGGGCAGTAAGGATCTGGCGGTGATCCAGTTAAAGAAGGTGCTTTCCTTAAGTCCGAGGTTTGTGAAGGCACATCTGCTCCTTGCATTATTACATATCGACAATGAAGACTGGGAAAAGGCAAGGCGCGAACTGAACAAGACGCTCAGCATCGACCGCGGCAACACGCAGGCGCTCCTGTATCTGCAGGAAGTGGACAAGATGCTTGCGCCGGACGACATTGAGAAGAATGACAGAAAGCACCGCAAGGAAGAGACGGTCCGCTATCAGAGTGATAATGAAGTCATCATCCAGCCCACCAATCTGGCGGAGGGGACGAGGAGCGGCTTCGCGACCTTCCTGAACGTGGTCATTGGTCTTGTGATCGGTGCCGCCGCCATGTATTTCCTGGTGATCCCTGCGACGCAGAAGGCTGCGCAGAATGAGGCGCAGGAGCGCGTGGAGTCGATCGCGGGACAGTTGGATTCCAAGACCAATCAGATCCAGAACCTGGAGAACCAGGTGAGCAGTCTGGAGAAGGCGAAGGAACAGCTGGAGGCTGACCTGGATGCTTATGAAGGTACGGAAGGAAAGCTAAAGGAGATGGATCAGCTCTTTGTGGCTGCCTCCACCTATCTTGCGACCAAGGACATTGGACAGACGGCGGAGCTTTTGGACCACGTGCGTGAGAACGTGAAGATCGAGGATACCTCCGAGGAGTTCCAGGGCTTATATCAGGCGCTGCTTGCACTGATCGGACCGGAGCTGGCAACGACCTATCGCGAACAGGGCTACGTGTCCTTTAGAAACGAGGATTTCACCTCTGCCATCGAGAGCTATTCCAAGGCAGTTTACTATGATCCGAACAATGCGGAAGCGTTGCTCGATCTGGGGAATGCCTATCGAAGGAATGGGGACGCGGTGGAAGCGGTGACCATTTATAACCGAGTGATCGAGCTGTTCCCTGACAGCGACACGGCCAGAAAGGCCAAGCAGTGGCTGTCCGATTATGACGAGGGAGAAATGGACTGATCCGATACAAAAGAGAAACGAAAAGAGAGTTACGAAAGAGGAGAGCTGACGGAATGGCCGTCGGCTCTCTTTTTGTGTGATCAAAGAAATTTGTGCTGATCAAGGAAAGGAGAAAACAGATGGATCAGTTTCAGGTAATCGATCATTGCCTGATGGTAAAGCTTCCGCAGGAGCTGGATCATTATCAGGCAGGGTATTTCAGCCGGGAGGCGGACAGCTTCCTCCTTCGGCCGGAGGTATGCCACGTCGTGTTTGACTTTGAGGACACGGAGTTCATGGATTCCTCCGGCATTGGGATCATTATGGGGCGATATAAGAAGGTGGCGCCCCTGGGCGGCAAGATTTATGCGATCAATGTGGGAAAGCAAGTCGCAAGGATCCTGGAGCTTTCAGGCATGAGCAGACTGGTGGAGGTACTGTAGGGTGGATAGGGAACTTCGGGATGAGATGAAAAATGAAATGGAGCTGACCTTCGATGCCATTTCGAGCAATGAAGGGCTGGCGAGAGTCGCCGTGGCGGCGTTTGTCTCTCGTGTGAATCCGACGATGGAGGAGCTTTCGGACGTAAAGACGGCCGTGTCCGAGGCCGTGACCAACGCCATCATCCATGGCTATGGAAATCTGGAAGGATATGAGCGGCGCGGGCGGGGCGTATCTGCGGCCGGGGGCGTACAGGCCATGGAGCAGGGGCGGGGATTGCCTGCGGCCGGGGAAATACGGGCTACGGAGCCGGGGCGGCACGGCAAGGTAAGGATGCAGTGCCGGCTGGAGCACGGTGTGTTAAAAGTTCTCATCGAGGATCGCGGAAAGGGCATGGAGGACGTGGGGAAGGCGATGGAGCCGCTTTATACCACGCGCCCTGACCTGGAACGCTCCGGCATGGGGTTCTCCTTTATGGAGGCGTTCATGGATGACCTGCAGGTGGAGAGCGCGCCGGGCGTGGGAACCATCGTGCGAATGCAAAAGAAGATGACGAGCGGCCCCTGGATCCCGCGTGAGGAATAGCCATGGATATGTCGGTCAGGAAGGTACTGATCGAGGAAAACCTGGGACTGGTGCGGCACGTGACGAGGCGTTTCGCGGGCAGGGGAGCGGAGCCGGAGGATCTCTTTCAGATCGGGACCATTGGGCTCATCAAGGCCGTGGACCGTTATGATGAGAGCCTTGGCACGGCGTTCTCCACGTATGCGGTGCCAATGATCCTGGGGGAGATCCGCTGCTTCCTTCGCCAGGACGGGCCCATCAAGATATCGCGGACCATTCGGGAGAATGCAAGGCGACTTGCCTTGCTCCGCGAGGAGGAACGGGCGCGACTTCATAGGGAGCCGAGGCTTTCTGAGCTCGCGAAGGCCGCGGACTTAAGCCTGGAGGAGACCATGCTGGCGCTGGAGGCGGACGGCGCGCTCCTTTCCTTGGAGCACGGGGCTAAGACGCCGGAGGGCGAGGCGCTTCCCCTGATGGAGAGGATCGCCGCAGATGCATCCGGCGGCATCGGCGCAGTGACGCGGCCTGAATATGTTGATGCGGAGAAGGAAGCGGTGCTTGACCGAATGCTTCTTGGAAAGGGTTTAGGCGGCCTGGAGAGGGATGAGAAGAAGCTGATCTTCCTTCGCTATTTCAGAGGCGCAACGCAGGCTTTCGTCGCCAAGGAGCTTGGCATCAGTCAGGTGCAGGTGAGCAGGCGGGAAAAGAAGATCCTGGAAAAACTGAGGCAGGTAATAAATTCCTAAAGCTAGGACTATCTTTTTTTGTGAAAATGAAGTAGAATAATACTTGTTGGACTGGAAGGATGCCAAGGCGGAAGGCAGAAGGCACTGAAAAGAGGGTTTTATGGCGAATACGGAAGAAAAATTTGAGGAATTGGAAATAGAAGAGATCGAAGAGGAAGCGCCGGAGGCAGTGGCGGTCCCTGCGCAGGAGCAGTCAAAGAGGAGAGGAAATCCTTTCAAGATTCCGCTCCTGATCTTTGGCATCCTCTTATTTCTCCTACTTGCGGCACTGATCGGGACCTGGGTGTATCGGAATTATTTGGACCCCGGCAGGCAGGAGACGGCTTCCTCCGGGGAAGTGGATGAGGATGCGTATAAGGCGGCGCTGGAAGAAGCGGCAAAGCAGAAGGAAAAAGAGCTCCAGGAGCGCCTTGTGGAAGAATATTCTCAGGGCATCAGCGTGGGCGAGCAGCAGGTGCTCGATCAGCTTCGTCAGAGCATTCAGGACGGGAACAGTGTCGTGGAGACGCTTCGCATGCTGTATTCCGATCAGCTCGTCGTGGCAAGCGGCGGTACCTATCACTTCATTCCGATCAATGACTCGCTGAAGAAGAATGATTACGTGGCGGAGAGCCTTGTCACGATGTCAAACGGAGAGCTTCAATATGTCCAGGGAGGTGCGGTGACTTCTTATAAGGGGATCGACGTGTCGAAATTCCAGGGAAAGATCGACTGGAAGAAGGTGGCTGAGGACGGCGTGACCTTCGCGATCATCCGCGTGGGTTACCGCGGCTACGGTGAGAAGGGAACCATGGTGGAGGATCCCATGGCGAGGGAGAATCTCCAGGGAGCCAATGACGCCGGGATCAAGACGGGTGTCTATTATTATACGCAGGCGATCACGGAGGCGGAGGCCATGGAAGAGGTGAATGCCGTGCTGGAGATCGTGGCGCCCTATCGGATCGACTGCCCCATCGTCATCGACGTGGAGCGAGTTTCGAGTGAAGGCGCGCGCATGAACAAGCTGGATCCCGAGACCAGGACGAGGATCGTCAAGACCTTCTGCGACGGGATCGCGGCGGCAGGGTATCGTCCCATGATCTATCATAATCTGGAGATGGGTGCGGTGCTCCTCGACATTGCGCAGCTGGAGGAATACGACAAGTGGTTCGCCTATTATAAGAACGAATTGTATTATCCCTATGCTTATCAGGTATGGCAGTATTCCGACAAGGGCAGGGTGCAGGGAATCTCAGGCGACGTGGACATGAACATTGCGTTTGAGGCGATTTGGGAATAAGCATCCGGGCGAAATGCGCTGTCATTCCTTGGGATGAAATAGTTTCATATATGAGCTGAATAAAATGAAAGCTTCCCGGGAATGCTGAGTTCAAAGGATTGGACGATGCAGAAAGGGAAGCTTTTCATGTCTAACGTAAACGTATATCTGAAATGTCTGCGGAGCGCAAAGGTTGCAAAGCCGGACGTCTATTTAAAGGACGTCTGCAACCTGCGCTGCGCGGATGTTTTTTTGTCCGCAAAGCTTCGGGTGCTCAAGGTGTGGCACTTCGAGAAGAAGGCGCCGCGGCGTCACGTGGTCAGCACGCTCCGGCTGGTGGAGCTGATGGAGGAGGCCTGCCCGCAGATCACCGTGGAGGTTATCGGAGAGACGGACGTCCTGATCGAGTATGAAAAGGAAGAAAGGAAAAATCTGCCCGCCAGGGCGGCGAAGATCACGCTGGTATGCCTGGTCAGCTTTCTTGGCACGGCCTTCACCATCATGGCGTATCATAATGACATTGGCATCAACGCCATATTCACGCAGGCCTATGCAATGCTTCTCGGGGAGGAGCCAAAGGGGATCAATGCCATGGAGGTGGCATACTCGGCGGGGGTTGCGCTGGGGATGCTGCTCTTTTTCAACCATGCGATGGGGCGGACCATCACGGAGGATCCCACGCCGATCCAGGTCGCGATGCGAAATTATGAGAAGGACGTGGATAGTGCTTTGGTGGAGACGGCGGAGAGAAATTCGATGGAGGAGGAAAATAGCAAATGATCCTTCGGAAGCTTTTCCTAATGCTTGTGGGATCCACCTATGGATTTCTTTCGGCAGCAGGGGTCTTCACGGTGCTTGCGGCCGTGGGGCTGGTGCCGCGCTTCGCGGGGAGAACGCACACGGCGGACCGGGTCTGGCTCTATGAGGAGATGGTGATCTGGGGTACGGTCTTTGGATGTTACGTCAGTGTCTTCGAGGAGAGGTGCGGACTATACGCATGGATATTATCGCGCCTGCCGGGGCAGGAGGCGCTTTTGCAGGGTGCGGGGAGGGCAGTGCTTGCGCTCGCAGGGCTTTTCGCGGGGATGTTCGTGGGGTGTCTGGCGTTAGCCATCGCGGAGATGCTTGACAGCATTCCGATCCTGGCAAGGCGGATCTCCTTTCACGGGGGGATCTATTGGGTTATTTTTTCTATGGCGCTTGGAAAGTTTGCGGGGGCGCTGCTTTACTTTCTGACTGATTTTCATGTAACGGGGGAGTGAAAGGAGAGAGTATGGATAGGGAGACATTGTTAGAGAAGGAAGAATATCAGAAATATGTGGAGAGGGTGACGCCGAGGGCGAAGGCGTGGGTGCAGTGCGGGCGGGCGTTCCTGACGGGCGGAGGGATCTGCTGCGTGGGGCAGGGGATCTTGAATTTGATGACGGGAAGGTTTGGCATGGGGCAGGAGGAGGCGGGGAGCTGGTGCGCGGTGATCTTGATCGCGGTCGCGGCTTTGGCTACGGGTCTGAATTGGTATCCCAGTCTGGTGAAGTGGGGCGGCGCGGGGGCGCTGGTCCCCATCACGGGGTTTGCGAATTCCGTGGCGGCGCCGGCGATGGAGTATCAGGCAGAGGGGCAGGTCTTCGGAGTCGGCTGTAAGATCTTCACCATTGCGGGGCCGGTGCTCCTTTATGGAATTTTGGCGAGCTTTCTCGCAGGGCTTGTGCAATATCTATTTGCACTGGGATAACACAACAAAAAGTAGGCAGGATGAAACAAGATAGTATTAGCAGGGCTTTTTGGAACGATGCTATAATCTCTTTAGTTCATGAAAGGAGTCCATATGAGAAAAGCATTGTTTATCGGAGGTACGGGAACGATCAGCATGGCCATTACGAGGCAGCTGGCTGCTGAGAAGGAGTGGGAGCTGTATCTGCTCAATCGCGGAAATCGGAAAGAGGAATTGCCGGAGGGCGTGAAGGTCATCTATGGGGACGTAAATGACGAGGCGGAGACGGCGAAGGCGCTCGGGGACATGAAGTTCGACTGCGTCTGTGACTTCATAGGGTTCGTGCCGGCGCAGCTGGAGAGGGATTATCGGCTGTTTCGCGGAAAGACGAAGCAGTTCATGTATATCAGTTCGGCGTCCGCTTATCAGAAGCCCGTGGGAGACTATCGGATCACGGAGGGGACGCCACTTGCGAATCCTTATTGGGAGTATTCCCGCAATAAGATCGCTTGCGAGGACCTTTTGATGAAGTGGTATCGCGAGGACGGATTCCCTGTGACCATCATTCGCCCGAGCCACACCTATGATGAGCGCAACGTCCCGATGGGAGCGCACGGCGACAAGGGAAGCTATCAGGTGCTAAAGCGCATGATGGAGGGCAAGCCCATATTGGTGCACGGCGACGGGACCAGTCTTTGGACGATGACGCATAACAGCGATTTCGCGAAGGGCTTTATCGGACTGATGGGGAACGTACGTGCCATCGGCGAGTGCTATCAGATCACCAGCGACGAGACGCTGACCTGGAATCAGATTTATCAGGCCATTGCGGACGCGCTGGACGTGGAGTACAAGCCGTATTATGTTTCTTCGGATTTCCTGGATGCAGCCGGGAAGTATGATTTCAAGGGCGGTCTGACCGGTGATAAGTCGAACTGCGTCGTGTTTGATAATACGAAGTTAAAGAGGGCCGTGCCAGGGCTTTCCATGAACGTGCGTTTCGAGCAGGGTGTTCGAAAGACCATTGAGTACGTGCTTTCTCACCCTGAGTGTCAGGTGGAGGATCCGGAGTTTGACGCATGGTGCGACAAGGTGATCGCGGAGCTGGAGGCAGCCAAGCAGAGGATCCTGCAGGGTTAATTCAAAGAAAGCTGCCAGGGATGCGAAAAGAAATCCGGGCGAGAATAGAAGAAAGGCTGCAGGAAGGAATCCTTGCAGGGAGAATCGAGGAGGAGCGTGGGAGAACATGGTTGACGTAAAGGGGAGATGGGCGCTGATCACGGGCGCGAGCAGAGGAATTGGAAGACTGGCGGCGCTGTTTATGGCGGAGCAGGGATGCAATCTGATCCTGCAGGGAAGAAGCACGGAGCATTGTGAAGCGGTGCTCCGGGAGGTGCGCGCGATGGGCGTGAAGGCGTATGCCGTTGGGGCGGAGCTTTCGGACCTGGAGGCGGTGGAACGTATGCTGCAGGAGATCGACAATCGGACGCCCGTAGTGGACATTGTGCTAAATAACGCGGGACTGCAGATCGCATATCGCGTGAATTATTTCGAGACGCCGGTGAGCGATTATATTGAGAGCTATAAGATCAACACGGTGGCGCCGGCCATGATCTGTTATCATTTTTTGCCGAAGATGATCCAAAGTGGCTTTGGACGCATTGTGAACACGACCAGCGGCATTCGGCTGGAGCCGGAGCAGGCGGGGTATTCCGCGAGCAAGGCGGCGCTGGATAAGATCACGATCGACCTCGGCTCAAAGCTGGAGGGAACGAACGTGATGATCAATCTGACGGATCCCGGATGGTGCAGGACGGATCTCGGCGGGCCGCACGCGCCGAATGCGCCGGAGAGCGCCATTCCCGGCGTGGTGGTTGGAGCCTTCGTGGATGACGGAAAGTCCGGCAGATGCTTTTCCGCCGGCGCATTCACAGGGCTAACCCTGAAGGACGCCGTGGCCAAGGCACAGAAGGAGTTCCACGCGTTCTATTAGGTTTTGTGCACGAAGAAAAATACAAAAAATCGTAAAATTGGGTCTTGCAATTTTGGCGGACACGAGTATAATGTTAGGTAGCTAACAAATATGTTAGCCACCTAACATTTTTGTTTGATAAAGTTTGAGAGAAAGGAGCTTGCCATGGCAGAAAAGCAGGAGCGGGCGATCGGATTCGAGTTGGGAATGCTTCACAATTTGATCCGAAGGAGCTTAAATCAAAGGTTTTCCGAGAACGGACTGGAAGATCTCGGCGGCGTGCAGGGTCCCGTGATCGGTTACATTTATCAGAACAGTCAGAAGCAGGACGTATTTCAAAAGGACATTGAGAAATGGTTTAAGATCCGGCGGTCCACGGCGACGGTGATGCTTCAGAACATGGAGCAAAAGGGTCTGATCGAGAGAGTGTCGGTGCCAAATGACGGGAGATTAAAGAAGATCGTGCTCACGGACAAGGCGAAGGATCGTCACATTCGCGTGAAGGAGCAGATTGAGATCTTCCACCGGGATCTCGAGGAGGGCATCACGAAGAAGGAAAAGGAAGAATTCCTCAGGATCTTGGACCGGATCCGCGCAAACTTAGAGAAGTAAGCATGCCTATGGCAAGAAAGAAGCTCTGGGAACGAGCATGCGAATAGCAAGGAAGAAATGCTTCGACAGGAAGAGCTCGAAGCGGCAGAAAGGGTAGCAAGATGATAAAGACGTTAGCAAAACAGATCAAGGAATTTAAGAGAGATTCCATTATGACCCCCTGTTTTATGATCCTGGAGGTCCTCATGGAAACTTTGATCCCCCTGCTCATGGGTTCCATCATCAATGAGGGAATCGAAGCGGGGAACATGAATCACATTTATCTCATGGGCGGTGCGATGCTGATCGCCGCGGTGGTCGGCTTATATGCGGGCGCCATGGGAGGTAAGTACGGTGCGAGGGCATCCACCGGCTTTGCAAAGAATTTGAGAGAGGCGATGTTTACGAACATTCAGAGCTTCTCCTTCGCCAACATTGACAAGTTCTCCACGGCAGGTCTCGTGACGAGACTGACCACGGACGTGAGCAATCTGCAGAATGCTTATCAGATGATCCTGCGCATGTGCATCCGCGCTCCGTTCTCCCTTGTGATCGCGATGACGGCGGCATTCTTTGTCAGCCCCAGGATCGCAAGCATCTATCTTGTGGCAGTGCTGATCCTCGGAACGATCCTCGCGATCATCATGAAGTTTGCGATGAAGTACTTCTCTCACTTGTTTGAGAAGTACGACGCGCTGAACGAGAGCACGCAGGAGAACGTAACTGCGGCGAGAGTGGTCAAGGCTTACGTGCGTGAGGATTATGAGATCGGCAAGTTTAAGAAGGCCAGCGGCGACGTGTATGACCTCGGCGTGAAGGCAGAGAAGATGGTCATCCTGAACAGCCCCTTCATGCAGGCGACCGTATATACCTGTATCCTTCTCATCAGCTGGGTGGGCGCGCACATGATCGTCAGCGAAGAGCTGCAGATCGGTGATCTGTCAACGCTCCTTGCGTATTGCATGAACATATTGATGAACCTGATGATGCTCTCCATGGTATTCGTCATGATCACCATGAGTATGGCCAGCGCAAAGCGTATCTGCGCCGTGCTGAACGAAGAGCCGACCATCAAGAACCCTGAAGATCCCGTGATGAACGTGGCGGACGGCAGTATCGTGTTCGATCACGTGACCTTCCGTTATAATGAACATTCCGAGACGCCCGTTCTCGACAACATAAACCTCAAGATCGCATCCGGTGAGACCATCGGCATCATCGGCGGTACCGGAAGCTCCAAGACGAGCCTTGTGAATCTTGTCAGCAGACTGTATGACGTCTCCCAGGGCAGCGTTCTTGTCGGCGGCAGGGACGTAAGGTCTTATGACCTGGAGGTGCTCAGAAATCAGGTGGCCGTGGTATTGCAGAAGAACGAGCTGTTCTACGGCACCATCTTTGACAACCTCCGCTGGGGCGATGAGAATGCGACGGATGAGGAATGCATTAGGGCTTGTCAGCTGGCCTGCGCGGATGAATTCATCGAGAAGATGCCTGAGGGCTATAACACGTACATCGAGCAGGGCGGCGCCAACGTCTCCGGCGGTCAGAAGCAAAGGCTCTGTATCGCGAGGGCGCTCCTCAAGAAGCCGAAGATCCTGATCCTCGATGACAGCACCAGCGCCGTGGACACGGCGACGGACGCGAAGATCCGCAAGGCCTTCGCCGAGGCGATCCCGAACGTGACAAAGCTGATCATTGCACAGAGAATTTCCAGCGTGGAGCACGCGGACCGCATCATCGTCATGAATGACGGTAAGGTGGACGGCGTCGGAACGCATGAGGAATTGCTCGCGAATAACGTGATCTACCGCGAAGTGTACGAAGCACAGACCGGCGGTAATCGCGACTTTGATGAGAATGGAGGTGAGCACTAATGGCAGTGAAGAGACCTGAACCTGTACAAAAGATGGGCGGTGGCCGCGGCCCGGGAAACAGACCCCCGAGAGGCGTGAAGGGCCCGAAGATCGAAAATGCCGGTAAGATCTTTATGCGGTTAGTGGCTTACGTGGGGAAATATTATTGGTTCCACTGGATCTTGGTTGCGATCTGCATCGTGGGAAGCGTTCTTGCAAACCTCCAGGGTACCATGTTTACCAAGACCTTGATCGATGATTATATCCGCCCGCTGTTCCAGACGGCGCAGGAGGGCGGCACGGCGGATTTCACCGGACTGCTCGGTGCCATGGAGAGGGTGGCGATCTTCTACCTGTTGGGCATCACCTGTGCTTATACGCAGGCGCGCATCCTTCTCGTCGTGACGCAGGGAACCATGAGACGCATCCGAAACGAAATGTTCGAGCACATGGAAAAGCTTCCCATCAAGTACTTCGACACGCATGCACACGGCGACGTGATGTCCCTGTATACCAATGACGTTGACACGCTCCGTCAGATGATCAGCCAGAGTATGCCGCAGATGTTCAACTCCGTCATCACCGTGGTCAGCACCTTTATCGCCATGATCGTGCTGAGCGTTCCGCTGACCTTGCTCACTATTGTAATGGTAGGCGTGATGCTCTTTACCTCCGGTAAGATCGCGGGGCTCTCGAGCAAGAACTTTGTGGCGCAGCAGAGAAACCTCGGCCTTGTGAACGGCTACATCGAAGAGATGATGAGCGGACAGAAGGTGGTCAAGGTATTCTGTCATGAGAACAGAAACCTGGAGGACTTCAAGGAGCTGAATAACGAACTTTTTGACAGTGCATATAAGGCAAATAAGTTTGCCAACATCATGATGCCCATCAATGCACAGCTCGGCACGGTTTCCTACGTGCTCTGCGCCTGCGTGGGCGGCGCGCTTGCGCTCAATGGCATCGGCGGCTTCACCGTCGGCGGTCTGACCGCATTCCTGACCCTGAACAGAGGCTTTAACATGCCCATCAATCAGGTGAGCATGCAGATGAACTCCATCGTTATGGCAATGGCCGGCGCAAAGCGTGTGTTCGACCTGCTGGATGAGAAGCCTGAGGTGGACGAGGGCTACGTGACGCTGGTGAACGCTAAGGAAGAGGGCGGCGAGCTCGTGGAGAGCGAGGAGCGCACGGGCCTCTGGGCTTGGAAGCACACGCACCAGGCGGACGGCAGCGTGACTTACGTTCCGCTGAAGGGCGAGGTGGTCTTCGACGGCGTGGACTTTGGTTATACGGACGAGAAGATGGTGCTGCATGACATCGAGCTCTTTGCAAAGCCCGGTCAGAAGATCGCGTTCGTAGGCTCCACCGGTGCAGGTAAGACGACGATCACGAATCTGATCAACCGTTTCTATGACATTCAGGACGGTAAGATCCGCTACGACGGCATTAACGTGAATAAGATCAAGAAGGCTGACCTGAGAAGGTCGCTGGGCATCGTGCTGCAGGAGACGAACCTCTTTACGGCCAGCGTGATGGACAACATCCGCTTCGGTAAGCTGGATGCGACGGACGAGGAGGTCATCGCGGCGGCGAAGCTTGCGAACGCGGACACCTTTATCCGTCAGCTTCCCGACGGTTATAACACGATCCTTTCCGGCAACGGCGCAAACCTGAGTCAGGGGCAGAGGCAGCTCCTTGCCATCGCCCGCGCGGCGATCGCGGATCCGCCGGTGCTGATCCTGGATGAGGCAACCTCCTCCATCGATACGAGAACGGAGAAGATCGTGCAGGACGGCATGGATAAGTTGATGCACGGCAGGACGACGTTCGTCATCGCGCACAGGCTGTCCACGGTCCAGAACAGTGACTGTATCATGGTCATGGAGCAGGGGCGGATCATCGAGCGGGGCACCCACGACGAGCTCCTGGCGGCGCAGGGGAAGTATTACCAGCTCTACACGGGCAGTTCCATTTCCGCGTAGGGTGGTTAAGGTTAAGGACTCGGGGTGAGGGCTGTATAGTTGCTCTCGCGTGCCCTTCGGCACGTCCTTCGCTTCGCTCAGGATCGCAGGCAAAGCCTGCGACATGCACGTTCGCACTCCGGAGCGCGACGTAGTGGTACTAAGGCGTTGCTCACGGAAGTGCATGAATGCCCTTCTGTGAGCACCGTCTAAGTACCAACGTCGCTTACGGGCCTGAGAGCAGCTATACAGCCCTTCCCCTCGAGTAATCCAATATTGCCAGTCCTGCGCGGAAATGGAACTGCCCGTGTAGAGCTGGCGAGGAGGATGAAGAGAGAATAAGGATGAAATCCCAAGGCGAGAGCCCTGGGATTTTTTAGTTTACGTTTAGGGTTTTTAGAGGTAAAATATAGTAAGTGAATTGAGTAATGCCATCACGTGAGCGGCAGGAAACTCGAGGGGGAGGGGCTGCATGGCCTCTCTCAGGCCCGTGTGCCAAGCGTCGGTACTTAGTTGGCGTATGCCGACGCTCCAGTACGAAGTAATGGAAGCGGCGGCGACAACTTAGTACCGCTACGCTGCATTCATGTCGCAGACTTGTCTGCGATCCGATGCGAAGCGAGGACGAGCCGAAGGCTCGCCAAAAAGTGCGAGAGCGTGCCTGAGAGAGACTATGCAGCCCCCACCCCCGAGTTCGTGTATTTCCCTGTGAGGGCGTTAGGAAAGAGAGGTTGTGGGATGGAGAGGTTGGCGCCGGTGGAACGGTTTTTGCGGTACGTAAGGATTGACACGCAGTCGGACGAGAATTCGGGGCAAAGTCCCAGCACGGCGAAGCAGCATGATCTGGCGAAGGTGCTGGCGGCGGAACTGAAGGAGATGGGGGCCAAGGAGATCACGTATGATAAGAAGCACTGCTACGTGTATGCGACGATCCCCGCAACGAAAGGGTATGAGAAGGCACCGACGCTTGGCTTTATCGCGCATATGGACACCTCGCCTGCGGTGACGGGTGCGAACGTGAAGCCCAAGCGGATCAGGAAATATGACGGCGAGGACATTGTGCTGAACAAGAAAAAGCAGATCGTCATGAAGGTGGAGGAGTTCCCGGAGCTAAAAGAGCTCGTGGGGGAGGACCTGATCGTGACGGACGGCACGACGCTTCTTGGCGCGGATGATAAGGCGGGCGTGGCCGAGATCATGGCCATGGCGGAGTTCCTGATGAAGTATCCTGAGATCAAGCACGGGAAGATCCGCATCGGATTTACGCCGGATGAGGAGATCGGCTGTGGTCCGGATCATTTCGACCTGGAGCGGTTTGGCGCGGATTTCGCGTATACCGTGGACGGCGGAGCTTTGGGAGAGCTGGAATTCGAGAATTTCAACGCGGCGTCGGCGAAGCTGACGGTGTATGGGCGGAACACGCATCCTGGCAGCGCGAAGGGGAAGATGATCAATTCGATCCTTGTCGCGCAGGAGTTCCAGAGTCTCCTGCCCACCTTCGAGAATCCCGCGTATACGGAGGGGTATGAAGGGTTCTTCCATCTTGACGGCATCAGCGGCAACGTGGAGAAGACGACGTGTGAGTATATCATTCGTGATCATGATAAGAAGCTCTTTGAAAAGAAGAAGGCGGTCTTTGCGGAGTGCGCGGAGTTCCTGAACAAAAGGTATGGCGAGGGATGCGTGCAGGCGGAAGTGAAGGATACCTATTATAACATGCGCGAGGTGATGGGGCCTTACATGCATCTGATCGATCATGCGAAGGAGGCCATGGAAGAGCTTGGGATCGTTCCGAAGGTTTTGCCGATCCGCGGCGGCACGGACGGCGCGAGGCTGTCGTTCCTTGGGCTGCCCTGTCCGAATCTTTGCACCGGCGGAGCGAATTATCACAGCAGGTTTGAGTACGTCCACGTGCAGGGGATGGAGAAGACGGCGGAGCTTTTGGTACGGCTGGTGGAAGCTTACGGAATACAAAAGTAAAAAAAACTTGTTGCAAAGAGACAAGTGTGGTAGAATAAGAATGATGGCGCAGAGTAGGCTCTTGTGACGGATGTGCCGGGGATCTAACATGAGGAGCCGCCCCGTGAGGCGGCGGAAAGGTAGGGGTATATGAAGAAATTACTGGCAGAATGTATTGGTACCTGTGTGCTCGTGGTGTGCGGTTGCGGTACGGCAATGTTGGTAGGATGTGATGCTGCGAACGGCGGCGGCTATATCCTGACGGCTCTGGCCTTTGGTCTGACCATTGTGGCCATGGCTTACAGCATTGGGAACATCTCCGGATGTCATATCAATCCGGCCGTTTCCTTAGGCGTTCTGATGACCGGCGGCATGAGTGTGAGCGAGTTCATTCAGTACGTAATAGCTCAGTGCGTGGGCGCGCTTGTTGGAAGCGGCATCCTCGCAGCGATCTTTGGACTGGGCGGCGTGACTGACATGACCGGCGGATTTGGATCGAACGGAGTTGGCGGGGTAGGCGGCAACTTGTTCGCAGGTCTTCTGGTTGAAATCGTTCTGACCTTCATCTTTGTGATCGCCATTCTCGGCGTGACCTCGAAGAAGGCAAACCATGGTTCCTTCGGCGGATTGGTGATCGGTCTTTCCCTGGTTCTGGTTCACATCCTTGGAATCGGCCTGACCGGCACGAGCGTAAATCCCGCGAGAAGCCTTGGCCCTGCGATCGCGGCAGCGATCAGCGGAAATCTGGATCCCATCATTTGCGTATGGGTATTCATCGTTGGTCCTATGGCAGGCGCAGCCCTGGCAGCAGTGACTTACAAGTTTTTGGCAGCAGACAAATAGGCACTAAAGAATATATCAATGACGGAGGGTAAACAAATGATAGTGTGTCCTAAGTGTGGAAAGGAACTTGCAGACGGTACGAAATTCTGCAGCAAGTGTGGCGCGTCTTTGGTTGACGTAAAGCCTGCTGAGGAACCGAAGGCAGAGGCGCCTAAGAAGGAAGAGGCTCCGAAGGCTGAGGCACCTAAGAAGGAAGAAGCCAAGAAGGAAGAGCCCAAGAAGGAAGAAAAGAAGGCTGAGCCTAAGAAGGAAGAGAAGAAGGCTGAACCTAAGAAGGAAGAGCCTAAGAAAGAGGAGCCCAAGAAGGAAGAAGCCAAGAAGGAAGAGCCTAAGAAAGAGGAGCCCAAGAAGGAAGAAGCCAAGAAGGAAGAGAAGAAGGCTGATCCCGAGAAGGCTGAGGGCGAGGGCAAAGAGAAGTTCCCGAAGGAATGGATCAAGTATATTGGCATCGGCGCTGCAGTTCTCGTTTTCCTGATCCTCCTGATCGCCCTGTTCTCCGGCGGCGGAAAGAAGGGTAAGGCATATGCTCTTTATCTGAAGGATGAGGAGATCATGTATTCGAACCTGAAGCCTAAGAAGGCATGGCAGGTTACCACGAAGCTTTCCAAGAATGGTGACATGGACAACGAGGATCTTCTGTCCGGCTCCAAGGTATATGAGTGCACGTTGTCCGAAGACGGTAAGATCCTGTTCTTCCCGGATAAGATCGAGCGTTCCGACGACGGCACGACCCTGTATTTCAGATACACGAGCAAGCCCAAGAAAGAGCCCGTGAAGATGGATTCTGAAATTGACGAGTATCACATCACCAAGAACGGCAGTCTTGTAACCTATCAGAAGACCTCCGGAGACATTTATCAGTACAACGTAAAGAAGGAAGATAAGGTTAAGATCGCTTCTGAGGTAAGTGACTTCAGAGTGAACGAGGACGGAAGCCAGGTTGTATATTGCAAGACGACCGGTGAACTCTATGTTTGGAACAAGAAGGACAGCGAGAAGCTTGACAGCGACGTAAAGAGCCTGAATGCAGTATACGGCAAGACCGTTTACTACACGAAGGACGGTAACCTTTATAAGAAGGTTGGCACCAAGGATAAGGAAAAGGTTGTTTCCGATCTGTATTATGTTGTTAAGGTTTATGAAGGCGGCCAGATTTACTACGTAAAGAAGGACGACGGAAAGACTCTCTATTACTATAACGGCAAGGAATCCGAGAAGGTTGCTGATAACCTGAGCGACGTTACAAACTATTCTTCTCAGAGCCCCATTGTAGTATATTCCGCAAAGGAATCTGAGAGCGACTCTAAGGCTTCTTACTATGTTGCAATCAAGACGACGGTCAGCGAGATCGAGCAGGAAGACCTGACCAGAGTAAGATTCCAGAAGGATGGCAAGGTATTCTATTTCATCGCAGACCTGAACAAGGATGGCGACGAGGGCGACCTGTATCGCGCAAATGTTTCCGGTTCCAAGCTTGGCAAGGTTGAGAAGTATGACACCGAGGTTAGCACCACGATGTTCGGCATCTCCGAGAATAATGACGTTGTTTACTTCAAGGATTGCAGCAAGAGCGTTGGCGACCTTTACTTCAATAAGAAGAAGGTTGACTCCGACGTATACGCATACAGCGTAGATCTTTGCGAGAAGACCAAGCAGCTCTACTATCTGGTAGATTACAGCAAGAACGTTGGTACCTTAAAGGTTAGCAAGAATGGCGGTAAGGCGAAGAAGGTAGCGGATGACGTATTCAGCCCTGCAGTTCTTCCGAATGGTTACGTGCTTTACCTGTCTGATTACAGCACCAAGTATTATAAGGGTGAGCTCTATCTCTACAAGGGTGGCAAGCCCGTGAAGCTGGATGACGAGGTTAGCGCAATCTTGGCTTACTAAATTGGATACGTACGGCAGAGGAAGGAGAGATAATCCATGTTTTGTACAAACTGTGGAGCTCGTCTGGATGACGACATTTTGTTCTGCCCCAATTGCGGTACCAAGATAGAGCGTCCGGCAGCACCCGCGAAGGCGGAGGAAAAGCCTGCCGATCAGCCCACTGAGCCCGTTAAGGCAGAAGAGAAAGTGGAAGAAAAGCCTGCCGAGAAGGCAGCAGAGCCTGTGAAGGTTGAAGAGCCTGCGAAGGCGGAAGAAAAGCCCGCTGAGAAGGCAGCAGAACCTGCAAAGGCAGAAGAAAAGCCTGCAGAGCCTGCAAAGGCTGAGGAGCCTGCGAAGGCGGAAGAAAAGCCCGCAGAGCCCGCAAAGGCAGAGGAGCCTGCAAAGGCGGAAGAAAAGCCCGCAGAGCCCGCAAAGGCAGAGGAGCCTGCAAAGGCAGAGGAGCCTGTAAAGGCAGAAGAAAAGCCTGCAGAGCCCGTAAAGGCAGAGGAGCCTGCAAAGGCAGAAGAGCCTGTAAAGGCAGAAGAAAAGCCTGCAGAGCCCGTAAAGGCAGAGGAGCCTGCAAAGGCAGAAGAAAAGCCTGCAGAGCCTGTAAAGGCAGAAGAAAAGCCCGCAGAGCCCGCAAAGGCAGCAGAACCTGTGAAAGCAGCAGAGCCTGCAAAAGAAGCGAAAAAAGAGAAGAAGAAAGGGTTGTATCCTAAGCCCTCAGCGGGGAAGGTTTTCCTTTCCCTGCTGATCTGCCTTCTGATCTTTGTGTTACTGCTTGGCGCCGGCATTCTGGTCTCCGTCAGAATGAGCTTCTCCGAGGAGAAGGTGAAGAAGACGCTGAGCGACATTGACGTAAAGGAAGTCACCTTACCTAACCTCGACGGCGGTAAGGAGCTTTCCCTTGTGGATTTCCTGGAAGAAGCCAGCGGATTCAACTTTGAGAAAACGGCCGGCATTCAGAAGAAGGATCTTGAAAAGTTCCTTGGAAAGTCTTACGTGATCGACATGGTATCGGATTTCGTCGGCGGCTACGTTGGATATTTCATGGAAGGGAAGGAGCCGGATCCCTTCAAGAAGAAGGACGTGCTGAAGTTCGTGGAAGAGCATGACGCTGATCTGCGCGATCTCCTTGGATTCTCCTTTGTTTATAAGAATCCTGAGACCGGCAAGAGCCAGGTATATGACGTGGACATCAACAATGCCTTCAAGGATCTGGGCACTGATGAGATCACGCCGGAATTCCTGGAGAAGGAAACGGGCCTTACCTTTAAGTACGTAAAGCTTGCGCTTTCCATGACCATGCTGATCATCCTGGGCGCTGCAGCTCTGGTACTGATCATTCTGGTACTCCTGATCCACGTGAAGACGCCTCGCAGCGGATTCTCCTTCGCGGGAATGACGATGATGCTCTCCGGCATCGTACTTGGTGGCTGCGCAGGACTTGCTCTTGCGTTCCAGGGATCGAGAAACCTTGGTTCTTTGATCATCGGCATTGTGAAACCGCTTGAGATCAATATGCTGATCGTTGGCGGCGGCCTGTTTGTTCTGGGTCTTCTGATCTTTGTCATTGCAAGATCGATCTGCAAGGCATGTGCAAAGAAGAAGCTGGCAGCAAACGAATAATCATAAGCTACATAACGAATCCCTTGACGTCCTCGCGACGCCAAGGGATTTTTTTGCTTTGAGGCGGTTATATTGGACTTGAAACATGCTACCTTTATAGTGACAAAAGAAACAAGGGAAATGCCCAGGGCGACCAGCGCGGCACGGGCAGTGGGAAAGGGAAGCAGTTAAAGGAGGTTGAGCGACATGAAGTCAAAGAGTGAGAAGTGGATCGGGAGAATGATCATTGGATTATTCATCATTATGGCATTGGCCCTTTGCATTGGCGTGACGGCCTCTGCAAGGGGGAAGGCGCTTCGGGAGGAGAGGCAGAAGGCATATCTGGAGAAGAAGGCAGTGGTGGTACGCACCGTCAGGGAGTACCTTTCCGAGCGGGGGTACCAAAACAGCGGCGTCACGCTGACGCGCAGGGAATATGGCGAGGATGAGGAGGAATATCAGCTGGCGGTCCATCACGGCAGGCTGGAGCACTTAAGCGACTCGGAGCGGGAGGAGCTTGAGGATGCGCTTGCGCAGTTCGCTTCGGGATTTGGCTCTGATGCGGTGATGCTGGTCACTCTGAACTAGACAGAGGAAATAAATTATAATTTCAGTGAAGAACTACGTGACAATTGTCTCCAAAAGGGGTATACTCTAAATAGCGGAAGCCATAGGAGGATGAGACAATGTCAATGATTCCGAGACCCCAGGAAATTTATCAACATTTCAAAGGAAACCTTTATCAGATCATAACGGTGGCAGAGCATTCGGAGACAGGTGAGAAGCTTGTGATCTATCAGGCGCTGTATGGCGACTTTAAGGTCTATGCGCGGGAGCTTGGCATGTTTACCAGCCCCGTGGACCGCGTGAAATACCCGAACGCGACGCAGGAATACCGCTTTGAACGCGTGACTCCCGCTGCGCAGCCTGTATATGCAACGCAGCCAACGGCGCAACCTGCGACTCAGGCGACATATGCGGCCCAGACGGCAACGCAGCCAGTAGCACAACCTGTGACGCAGGCGACATATGCGGCCCAGACGGCAGCGCAGCCTGCGACCCAACCTGCAGCGCAGCCGACCTCTGTGGCAGAGGAGGGCGGTGCAGACTTGGATCCCCTGCTCCTGGAGTTCTTGGATGCGGACGGCTATGAGGCAAAGCTCAATATTCTTGCGGCGCTGCATCACAGGATCACGCAGGACATGATTACCATCATGGCCCTGGCGAGCGACGTGGAGGTCGCGGAGGGTGAGCTGGAGGATCGTTACGTTCAGCTTAGGAACTGCCTCCTGACCATGGAAAAGTATGAGTGCAACCGCATGAGATGAGAAAGGCTTCCTGACGGCGATGAGCCGGAAAGGAGCGGGAAGCATGGCAAGGGAATTGACGGATAAGATGGTGATTGGCGTGTCCTCGAGGGCGCTCTTTGACATGAGCGTGGAGAATCGGATCTTCGAGACGGAGGGCGTTGAGGCGTACTGCAGGTATCAGGTGGAGCATGAGACGGAGGTATTAAAGCCGGGCCCCGGCTTCGAGCTGATCCGTTCGCTCCTGACCTTAAATCAGCTTCGTCCCGGGCGGGAGCTCGTGGAAGTGATCATAATGTCGCGCAACAGCCCTGACACTTCCCTGCGGGTCTTCAATGCCATTGAGCATTATGGCCTGCCCATCACCAGGGCGGTTCTTGTCAGCGGGGCTTCCCTGGCACCTTATCTGAATGCATTTCGGACGGATCTTTTCCTGTCCGCTTATGAAGATGACGTGCAGTCGGCCGTGGACAGCGGGATTGCTGCCGGGATCATCTGCACGGAGCACGTGACGAAGATCAAGGATTTCCCGGAGGTGAAGAGGCGGCCTGACCGCATCCGCATTGCCTTCGACGGAGATGCGGTCCTGTTCACGGATGAATCAGAACAGATCTTTCAGGAAAAGGGTCTGCAGGCGTTCGAGGAGAATGAGCGCGTCCTGGCGGAGACGCCGCTTGCGGAAGGACCCTTTGCCAATTTTCTTAGGAAGCTTTCGGATCTTCAGCGGGAGCTGGGCGTGGAGGATTGCCCGATCCGTACGGCCCTTGTGACGGCGCGAAGCGCCCCTGCGCATGAGCGAGTGATCCGGACGCTCCGTTCCTGGAACGTAAGGGTGGACGAGGCATTTTTCCTTGGCGGACTGGAGAAGAAGGAAATCCTGAGGGCCTTCGGGGCACAGATCTTCTTTGACGATCAGACCGTGCACACTGCCAGCGCATCACAGGCAGTTCCCGCCGCCAGAGTGCCTTATCGAAACAGAAAGAGAACGCTTTTGCCGAATGAAGAAACAAACTGCAAAACAGGATAATTTAGGAAATCTTAAGGAAGAATTTAAAACTGAAAGCCTAAAACGAATTTCAAATCCGCTTCTTTCATGGTATGATGAGAACAAGCGGATTTTGCCTTGGAGGGAGGATGCTTCTCCTTACAGGGTGTGGGTTTCGGAGATCATGCTCCAGCAGACTCGCGTAGAGGCCGTAAAGCCGTATTATGAGCGTTTTATGAAGGCACTGCCAAGCATTGCGGCGCTTGCCTCGGCGCAGGAGGAGGATCTCCTAAAGCTCTGGGAAGGCTTGGGATATTATAACCGCGTCAGAAATCTGCAGAAGGCAGCCCGCATCGTGACGGAGCGTCACGGGGGAGAGATGCCTGCGGATTATGACGCGCTTTTGGCGCTTCCGGGGATTGGTCATTATACGGCGGGAGCCATTGCTTCCATTGCATTTCAGATCCGTAAGCCTGCCGTGGACGGGAACGTGCTTCGGGTTCTTTCGAGGCTTCGCGCGGATGAGCGCTCCATCTCGGACGAGAAGGTGAAAAAGGCCGTGGAGGAAGAACTGGAAGAGGCAATGCCAACGGATCGCCCGGGAGATTTCAATCAGGCCATGATGGAGATCGGTGCCTGTGTCTGCCTGCCAAACGGAACGCCAAAGTGTGAGGCCTGTCCCTTGGCGAAGCTTTGCATTGCGCATGCAAACGGCGCGGAGGAAGCGTATCCCCGAAAGGACGCTAAGAAGGCAAGGACTTCGGAAGAAAAGACCGTGCTGCTCGTTCGGGATGAGGGGAAGATCGCCCTCAGAAAGCGCCCTGCGAAGGGGCTTCTGGCCGGGATGTATGAGTTCCCGTGCCTGCCCGGAAAGGTTTCGCAAAAGGAGGTCGTACGGTACCTGCGTGATCATGGGATGAAGGTGCTTCGCATTCAGCCCATGGGAGAGGCAAAGCATGTTTTCACGCATAAGGAATGGCACATGCAGGGCTTCCTTGTCCGGGTCGATGAGCTGGAGGGAAAGGGCTTCGGAGAAGAGGTAAAGGACTGGATCTACGTGGCGCCGACGGAGACGAGGGAACGATTCCCCATCCCGTCCGCTTATGAATATTATGCAAGGGCTTTGTCCATGCAAAGAGGAAAAAACTTGATTTTGGAGGACAAAAGAGAAACATGAAGCTGTTATCCATTGCCATCCCCTGTTACAATTCGGAGGGATATATGGCAAAATGCATTGAATCTTTGCTCGTGGGAGGGGAAGAGGTAGAAATCCTGATCGTGGACGACGGTTCCCAGAAGGACAATACGGCGAAGATCGCGGACGAATATGCCGCGAAGCATCCGACCGTCATTAAGGCGATCCATAAGGAAAACGGCGGGCACGGTTCCGCGGTCAATACCGGTCTGGAGCATGCCACGGGGCTTTACTTTAAGGTGGTGGACAGCGACGACTGGGTGAAAAAGAGCGCTTACTTAAAGATCCTGGAAAAGCTGCGTGAGTACTCCGGGGAGGCGCAGCCGCTGGACATGCTGATCAGCAATTTCGTTTATGATAAGGAAGGCGAAAAGAAAAAGAAGGTCATGCAATATCGCAACAGCCTTCCGTCGGACCGGGTCTTTTCCTGGGAGGAATGCGGGCATTTCAAGAAGGGGCATTACATTCTGATGCATTCGGTGATCTTTCGCACGCAGATGCTTCGGGACTGCGGGCTTCGGCTGCCGGAGCATACCTTCTACGTGGACAATCTCTACGTGTTTGAGCCGCTGCCGTTCGTTGAGAGGATGTATTATCTCGACGTGAATTTCTACCGCTATTACATAGGGCGTGCGGATCAGTCCGTGAACGAGTCCGTCATGATCTCGCGAGTGGACCAGCAGATCCGCGTGAACAAGCTGATGATCGATTATATGGTGGCGCATCCCGAGATCCGGGAGCAAAGGCACCTGTATCAATATATGAAGAATTACCTTGAGATCATCCTGGCGGTCTCCTCCATCCTGCTCATCCGCGAGGGGGGAGAGGAGAGTCTTCAAAAGAAGACGGAGCTTTGGAATTATCTGAAGGAGGCGGACGGAAAGCTTTATGGCGCCATGCGGCGAGGCATTCTCGGGATCTTCCTGCATCTGCCCGGAAAGCCCGGAAGGTGCTTCTGCGTGTGGTTCTATCATCTCTGCCAGAAGATCTTCAAGTTCAATTAATTTGAGAACTGAGAACATAGGAAAAGCCCCGGATCCACGTGGATCCGAGGCTTTTATGATGCGGGTTTTTCCTACTGTTTTCTTTGCATTATGCATTTTGCCTGCACTATATTTGCAGGACAATTTGGTCTTTCAGTAGTTATACTTCCTGCTTGCGCTTATATACGATGACGTACATCACGATCGCAAGGAACACGGCAGTCATCACGTCAAAGAAGGAATGCTGCTTGATGAACATGGTGGACAGGATAATGGACATTGCCAGTATCAGGGAGCCGGCGCGCAGGAACCTGTGGTTCTCAAAGGCCTTACTCTTTGCAATGGCGAAATGCGCTCCCAGGGAGTTATATACGTGGATGCTGGGCCAAAGGTTCGTAGGCGTGTCGGTGCGCCAGAGGGCGGCGATCATGCGGGTGAACACGTTGTCACGCGGCATCATGACGGGACGCAGCTGATGTCCGTTGGGCATGAAGGTTGACACCAGGAGAAACAGTGTCATGCCGGTGCACAGGAAGATCAGGCAGCGGTAGTAATCCCTCTTGGTCTCGTCGCGGAAGAACAGGGCCAGCACCGTCAGGGAAACATAGGCAAACCATGCGACGTACGGGATGATGAAGATCTCCAGGAAGGGGATGTGGTCATCGATACCCATGTGGATGACGCGGAAGTTCGTCGTCACCGTGTCCTCCAGATGCGACCACCAGGCCATGTAAAAAAGCATATAGGCAGCCAGTGGGATCAAGTGCTTATATTGGTTCCAAAGGACCTGCCGTTTTGTTTTGTCGTGGAAGTAATTTAATATTCGTTCTCTCATAGCATCATCTCCAAATCTAGCGTTAGTATAACACCTGTTAATTTGTTGTCAATATATTTTGGAAAGTCTTTTTTCTTTCTTAATAAACTTAATAAACTATTTAGAAATGATTCTTGTTCACGGAAATGCTTCTTGTTCATTGCATAATCATGAAATATTTGATATACTGTTTTCGCGTAATTTTATCGAAAGAAAGGGATTTGAGAAATGAGCACAAATTTTTATTTGCCCGATTTTTATACCAACGTGAAGCTGATCTGCTTTCTGGCGGATCTGCAGCAGGCAACCCCGGAGTGCTTTTATGAGGGGGCGAAGATCGCATCGGCGTATGGTTGCTTTCCCGGCTCCATCTGGAACGGCGGAAGAGTGGTCCTTGGCTCCTGCAAGAAGCCGGACATGAAGGCGGTGATCGAGAACCTGAATTCCAGGGACATCGCGGTGCGCTTTACCTTTACGAACCCGCTCATCGAGGAGAAGCATTTAAATGACACCTTCTGTAATCTTTGTCTGGAGATGGCGGACGGCGGCAAGAATGAGGTGCTTGTGAATTCTCCGATTCTGGAGGAGTATATGCGGAAGAATTATCCCAAGTATCCGCTGATCTCTTCCACGACCAAGTGTCTGGACAAGCTCGAGGACATCAAGGCGGAGATGGAGAAGGATTATGCCATCGTCGTGATCGACTCCGCGCTGAACAACACGGAGGAGCTCTTCTCACTGGATCACAAGGACCGCATGGAGCTGATCGTGGATCATTTCTGCGAGGACAACTGCCCGAGAAGGCGCGCACATTACGTGGTGCAGGGAAGGGCGCAGCTGGAGTTCTCCGATCCCGAGTGGAAGCCGTGCATGAACATCGCGCGCGAGTTCTGGCAGATCAAGAAGAACAAATCCTTTATCTCCACGGAAATGGTCTATGGGAAATATAAGGCAGCAGGCTTTCAGCACTTTAAGCTGGACGGAAGAAGCTATCCGCCGCGCCGGCTGATCGACAGCTTCCTGTATTATCTGGTCAAGCCCGAGTGGCATGAGAAGATGATCCCGATCATCTGGAGAGAGGTTTATAATACCTAAGATGTTGCCGGGACGGAAAATGGAAAGTTTAGCGCATTGCCGCAGGAAAGTCTTTGCAAATTCGGAAAATTATGGTATGATGTCTAGGAACATTTTGTAAAAAACAAAATTGATATAATATGCAGGAGGAAAAAACATGTATTCTTTGGATGAAGTAAGAAGCGTGGATCCCGAGATCGCCCAGGCCATTGTGGACGAGCAGGCACGTCAGAACAGCCACATCGAGCTGATCGCGTCGGAGAACTGGGTTTCCAAGGCAGTGATGGCAGCAATGGGCAGCCCTCTGACCAACAAGTATGCGGAAGGTTATCCCGGAAAGAGATATTACGGCGGATGCGACTGCGTTGACGTTGTTGAGACGCTGGCCATCGAGCGCGCAAAGGAGCTCTTCGGATGTGATTACGCCAACGTGCAGCCTCATTCCGGCGCACAGGCAAACATGGCAGTGCAGTTTGCAGTATGCAACCCCGGCGACGTCATCATGGGCATGAACCTTGCTCACGGCGGACACCTCACCCACGGTTCACCCGTGAACATGTCCGGTAAGTACTTTAAGATCGTGCCTTACGGCGTAAATGACGAGGGCTTTATCGATTATGACGAGCTTCGCAGGATCGCCCTGGAGGCAAAGCCGAAGCTGATCATCGCAGGTGCATCCGCATATGCGAGAACCATCGACTTCAAGAAATTCCGCGAGGTGGCTGACGAGGTTGGCGCAGTTCTCATGGTTGACATGGCGCACATCGCAGGCCTTGTGGCAGCAGGACTTCATCCTTCACCCATTCCTTACGCAGACGTTGTGACCACCACGACGCACAAGACCCTGCGCGGACCCAGAGGCGGCCTGATCCTCTGCAACAAGGAAGCAGCTGATAAATTCAACTTCAACAAGGCAATCTTCCCTGGCATCCAGGGCGGCCCCCTGATGCACGTGATCGCAGCAAAGGCTGTATGCTTCAAGGAAGCTCTGTCCGATGACTTCAAGGTATATCAGAAGAACATCGTTGACAACGCTCAGGCACTTTGCAAGGGCCTGATGAGCCGCGGCATCAAGATCGTGTCCGGCGGCACCGACAATCATCTGATGCTGGTTGACCTGACCAACTTCGGACTGACCGGTAAGGCCATCGAGAAGCTTCTCGATCAGGCACACATTACCTGTAACAAGAACACCATCCCCAACGATCCTCAGTCTCCTTTCGTGACCAGCGGCATCCGTCTTGGAACGCCTGCAGTAACCTCGAGAGGCATGAACACCGAGGACATGGACAAGATCGCAGAGGCGATCGCCATGGTGATCAAGGGCGGCGAGGAGAAGGTGCCCGAGGCAAGAGCCATCGTGCAGACCCTGACCGACAAGTATCCTTTGATCTAAGTATTTTCATCAATGTTATCATGACCGACAAAACTCCGACGGGTGACGGGCCCGGCGGAGTTTTTTTGTACAGATTCACGGGAAACTGAAAGAGGGAGAAAAGTGCATTCTCTACAATATCCACAAAGAAACGCGTAAAAAAACGTCTGCTATTGTTCAAATGCGTGAAAAAGGTAAAAAAGATGCTTGTTGATGTAAAAGAATTCCATTTACTTCAAAATAGTGCTGATTTATACTTTGTACAAGGTGAATATTTCTTATGGGGTATTTTGTATATTTTTTGCAGAAGGATGAAGGCGTGAAAAGAATGAAGAAAATTAGCCGAATTGCCCTGGGATGTTTGCTGATCTGTCTGGCATTAGCCGCATGCAGTAAGAAACCGACCGAAGAAGAGGTTCCGGCAGAGAGCTGGGCCTACGTACATGAACCTGAAAAAGAAATCTTACGGCTGCAAGGTGACGGAAAGGCGATCTACAAAGGGCAGGAATACACGTATTCCAAGGATGATCAATTCATCACGCTGACAAACGACAAGAAAGAAAGCCTAAAGATACGCTTCGCGATGACGAAGGAAGGCATGCTCCTTTATGAGCAGACCACCTATCACTATGACGGCTTGGGGGAGCCAGAGGGCATAGTGGGCGTTTGGAAAGGTGGGCCGGAAGACCGATTGTCCTATGAGTTTACAGAGAAGGGAACTTTTATGGAGGACGGATACTTCCCCGGACACTTCCTTGAGGAAGCCGATAAGGGTACCATCAAGCTGATGTACAATGATCACTTCGAGGACACGTACATCTATTACACCCGAAACGGATCCGAACTTCTCGTTGAGTATCCCTGGCCGATGGTGACAACTCAGGTAACCAAAAAATAAGCAAAATACCCAACTCGCCCCTTTGGGGCACTGAACCTGGTCATAAGGCATAGCGCCTATGATATATAGTTACTGTGTGTGGGGAAAACCTATTCACGCAATGATTAAAGGAGGAGAAAGTATTATGAAACTGAAAAAAGTTGCAGCTACTCTGCTCGCAAGCGCAATGATCCTGTCTCTGGCAGCCTGCGGAAAAGACACCAACAGCGGTTCCGGTTCCGGAAGCAACAACACTGATCTGAAGAGCGAGAAGATCACCCTGAACATGTGGTGTATCGCTACCGAGAGCGATTCCAACCGTCATTCCTATGAGGAAGCTATCAAGGAAATGAAGGCTGAGTATCCTGACATCACCCTGAACTGGGAAGCATTTGAGAACCAGTCCTACAAGACCAAGATCAAGGCAGCCGTTGCAGCAGACGAGCTTCCTGACATCTTCTTTACCTGGTCCTGCGCATTCCTTGGCGACTTCGTAAACGCTGGTAAGGTTTACTGCCTGGATGACACCTATCAGGCATACAAGAGCGAGCTTCCCGAGGTTATGATGGGCAACTCCACCTACAACGGAAAGCACTACGGCGTGCCTCTGACCATGAACATCGTTGGTCTGTTCGCTAACATGGATCTGCTGAAGGAAGCAGGTTACACCGAGATCCCTGGCACCTATGATGAGTTCATCGCTTGCTGCGACGCTCTGAAGGCTAAGGGAATCATTCCTTTCGGATGTGCTGGTTCTGAGACCTGGTGCGTAACCGAGTATCTTGAGTCCGTTATTGAGAAGTCCGTTGGTGCTGACGCGCTGAACGACATCTTCCTGGGCAGAGCTACCTGGAATAACGCAGAAGTTGGTAAGGCTGTTGATACCTTCCAGAAGATGGTTAACGACGGTTACTTCGATCCCAACGGTATCTCCCTGAAGAACGACGAAGTTAAGAATAACTTCATGGCTGGTAAGTATGCATTCTACATGAATGGTACTTGGAACTGCGCAGACTTCGCAAACGATCCTAACTTCTTCCCGAAGGTAAAGGTTGCTGAGTTCCCTGTTATCAACAGCGGCGCAGCTAAGCTTGGCCAGCTCATCGGTGGTCCTTCTGATACCCTTGCAGTAGCAGCTTCCTCCAAGAACGCTGCAGCAGCTGCTAAGTACACCTTCGAACTTGGTAAGAAGATCTGCCACTATGGTTATCTTGATGGTTGTGGACTTCCTGCTTGGACGCCTTATGGTGACACCAGCTCCGTGAATGGTCTGACCCAGGCCGTTTCCGAGATCTGCGCTAAGGCTGACAGCTACGTTCTGTTCGGTGATACCGCTATGAACGCTGACGAGGCTAACACCTATCTTGATTACGTTGCACAGGTTTACGGATGCCAGATCGATGGCGCAGGCTTCATCAAGGGCCTTTCCAAGGACATCAGATAATCTCTGTCCTAGCCATTTAACGTAATAATGAATTGCGGTCTTTCCCGTTTCTCCGTAAGGGGAGCCGGAAAGACCGCGTTTTTAATTCACCGGAAGGTAACATATCGAAAATGAGAGATAAAATATATAAGAACGTCACAATTTTCTTCTTTTTGTTGCCTGCGCTTCTTTTGTTCGTAGGCGTGCTTATTTATCCCATCTTCATGTCCGCGTACTACAGCTTCTTTGATCTTAGAAGCGTATCTACCACAAACATGCCTTTCTATGGGATAAAGAACTATATTGAACTTTTCACCAGCGGCTCCATCAGTTTCTGGAAAGCCTTGGGCAATTCCCTGTTGCTGGCTATTCTTTCCGTATTCCTGCAGTTGCCCCTGTCCCTGGGCCTGGCTCTGATGCTTGGTAAGGGGATCAAGGGTGAGAGAGCATTCCTCTCCATCTATTTTATGCCCGTGCTGATTTCCACCGTGGTTATCGGTCAGTTGTGGCGTAAGATCTACAACCCGGATTACGGTATCCTGAATGCGGTTCTGTCTCTTATGGGCATCGAAGGTGCGATGCCGTTAGGAGGCTGGCTGGGGAACGTGAAATCCGCCCTTTGGTGCGTATTTATTCCGACTCTGTGGCAGTACGTTGGTTATCACATGCTTCTGATGTATGCAGGCGTTCGCAGCGTTTCACCGGAGCTTCGTGAAGCAGCGAAGCTGGACGGCGCAACGGACGCACAGGTAGACTGGTACGTCGTGATCCCTTGCATCAAGAACATCCTTCGCGTGAGCGTAATCTTCGCCGTAACGGGTTCCCTGAAATCCTTCGACTTGATCTACGTCTTGACCGAGGGCGGTCCTTTGCATGCAACAGAGGTGCCGAGTACTTTGATGATCAACATGCTGTTCTTGCGTAACCGCTACGGCATGGGCAGTACGATCGCCGTTTTGATGATCCTGTTATGTTTTGCCTTTGCATTGCTCATCAGTGCGGCATTTAAGGAGAGAGAGTATTATGGCAGAAAAAAACACACTTAATGCGTATAGCCTGGATCAATACCAGGTTGGAAAAACAAATAAGGTTGTGAAGACGCTGATCTATATTGGTTTAGTGATCTGGGCCATGATCGATCTGTTCCCGATTTATTGGATGTTCACTTTCTCCTTAAAGAGCAACGAGGAAGTATACGGCATGAATGTAATGGGTCTCCCCAGGGATTGGCTCTGGTCCAACTACCAGAGGGCAATGACCACCGGTAACATGCCCCGTTATTTCTTGAACAGTATCATCGTGACGGTTGCAGCCATTCTGATCTCACTGATCGCAGCCTTGATGGCAACCTATGCCATCACCCGTATCATCTGGAAGGGAAGTCAGTTGACCTACAGCTTCTTCATGTTAGGTATCACGATCCCCATCCATGCATCCATCGTGCCTATCTTCATCACCCTGAGCAAGGCACACATGCTGAATTCCTATTGGTCCCTGATCGTACCGTATTCCGCATTCTCACTGTCCATGGCCATCCTGATCTGCACGGGCTTCATGAATGATATCCCGAAGGATCTGGATGAAGCAGCGAAGATTGATGGTTGCGGACTGTGGCAGACCTTCGGCATGATCATTGTTCCTCTGATGAAGCCCGCACTTGCAACCATCAGTATTTACACCTTCCTGCAGTGCTGGAACGAGCTGATGTTTGCGAACGTATTTATCAGCAAGAACGCACTCAAGACCTTGCCCGTTGGTATCCAGGCTCTGTCCGGACAGCATACCACTGACTGGGGTCCCATCGGTGCGGCACTGGTAATCGCAACCTTCCCTACGCTGTTGACCTACATCTTCATGAGCAAAAACATCCAGGAGAGCTTTATCGCAGGTGCAGTGAAGGGTTAACCTTTGTGAACTAATCATCCCTTAATAAATGAATGGAAAAGGGCAGATCGAATGGTCTGCTCTTTTCTTTTTGCCGAAATATTTGCCAGTTGACAAAAAAAGTGCTAAGATATATACGGGTATAAATGGACGTACCATGAGGGAGATACGAAAGTGACCAGGGAGCAGGAGGCAATCGCGAAAACTGCAGAGAAGAAATTCAAGGGTGGGAAGCACAGATGGTCCCTTACGGCCAGACTGCGTCTGATGATCGGTTGCATCATCTTTATCATTTCCATCTCCTTCCTGATCTCCGTTTATTATTTCGCGCGCAAGGAGCGCATGGACTCCGCCGTGAGAGAATCGGAAAACCTCGTGAACAGTGTCTCCAACGGCATTCAGACGGATATTCAGGGATATAAAGAGCTGTCCCGCCTGATCATGGTGGAGGAACGCGTGGTGAAATTCCTTCGCGCGGAACGCTCCGAGATCGACAGGGACATGATCAACGACAGCCGTAACGGCATCTTTGACATCCTGAACGTAACCGAGAACGTGGACTGCGTCTTCGTATTCCGGGAGGACGGACAGCACCTTGCGACGAACCGTGCCGCGTATATCTTTGATTATGACAGAATGGCGGAGGATGAATGGACAGCGGACATCAGGGCGCATCTTGGCCGCGCCACGATCTCCATCAACGCAAACAACACGATCTTTAAGGAAAATGGCAAAGCGGTGATCACCATCGGCCGTGCCATTTATGACCTTTTGTCGCAGCAGAGGACGGGCGTCCTTTTGATGAACATTTCCTCCGCGGTGCTGGTCAAGGAGATCCTTGCGACGAAGAATGACAGCGTCTGCATCCTGTCGCAGGACCGGCAATACCTGGCAGGCGACATTTCCCTGATGAAGTATTATGACACGGATTATGCCAGCGAAAAGATCGTCCACAAGACCAGAGAAGACATGGGAGGAGTGCCTGTTTTGATCTCTGGATGCCGCGTGGAGGGCATGCCGCTGATCATCCTTCATTCGAGACCCCTGGGCTCTGGGAACGTGCCCTTCGAGGCGGGCTACGTACTGACGGTGCTGCTCCTCACCATCGTGATCGCGGCGTTCGTCGCGGGCGCCTTCATTTCGAGAAACATCACCGGACCCGTATTCGAGCTGACCCATGCCATGGAAAAGAACCGGGAAGAGGGAAAGCTGGAGCGCGTGAACGTGGTATCCGTGCAGAACGAGATCGCCCTCATGGAGGACGGATATAATAACATGATCGATCACGTAAATGATCTGATCAAGCGACTGATCGAGAAGGAAAAGACGCTGCAGAAGGCGGAGATGCGCGTGCTGCACGAGCAGATCAAGCCGCACTTCCTGTATAACTCCCTGGAGACCATCGGGTTCCTTGCGATGGATGCCGGCGCGGACGACGTGCATGCAGCCTTGGAGACGCTGGGGAGCTTTTACCGGAACTTCTTGAGCAAGGGAGACCGTGAGATCCCGCTAAAGCGTGAGATCTGCATTGTGCAGGACTACCTGTCCCTGCAAAAGCTTCGCTACGGGGACATCTTAAACGATGAATATGACATTGCGGAGGACACGAAGGAGTGCATCATCCCAAAGCTGATCCTTCAGCCGCTGGTGGAGAACAGTATCTACCACGGCATCCGCTTAAAGGGGGAAGAGGGAACCATTAAGATCACCAGCCGCCTAAAGGACGGAATCCTGCACGTCTATGTGCGAGATACCGGCGTCGGCATGTCTCAGGAACAGATCGACAAGGTGCTGCTAAAACGCGAGGGAGATGAGGGAGAGGTCTCCTCCGATCCGGCCGAGAGCTTTGGACTTCGCGGGACCATTGAGAGAATCCGGTACTTCTGCGATGATGAGGACGTGGTAAAGATCCGAAGCGAGGAAGGCGAATATACGGAGGTCGAGTTCATCATCCCGCAGGGGCTTACAAAAGAAGCAAGGCGCGAGGCAACGATGGAGAGGATCATGCAGGCTTCCAGGGAAAGCAGCAAAGTGCAGGGAAGGACGGAACGCAAGAAGCCGCGCGGCGAGGCGCGTAAGAACAAGCGCCTTGCGCGGGAGCAGGCAAGACGGAAGGACAAGGATGAGGTAATATGAGAAAATACAGAGTGATGCTCATAGATGATGAACAGTCGGCGAGAAAGCTGATGCGGGCGTCGATCAACTGGGAGAGCCTGAACATGGAAGTGGTGGGCGAAGCTGCCAGCGGCATCGAGGCCATCAACGTCATAGACGAAATGAAGCCTGACATTGCGTTCGTGGACATCTCCATGCCCTTTATGAACGGGATCGAGTTCACGGAGGTTGCCACGGCGAGATATCCAAAGCTTGTCATCATCATTATGACGGCGCTGGATCAGTTTGAATATGCGCGGAAGTGCGTAAGTCTCCCGGTCTTTGAGTACATGCTAAAGCCCATGGTCCGCTCGGAGATCACGACGGTTTTGGAGCGCGTGAAGAAGCGCCTCGACGAGACCCTCGACGTCGAGGGAGAGAGCGAGAGCATGAACGGGCCCGAGATGGAACAAAGCACAATGGAGCAGATCAAGAAATTCATCGAGACCAGCTATACGGATTCCAAGATCAATCTCGCGTCCGTGGCGGAGCAGTTCGGCTTCAGCGCCAGCTACCTGTCCAGGAAGTTCAAGCAGGAGACGGGAAAGAACTTTGTGGAGTACCTGACGGAATGCAGAATGGAGAAGGCCATGCGCCTTGCGGAAGCCGGTAAGAAGATGTTCCAGGCCTCGGCAGAGGTGGGCGTCCCCGATCCCAACTACTTCGGACGGTGCTTCAAAAAATACGCCGGCATGAGCTACTCGGAGTATGTTACTTCGCGCGGTAAAGCGTAATACAGACATCCGCAACCCCGCCCCGTGTTAATTCGTTAGGCAATATTACTAAGACCCCGCGCAGGGTCTTAGTTTTTTTGTACCTTTTAACGTCTTGCGTATTCGCGGGCGCTGTGTTAGAATATCTTTCGTTAGCATACAATTGTCTTTCCCAGAAAAACGTTCAGAGTGTTTTGGGAGTCGCTTTCGCCGGATGGACGCGGCGGGAGAATAGGCGGGAGGATGGAAAATGCCAGCAAATGATGCCGGGTACTACGTGGTACGAAAAAAGGCCGTTCCTGAGGTGCTCCTCAAGGTGGTGGAGGCGAAGCGCCTCATCGAATCCGAGAAGGTGCCTACCATTCAGGAGGCGGTGGACGCCGTAGGGATCAGCCGGAGTTCGTTTTATAAGTATAAGGACGACATTTTTGAATTTCATGAGAATGCCAAGGGAACCACGGTGACGCTCCTGTTCCAGATGGAGGATAAGCCCGGGATCCTGTCGGACGTGCTCAAGCTCGTGGCGCAGTACGGGGCGAACATTCTGACCATCCATCAGAGTATTCCCATCGGAGGGATGGCGTCGCTGACGCTGAGCATCCAGATCCTGGAGACCACGCAGGACATCTCCGGAATGTTGGAACTCATGGAAGGGATGCCCGGAGTCCACAGGGTAAAGGTACTGTCTAAGGAGTAAGGTCAGAACTCGGGCGAGGTTACGGTGCATTGTCCCTTGTGGTTAGGATGAAATAGAATTAGCAGAATATAGAAGGCGTGAGGAGAGAGTATGATCAAGGTTGCAGTGTTTGGATATGGTACCGTGGGAAGCGGCGTCGTGGAAGTGATCGAGAAGAATAAGGCGCAGGTGAGCAAGAAGGCCGGAGAGGAGATCGAGGTCGCTTATATTCTGGATCTTCGCGAGTTCCCTGGCGATCCCTATGAGTCGAAGGTGGTGCATGACGTGAACGTGATCCTGGAGGATCCGGAGGTCAAGATCGTCTGCGAGACCATGGGAGGCACGAAAGCTGCATATAATTACACGAAGGCAGCTCTGGAGAGGGGCAAGAGCGTTTGCACCTCCAACAAGGAGATGGTGGCAAAGTACGGCCCTGAGATGATAAAGCTGGCGCATGCAAATGGCTGCAATTATCTCTTTGAGGCGAGCGTTGGCGGCGGCATCCCGATCATCCGTCCGCTGAATGACTGCCTGACCGCGGAGAAGGTAGAGGCCATCACTGGCATCTTAAACGGCACGACAAACTACATTCTGACGAAGATGGAGCGCGAGGGCGCTGAGTTCGACAAGGTGCTCGCAAGGGCGCAGGAAAAGGGCTATGCGGAGCGCAATCCCGAGGCGGATGTGGAAGGCTATGACGCCTGCAGAAAGATCGCGATCCTGTCCTCCCTGATGATGGGCAAGAACGTGGATTTCGAGAAGATCCCCACCGAGGGCATCACGAAGATCGTTCCCGCGGATTTTGATTATGCGAAGGCAGCAGGCAGGACCATCAAGCTCCTGGCGCGTGCGAAGATGATCGATGAGAATACCCTCGAGGCAATGGTGAGCCCCGTGATGCTGGATAAGGAGAATCCTCTGGCGATGGTGAGCATGGTATTCAACGCCATTCTCGTGAAGGGCAACATGCTCGGCGAGGCAATGTTCTACGGCAAGGGCGCAGGCAAGCTTGCGACCGCCAGCGCCGTGGTGGGCGACGTGATCGACTGTGCGCGTCACCTTGGCAAGGAGATCCCGTGCTTCTGGGACGCTGAGGAGGCACAGGTTCTGGATGCAGGCAAGCATTCCTATGCTTATTATATTCGTGCGAAAAAGAGCGCAAAGGAAGCGCTTGAGGCAGTGCTTCCGGACGGTGAGATCATGGAGCTTCCGGGCAGGGACGAGGATCTGGCATACTTCACCAAGCCCATGAAGCAGGACGCGTTCGAGAAGGTGGCAGAGGGCCTCGGAGACCTGGTGCTTGGCACCATTCGTCTGGGGTAATATTATAAGAGAGTTCGAAGGAGAAAAGAAAGAAATGTCTAAGGTAGTAAAGTTTGGCGGGAGTTCCCTCGCCAGCGCAGAGCAGTTTGAGAAGGTGGGCAAGATCATCCGCGCAGACAAGGATCGCAGATTTGTGGTTCCGTCCGCGCCCGGAAAGAGATTCAAGGCAGACACGAAGGTGACCGACATGCTGTATGCATGCTATGACCTTGCAGAGAAGGATCAGGACTTTTCGAAGGAGCTTGCAGCCATTCATGAGAGATATCAGGAGATCATTGACGGGCTTGGCTTAAAGCTTTCTTTGGACAAGGAATTCGAGACCATCGAAAAGCAGTTTAAGGCTAAGGCCGGCAAGGATTACGCGGCATCCCGCGGCGAATATCTGAACGGCATCGTGATGGCGAATTATCTCGGATATGACTTTATCGACGCGGCGAAGGTGATCTTCTTTGACGAGGAGGGCAACTTCGATCCGGAGACCACCAACGAGGTGCTTTCCAAGGAGCTCGCTGGCCATAAAACCGCAGTCGTTCCCGGTTTCTACGGCGCAAAGAAGGACGGCTCCGTAAAGACCTTCTCCCGCGGCGGTAGCGACGTGACGGGTTCCATCGTGGCAAAGGCTGCCAAGGTGGACGTATATGAGAACTGGACGGACGTATCAGGCTTCCTCATCGCGGATCCCCGTATTATCAAGAATCCTGTCGGCATCGACGTGATCACCTACAGGGAGCTGAGAGAGCTTTCCTACATGGGCGCAGGCGTACTTCATGAGGATGCGATCTTCCCCGTGCGTCAGCAGGGCATTCCCATCAACATCCGCA
>CAMZDG010000015.1 GCA_947305245.1 uncultured Lachnospiraceae bacterium
GCTTGGTTCGGCCCTGGGGGGCGTCGTTTTTCCGGGTGGGGGCCGCCTGGGGCCCCCAATTATTTACTACGTGCGGTTTTTTTGTTCAGGGATGGGACCCGCGGACCCACCCTGCTGCAGAAATCGCAATCCATGGTCTTTTTAATGTTAGTAAAATTTTATTTCGTTTTGCGAAAAAAAGTGTTATAATATTATATCTGCGAATTGGAGAGGAAAGTTAGGCAATGTTATACCTGATGAGACACGGCAGGACGGACTGGAATGAGCAGTATCGTCTGCAGGGCGGAACGGACATTCCCCTGAATGAGGAAGGGCGGGAGATGGCCAGGGAAGCCGCGAAAAAATATAAAGACATTCCATTGGACGTGTGCTTTGTCTCTCCGCTGCAAAGGGCGAGGGAGACGGCAGAAATCTTTTTAGAGGGCAGGGACGTGCCCATGATCGTGGACGACCGTCTGCGCGAGATGGGCTTTGGGCCTTCTGAGGGCGTGGATCACATCTTCGAGAAACCGGATTGCCCGGCCTATAAGATGTTCAAGGATCCGGCGAATTACGTCGCGGAGGGCGGCGCGGAGAGCTTTGAGGAGCTCTTTGAACGAACGGGACAGTTCCTGCGCGAGGTGGCAGAGCCCTTGGTGGCTGAGGGTAAGAACGTACTGATCGTTGGGCACGGTGCCATGAACACGGCGATCATCAACCGTTATCGGAACATACCGCTGGAGCGCTTTTGGGAGACGCTCTGCAAGAACTGCGAGTTGGTGCAGGTTATTTGATGGCACTTAGGGCATTGTTTTGGACGCTTTTTCACGCGAAAAAGCACATAAAGGCAGGATGACATGAGTGAGAAGAAGGAGTATGAATTTCATATTCGGGAAGACGTACAAAAGACATTGGATGAGGGGGAACGCATTTTGCGTGAGCGAGCTGCTGAGCGGGCGGTTCGTGAAAACAAAAAGTATGCCCTGATGCTGTCAGGACAAACCATGCTCATTGTAGCTTTGGTGGGCGGGCTCGCCGTTTTTCTCATGATCGGCAATGGTATTCATGACATGAAGCTCATGAACGACAGGGCAGCCTTTGTTGACTGGATCCTGGCGGCGTTGCTAGGCATTGTGGCAATCACTTGGATTGCCAGGTCCATTGTCCTCCAAAAACAGTTTCAAAAGGAACTGGAGGAATGTGCTTCTTCCGATAAGGTGAAGATTGACGTAGACCGCGGTCCTGAGATCAAAGTAAAGAAGGCGGAGGAGGTTTATGTTCATTACAAGATCGAAACCTTCGAGAGGCTTTCTGATGAGGAAATGGATCAGGCAGACGAGGAATGGGACGAGTATCTCCTGCAATGCACGGATCGCTTTTACAGGATGAACAAGATGATAGAGCCGCTGGGGCAGGAGCTTTATCAAGTGTACGTGGAACTACGTTATCAGCAACTTGGGGACATGAACATGTCCCTGCTAAGCGAGTTGGATGACGAAGTATATGATCGGATGAAGGAACTTGATCCACAATTCACTATGCCTTCGGCTGCCTTTAAGGATGGTGTAAAAGAGCTTGTTCGTAAGGTCCTTGCGGAGAGATTTCCATATTTTTGCGTGGACGAGATATGTGTAGCGGTGCGTAAAATATCTTAGAGTGCAAGTTTGGAAGGGCCGGGATTCGTAAACAAAACTCGTAATGGATCAAAGCAACCTTGGAAAAGGTAACATAGGGATGACGGAATGAATATCGTTAAGGCGGATAATGTTGTATATAAATATGAGCGGCACGACGAGGAAGGGAACGTGGAGGGCTATACCACCGCGGTGGACCATGTCTCACTGGACGTCAAGGAGGGGACCTTCATTGCCATCCTAGGGCATAACGGCTCGGGAAAGTCGACGCTTGCAAAGCATATCAATGCCATTCTCTCGCCCAAGGAGGGGACGGTCTGGGTGGACGGCCTGGACACGGCGCAGGAAGAGAATCTCTGGGAGGTCCGCCAGCGCGCCGGCATGGTCTTCCAAAACCCCGACAATCAGATCATCGGGCAGGTGGTCGAGGAGGACGTGGGCTTTGGACCTGAGAACATGGGCGTACCCACCAAGGAGATCTGGGAGCGCGTGGAGGAGAGTCTGAGGGCCGTGGGCATGTATGAATATCGCAAGCATTCGCCCAATAGGCTTTCCGGCGGACAAAAGCAACGCGTCTCCATCGCGGGCGTCCTGGCCATGCACCCGAAGGTGATCGTGTTGGATGAGCCCACGGCCATGCTCGATCCCAACGGCCGCAGGGAGGTTATTCGCGCGGCGCGGGGACTCAATCAGGTCGAGGGCGTGACGGTCATTCTGATCACGCATTACATGGAGGAGATCGTTCATGCCGATCAGGTCTTCGTCATGGATCACGGGAAAATAGCCATGGAGGGCACGCCCCGCGAGATCTTTTCCCAGGTAGAGAAGTTAAAGGAGCTTCGTCTTGCGGTTCCGCAGGTCACGCTCCTTGCGCATGAACTAAAGCAAAGCGGCGTTCCGCTGCCGGACGGGATCCTGACCCGTAAAGAGCTCGTGGAGGAATTATCAAAGGTATGTCGATCGAGATAGAACACTTAAACTACATATACGGCGATGAGACCGCCATGGCCGTCAAGGCATTGGACGACGTTACCCTGACGATCCCCGACGGGCAATTCCTTGGCATTATCGGGCATACCGGTTCCGGGAAATCCACCCTCATGCAGCATTTGAACGGCCTTCTGAAGGGCAGTAGCGGCAGGATCCTGTTCGACGGTCAGGACATTTATGAAAAGGGCTATCAGCTGAAGGACCTGCGCCGTCAGGTCGGCCTGGTGTTCCAGTATCCGGAGCATCAGCTCTTCGAGATCGACGTCTTCTCGGACGTCTGCTTTGGGCCAAAGAATCTGGGGCTTCCCAAGGAGGAGATCGAGGAGCGGGCAAAGCGCGCCTTAGAGAGCGTCGGCTTGTCCGAGGACTATTATCATCAGTCGCCCTTTGACCTCTCCGGCGGGCAGAAGCGCCGCGTGGCCATCGCAGGCGTTCTGGCCATGGAGCCGAAGGTACTCATTCTGGATGAGCCCACGGCGGGCCTGGATCCGCAGGGACGCGAAGAGATCCTGACCCTGATCAAGAAGCTTCAGACGGAAAGTCACATGACCATTCTTCTGGTGAGCCACAGTATGGAGGACGTGGCAGAGTACGTGGACCGCATCCTCGTCATGAACCGTGGCAGGATCTTCTTGGACGGCACGCCCAAGGAAGTCTTTGCACATTATAAAGAGCTGGAGGAGGTGGGCCTTGCCTGTCCCCAGGTGACCTATGTCATGCACGACTTAAAGGAAGCCGGCTTTACCGTGGACGTGGACGCCACCACCGTCGAGGAAGCCAAGCGCTCCATCCTTCAGGCGTTATCACTTGCTTAATGAATTAAGGATTTTAACATGATCAGAGACATTACGTTAGGACAATATTATCAGACCGAATCGCTCATTCATCGGCTGGACCCGCGAGTAAAGCTTGCGGGTACGCTGATCTATGTGATCACGCTGTTTTTTTATAAAAATTTCGTCGGATACGCGCTGGCCATTTTCTTTCTGGCGACCGTGATCCGGCTTTCCAAGGTGCCGTTCAAATTCATGGTGCGGGGCATGAAATCCATTCTCTTCCTGCTCATGATCACGGTGCTCTTTAATCTCTTTTTAACGCCGGGAACGCCCGTGTTCACCCTGTGGAAGCTTTCGATCACGAAGGAGGGCACGTCGCTTGCCGTCTCCATGGCGCTTAGGCTTTCGCTCCTGGTGATCGGATCTTCCCTCATGACCCTTACGACGACGCCCAATAACCTCACGGACGGTATGGAAAAAGGGCTTGGCTTCCTTAAGATCTTCAAGGTTCCGGTCCATGAGGTTGCCATGATGATGTCCATCGCCCTTCGGTTTATCCCGATCCTTCTCGAGGAGACGGATAAGATCATGAAAGCGCAGATGGCCCGCGGCGCAGACTTTGAGAGCGGAAAGCTTATCGCCAGGGCAAAGGCGATGGTTCCCCTTCTGGTACCGCTTTTCATCTCCGCGTTCCGACGCGCCAACGACCTGGCCATGGCCATGGAGGCGAGGTGCTATCGGGGCGGCGAGGGCAGGACCAAGATGAAGCCTCTGAAGTACCGCGGGAGAGATTATATAGCGTATCTGATCTTATTTCTGTTTATGTTCGGCAGTATCTGGCTGGGAAGGCTTACGCTTCCCATGCTGATGGTGGGATAAAGATTGCTTGAAAAAGAAAGGACAAAAGAAATGAAAAAGAAACTGGGAAGAAAATGGATCAGTCTTGCGTGCGCGTTGCTTTTGCTTATATGCATGACGGGGTGCTCCGTCAATCCGACTTCGGGCAAGGCGGAAGAGGAGTCTTCTTCGGTGGAGACGAGCTCCGCACAGGAATCGTCCACGGCTTTGGAAGAAAGCAAGACGGGAGACACGGAAAGCGCTTCGCAGGAGGCTTCCACGGAGCCATCCGAGGAGAAGGTGGAAGAACAGGTCCAGAAGAATGGCGCAGTGGTTATTTTGTTTACCAGCGACATTCACTGCGGCATTGATGAGGGCTTCGGACTGGCAGGCCTGGCACAGATCCGTGCAAACTATGAGGCCCAGGGTTATGAGACCATCCTCGTGGACAACGGCGACGCCATCCAGGGCGAGACCATCGGCACTTTGACGAAGGGTGAAGCGATCATTGACTTGATGAATGAACTGAAATATGACGTGGCAACCCCTGGAAATCATGAGTTCGATTATGGAATGGATCGGTTCCTTGAGCTGGCGCAAAGAGCGAATTTCCCTTATGTTTCCTGTAATTTCAACAAGGAGGGGGAGCTGGTCTTTGCTCCCTATGTGATCCTTGAGGCGGCAGAAAAGAAGATTGCCTTCGTCGGCATCACGACGCCGAAGACGATCACGACCTCCACGCCCGCCTATTTCCAAAATGAGCAGGGAGAATTCATCTATGGATTCTTCCAGGATGAGACTGGCGAGAAGCTTTATCAGGCCGTACAGAAGGCAGTGGACGATGCCAGGGCGGAAGGCGCGGAGTATGTCTATGCGATGGCACATCTGGGAAATGAGTCGGAGAGCATTCCCTGGACCTATGCGGACGTCATCAGTCATACCAGCGGGATCGACGTCTTCCTGGACGGACACAGCCATGACACCGACATTGTCACCATGAAGAATAAGGATGGAAGAGATGTCACCCGCGCGGCCGTGGGAACAAAGCTTGGCAACATCGGTTACAGCTTCATCACGGCGGACGGACGGATCAGCGGCACGGGCTCCTGGAGCTGGCTGAACAAGGATACGTCGGCCGTGGTGTTCGGATTCCATAATGAGATCGGCGACAAGGTACAGGAGACGCTGAAGGAGTATGACGCGCTCCTGGATAAGATCGTGGCCTTCACGCAGGTGACGATGACAATCTATGATCCGGAGGCCGTGGATGAGAATGACAATCCCATCCGTATTGTCCGCCGCATGGAGACGAACCTCGGCGACCTTTGTACGGATGCGATCCTGAGCGCAACCCAGGCGGACGTTGCGATCATCAACAGCGGCGGCATTCGTAAGAACCTCGCGCAGGGCGGCATTACCTATGGGGCGATCCTTGGGGTGTTCCCGTATGGCAATATGATCAGCATGATCGAGGTGACGGGGCAGCAGCTTCTGGACGCACTGGAGTGGGGCGCGCGCAACACGCCGGGCGAAAACGGCGGCTTCCTGCAGGTGGCCGGTATGAGCTACGAGATTAACACCGCCGTAACGAGCGGATGCAAGATGGATGAAAACGGCATGTTCGCCGGCATCGAGGGCAAGCGCAGGGTGCAGAACGTCAAGGTTGGCGGGGAAGCCCTCGATCCCAAGAAGAAATATCGTCTGGCGAGCATCAACTATCTCCTAAAGGAGCACGGCGACGGCTTCACCATGTTTGACGGATCGGAACTGTTACAGGATCGCTTTAAGATTGACAATCAGCTGCTGATCGAATATATCACGGACGTGCTCGGCGGCGTGATCGGCGAGGAGTACGCGGATCCTTATGGACAGGGAAGGATCACGATCCTGGAGTAGGCGCTTTGGGGGCGAAGACGAGCAGGCGATCGCAGTAATTGAGGGGATGATACCACATGATAATCTTACACGTGGCAGACGTGCATTTGGATTCTAAACTGAATAGGCACTTAGATGACAGACGGGCGAAGGAACGTCGGGATGAACTCCTTGTCACCTTCCGGGAGATGGTGGAATACGCAGGGAGGCAGGGGGCGGAGGCCATCCTGATCGCAGGGGACCTGTTCGACGTTGCCAAGATCTCGGCGATGGCCAGAAATACCGTTTTGGGCGCCATTTTAGAGCATCCCGGGATCATGTTCTATTACCTTCGAGGAAACCATGACGCGGACGCGTTCCTGCAGGAAGTAAAGGAACGCCGCGGGGAGATCCCGGAGAACCTTCGGCTCTTTTCCGAGGAGTGGACCTCCTATGAGCAGACGGGCGCGGACGGCAGCTCCGTCGTGATCACGGGGGCGGAGATGAATTCGGAAAATCGGGGGAAGCTTGCGGCCTCCCTTGCGCTGGATCAAAAGTGCGTAAATCTCGTGATGCTCCACGGACAGGAGGTGGAGACCGCGGGAAAGATGGACGCAGAGGTCATTCCCCTGCGGGAATATAAGAATCGCGGGATCGATTATCTCGCGCTGGGGCACGTGCATGCGCCGAAGCTGGAAAGACTCGACGCAAGGGGCGTCTACGCCTATGCGGGATGCCTGGAAGGACGCGGGTTTGACGAATGCGGGCCGCGGGGCTTCTATCTTTTGACAATTTCCGAAGGAAAGGTCGACGCAAAGTTTGTTCCCTTCGCGAAGCGCCTGATGCGAGAGCTCCCAGTGGACGCGTCGGACCTTACGGATTCCAACGACGCACTCCTTCGGATCCGGAAGGAGGCAAGGGCGCAGGGAATTTCCGAAAAGGACCTTGTGAAGGTGCTCCTGACCGGAGAGATCAGCATGGATGCGACCTTTGACGAGGGGTATCTTACCAAGGCTTTGGAAGCGGACTTTTATTTCGTGAAGGTGGCTAACCGGACCGTGCCTAAGGTGGATTATGAACGGTTTGCCGTGGACGCCTCCCTGAAGGGAGAGTACGTAAGGCGGGTCAAGGCGGCCGTGCAGGCCGGGGAGCTCTCCGGGGACGAGGCTGCGGAAATGATCCGCCTTGGCATCAGACTGCTTGCGGGGGAGGAGAAGCTTTCATGAGATTACTTCGATTGCACGTAGAAAACTTCGGCATTATCTCGCAGCTCGATCTGGATTTTCAGGAAGGCGTCAATGAGGTGCTGAAAGAGAACGGCTGGGGGAAATCGACGCTGGCAGCCTTCCTTCGGACGATGTTTTATGGACTTGAGGGTGAGAGAAAAAAGGGACTTTCCGAGAATGACAGGATGAAGTATAAGCCCTGGAATCAAGGGAGCTTTGGAGGGACCATCGAGTTCGAGGCGGAGGGAAAAAGGTACCTTGTCACGAGGGATTTCGGCCGTAAGGACAAGGAAGGGACCTTCCGACTCCAAGATGCGGTGACGCTTCTTGACAGCAAGGATTATTCAGAGCGCCTCGGCGAGGAGCTCTTTGGGATCGACCGGGAGTCCTTTGAACGGACGAGCTTTATCGACGGCGGATCCCTGCATTATCACGGGATCAACAGTGCCATTGGTTCCAAGGTGGGTTCCGTTTCTCAGTCGGATGACCTGAGTAATTATGATACCGCCATGGAGCAGATGAAAAATTATCTGAACGCGAACTCGCCGAAGAAAAAGCTAGGCGCATTATATAAGCTTGAGGATGAGATCCGGCTTTTGGAGCATGAACTCGCGGCAAAGGCTCCCCTGATGGCGAGAGTGGAGACGATCAAGAAGCAGCGCGAGACGGAAAATGAAAAGCTGGTGAAAGACAAGGCGGAGCGGGGCGCGCTGCAGGAGGAACTGAACGGACTTTCTGAAAAGCAGGCCAGGGCCATGAACCAAAAGCGCCTTGGGGAATTTAAGGAGGCCGCGGCGCAAAGACTTTCGGCCGTGAAGGCCAGGGAGGAGAGCTTTGGCGGACGGATCCCTTCCAGGGAGGAAGTGACGTTCCTTGGGGAGAAGACGGAGGCGGCAAAGAGGGCCAGGATCCAACTGGAGAGCCGGAGCGTTCGGACGGAGAATGAGAGGCTGGAGCGCCTTAAGAGATATTTTCGCCTTGGCGTGCCCGCTGAGCGTGAGATCACGGAGCAGATCGAGAACTGTAACGCCCTGCAGGACGGGATCCAGAAACGAAATCACTTAGAGGAGCAGGCAGAAAAGGAAAAACGGCAGCTGGAGGAGTATCGGCTGGAGCTGCAAAGGCTGGAAGCCCAGGCGGGACTGGCTGCGGCGCAGCGGCGCGCGCGGCGGGGTAAGATGATCGCCATCGGATGCGGCCTTCTTGGAGCCGGCGCCGTATTAGGGATTTTGACCATTTTGCTTCACTGGAGCGCACTGCTATGGATCCCTGCCGCGCTACTGATGGCCGCAGGATGCATTCTGGCACTGACACCTTGGATCCGATCCGGAGCACGTGAGGACGTTCCCGCCGGAGAGACGGAGCTGATCCGGCGTCAGTCCGAGGCGGAGAAGGGAAAGATCGAGGAGCTGAAGCAGGAGCTGCAGGCACTGGAGCAGGACCTGAAGGGAAAGGAAGAAGCTGTTCGAAGCTTCCTCGAGGCGCGGGAGATCCCCTATTCCAGGACGGACGCCGAGAGCATCTTATATGAACTGAAGGGCAGGCGCGCGGAGTATCAGGCGCTTCTTTCGGAGGAAGAAGAGAAGGCCCTCTCCATAAAGAAGCTGGCGGAGGAAGGACAAAGGACGCTGGAGGACGTAAGAGAGGTCCTTGAGAAGATGGAGCTTCCCTTTTCCCCGTCCGATCATGAAACGATCGAGAACTGGATCCGCGAGACCATGCAGAACCTGAGCGTTTATGAAAAGGAAAAGCGGGAGGAGAGGGATGCAAGGGAAGCCTTGGAGACATTCCTTTCGGCGCATCCTGAGGTGACAAAAGAGGCGAATGAGGAGTTTTCCGAGGAAGAGGTCGAATCGCGCCGAAAGGTGCTCACGGAGCGGATCGGAGAGCTGTCCAACGAGGAATCGCATTCGCATGAGATCTTAAGTGCTTATCAAAGGGATCTGGAGACCGCCTACGACAATCTGGAGGAGCTTGACGAGAAGGAAGAAAAGCTTCTTTCGCTGAAGGAGCAAAGGGATGCAGATCTTGGGAAGTATCAGCTGGTGGAGAAGACGCAGGAATGGCTTCGGACGGCGAAGGAGCAATTCATCGCAAGGTTCATGCAGCCCATCAAGACGGCCTTCGACGGATATTATGAGATCATGACACAGGGCCGGGGAAGCGGAAGTGAATTCCAGATCGACGCCAACATGAACATTTCCCGCAAGGAAGAGGGCGTGTTCCACGACGTGGAGACCCAGAGCGACGGGTACGGCGACGTGATCGGGCTATGCATCCGCATGGCGCTGCTCGACGTGATGTATGAGAAGGAAAAGCCCTTGGTGATCATGGATGATCCCTTTACGAATCTGGACGAGGAGCACCTGAAGGGCGCGAAGGAATTCTTGAAGATCGTCTCGCAGCGCTATCAGATCCTATACATGACCTGCCATCAAGATCGAATGTACGAAAAAACGACCGCGCATTAGGCGCGGCCGTTTTGCTTTCTGAAAATTTCGGTTTTGAAGATCACAGGATCTTCTTGAATTCATGGATGTGATATTCCTTGTCATACTTCATTTGGCAGGGAACCATGTCATAGAGCTGAAAACCCTTTCCGATCAATTCGGAAGTGCGGATCTTCGTCGTCTGATCATAGAAGGCATCGCGCGCCTCGTTATAAAAGATCAGGCGAACGGTCGATTTCTCGCCCTTGGTGTCAATGGCTGCGAGCAGCCCTCTGGTCGCGCACTTAATGCCTGCGCCGTCGAGGGGCTGATACACCTCTGCCTTTAACTGCTCCTGCTTCTCCTCAGGGATCGTTGCCAACAGCTCTTCGAGCTTCGTTCCGCTCTTTTTCGCGATCACAAAGATCACGGCTGCAAAGATGCCGACGATCACAAGCGCAACGCCCATATAAAGCAGAAATTCCCCAATTGTCATGCTCCACATTTCTGTCATACCCTCCTTACCTACGTAATCACCCTTCCCCATAGATGGCAATTTCATCTTAGCACGTGTTTTTTTTTGTTGCAACTCTCTTGAGAAAAAATATTGTTATGTTTCCCTAATTATGATAAAATATGAGAAGACGCGCAGGCGGCGGAAGGCCGTCTGATGCTTATGATACAATGTATTGAGGAGGAAAGATCTTGAGTAGGTTAACATTGATCAAAGAGAACCAATCCCAGGTGACCGTGGAATCCCTTTCCAAGGATCTGGAGCGCAGGATCGTAGCAAATCCCTCGGGTGCCTGCCCCGTGGACATGACCTCATCTTTTATCAAGATGTGTCTTGCCCAGTCATGCGGTAAGTGTGTGCCCTGTCGCGTGGGCTTAAATCAGTTGGCGAGACTGTTCGACGACGTGCTTGACAACAAGGCGGATGAGAAGAAGCTCGAGCTGATCCGTGCCACCGCGGAGTCCATCTATCTCTCTGCGGACTGTGCCGTCGGCTATGGTGCGGCGGAGATCGCGCTGAAGTGCCTGGACGGTTGCCGCGACGATTTCCTGACCCATATTCGCGAGGGCCATTGTTCCTGTAATTCCAATGAGCCGGTATCCTGCGTGAACATGTGCCCGGCGCACGTGGACATTCCCGGTTACATTGCTTTGGTGCACGAGGAGCGCTATGCGGATGCCATCCGCCTGATCCGGAAGGACAATCCCCTTCCGTCCGTCTGCGCATATGTCTGCGAGCATCCCTGCGAGAACCACTGTAAGAGAAATCTCGTGGATGCGGCGATCAACATCCGCGGCATCAAGAAGATGGCGGCAGACCATGCCGGCGACGTGCCCGTGCCGAAGTGTGCGGCTTCCACCGGAAAGAAGGTTGCAGTCATCGGCGGCGGTCCTGGCGGACTTTCCGCAGCATATTTCTTATCCCTCATGGGACATAAGGTGACGATCTACGAGCAGAGGGCAAAGCTGGGCGGCATGCTCCGCTACGGCATCCCCAACTACAGACTTCCCAGGACCATGCTGGATCGCGAGATCGCGCAGATCCTGTCCACCGGAATTGAAGTACATACGAACGTCTCCATAGGAGCGGACCTTTCCATGGATGAGATCGTGAAGGATTATGACGCATGCTTCGTTGCCATCGGCGCGCACATCGACAAGAAGCTCGGCATCGAGGGCGAGAACGCAAAGAGCGGCGTGATCTCCGCAGTGTCCATGCTCCGCGGCATCGGCGATGACGTATATCCTGATTTCAAGGGCAAGGAGATTGTTGTGGTCGGCGGCGGAAACGTGGCAATGGACGTGGCGAGAACCTCCGTCAGACTGGGCGCTTCCAAGGTATCCATCGTCTACAGAAGACGTAAGGCCGACATGACGGCGCTGCGCGAGGAGATCGAGAGCGCGGAGGCAGAGGGCTGTGACATTCTCGAGCTGATGGCTCCCGTCAAGGTGGAAGTGGACGGAGGCGGCAATGCAGTGGGCCTTTGGATGCAGCCTCAGATGATCAGTAACGTGGTGAACGGAAGACCTGCGCCGAAGAAGGCGAACAAGGAGATGATCCTGCTCCACAGCGACGTGATCATTGTTGCCATCGGTCAGGGCATCACGACCGAATACTTTGAAGAGACCGGCATTCCCGTAAAGCGCGGCACCTTTGCGGCGCAGGATACCGGTAAGATCACGACCTCCGAAGGCATCTTCGCCGGCGGAGACTGCGTGACCGGTCCCGCAACCGTGATCCGTGCCATCGCGGCAGGTAAGGTTGCAGCGGCTAATATTGACGAATACTTAGGGTTCCATCACGTGATCACCGCGGACATCGACATTCCGCGCGCGACCCATGATGACAAGCTTCCCTGTGGCCGTGCAGAGGTGCCCATGCGGGATGCCTTTGACCGCAAGGATGATTTTGATCCCGTTGAGAAGGGGTATTCCTGTGAGGAGGCCTGCCATGAGTCCGGCAGATGCCTAAGATGCGATAACTTCGGCTTCGGATCATTTAGGGGAGGTAGACAGAGCAGATGGTAAATTTGACAATAGACAATAAGCCCGTGTCCGTGGAAGACGGCACGACAATCTTAGATGCCGCGAAGAAGGTCGGCATCAACATTCCCACCCTCTGCTTCCTCAAGGAGATCAATGAGATCGGTGCCTGCCGTATCTGCGTTGTCGAAGTGGAAGGCGTGGAGAGATGTGTTACCGCATGTAACACCGTGGTGACGGAGGGCATGGTGGTCCACACGAACAGCGCCAAGGCAAGAGTCACGAGAAAGACCAACGTAAAGCTGATCCTTTCCCAGCATAAGACGAATTGTACGACCTGCGTGCGAAGCGGAAATTGTACGCTTCAAAAGGTTGCCAATGACATGAACGTGACGAAGCTGGGATATGAAAATATTCCCGAGGAGAAGGCGTGGGACAAAAACAGCCCGCTGATCCGCGACAGCTCAAAGTGTGTGAAGTGCATGCGCTGCGTGCAGACCTGTGACAAGGTACAGGGGATGCATGTGTGGGACGTGGTCAACACTGGTTCCTACACCACAGTCGGCGTGCGCGATAATAAGCAGTTCTGCGATGCGAACTGCACCATCTGCGGACAGTGTATCGTGAACTGCCCCGTTGGCGCGCTGCGTGAGCATGACGACGTAACCAAGGTGCTCATGGCCGTGGAAAATCCTGAGCTCATCACCGTGGTGCAGATCGCGCCCGCAGTCCGCGCGACCTGGGGTGAGGACTTTGGCCTGACCAAGGCATTTGCCACTGAGAAGCGCATGGTCGGCGCCCTTCGAAATGCCGGCTTCGATTATATCTTTGACACCACCTTCTCTGCAGACCTGACCATTATGGAGGAGGGAAGTGAGCTGCTCCAGAGACTCCCTGAGATCAAGGAGTCCGGGATGCCGATGTTCACCTCCTGCTGCCCCGGCTGGGTACACTTTATGAGGAGCGAATATCCCGACATGCTGCCGAGACTTTCCACGGCGAAATCGCCGCAGGGCATGTTCGGTGCCATCGCAAAGACCTATTTCGCAGAAAAGCTCGGCGTTGAGCCTGACAAGATCTTCTGCGTGTCCATTATGCCTTGTACGGCAAAGAAGAAGGAGATCACCTGGAAGAATAGCGGAGATTACGTGGATGCCGTTCTGACGACGAGAGAGATGAATCGTCTGATCAAGACCTTCTTCGTAAATCCTGAGGAGATCCCCGAGGATGACTTTGATTCACCGCTTGGCACCGGCACCGGCGCAGGCGTGATCTTTGGTGCGACCGGCGGCGTGATGGAGGCAGCCCTCCGCAGCGCTTACTATCTGGTGACGAAGGAGAATCCGGAGCCCGATGCGTTCAAGGACGTGAGAGGCCTGCAGGGATGGAAGGAAGCAAGCTTTGACATTGCGGGTACGCCCGTGAAGGTAGCCGTGGCCAGCGGCCTCGTGAATACGAGAAAGCTTGTGGAAGCGATCCGCAACAAGGAAGTGACCTATGATTTCGTGGAGATCATGGCATGTCCCGGCGGATGCGTGAATGGCGGCGGCCAGCCCATCCATCATGACGGACCCGACGTGGCAGAGCGCGCAGGCGTGCTGTACGGCCTGGATCAGAAGAACAACCTGCGGTATTCGCATGAGAATCCGGAAGTCATCAAGCTCTATCAGGATTTCCTTGGCGCGCCCTTATCGCATAAGTCCCATGAGCTCTTACACATCGAACATATTCTTGAGTAAGGAACCGATCAAAGGTCGGCGGGAGCAATCCTGCCGGCCTTTTTTATGTGAAAATGCGCTCCCCTTTATGAAAAAGCTTATCCTTATTTGGACATGTTCGCGACTTGACAAAATAAGACGCTGATGCTAGAATGAATAGCGGTTGAATTTGGGAATGATTATCAAATTCAAGCGAGGGGACAAAGGTGGGAATCCGTTCAAAGTACAATACAAAACAGAGAGACGTGCTGATCGAGTATTTTAAGACCATTCCGGAGACACACGTGACTGCGGGAGAGGTGACGCGCGTTCTGATCGAGAAGGGCGAGTCGATCGGACAGGCGACGGTCTATCGGCAGCTAGAGCGATTGGTGGGAGAGGGCGTCCTGAAAAAGTATCTGATCGACGGGAACAGCCCTGCCTGCTTTGAGTACGTCGGCGATGCCAAGCACGTGACGGATGGCATCTGCTTCCACTGTAAATGTGAGGTCTGCGGTTCCCTCCTCCACGTGAACTGTGAAACGCTGACGGGGCTAAAAGAGCATCTTTTGGACCATCACGGATTTCAAATGGATCCCCTGCGCACGGTCTTCTACGGCATCTGTGAAGAATGTGCGAGAAAACAAGTAGGACAGGAAGAAAATTGTTGAGTACGGTGAAACAGTTTCAAGGAAAGAAGGTTGGTTTGGGACGCATGCTGGCAGCAGCCTTGGCAGGCTTACTTTTGTTCGCTTTTCTTTTGCTTTCTTCCTATTTCCTTGCCGTGGAGTCCGGGCATGACTGCCATGACGAAGACTGTCCCATCTGCTTTTGCATCACGCATTGTGAGAACGTATTACGCCAGATGACGGGAGACCTGATCCCTGCCGGCGTTGTTTCCATTTTATTCTTTTTGAGTATTCAAAGACTCTTTTTCCATTTCTGCTGTCTGCAAGAAGATACCCCTGTTGCATTAAGGGTTCGGCTGAATCCTTGAATCACTTCTGAGTGTCCCTGCCATGGCAGGGCTTGTTTTGCTTGCTAATTTTAAACACTTGGAGGTAATTATGAAGAAATATTGGATTCTTTTATGTGCCGTCCTGATGATGGCATTTGGCCTTACGGCTTGTAATACGGCTTCCGCCGCAGGGAAAGGCGACAACGGGAAAGTCAAAATCGTTGCGACGATCTTTCCGGAATATGATTGGGTCAGGAACGTGCTTGGCGAAAATGCACAGAATGCGGAGCTGACCTTGCTTCTTGACAATGGCGTGGACCTGCACAGCTATCAGCCCACTGCCGCTGACATCTTAAAGATTTCAAACTGTGATCTATTCATCTACGTGGGAGGCGAGTCCGACGAGTGGGTGGAGGACGTGCTGAAGCAGTCGACCAATAAGAATCAGATCGTGATCAATCTTCTCGAGGTCCTGGGCGATCAAGTGAAGGAAGAGGAGATCGTAGAGGGCATGGAGCATGAACATGACCATGAAGACGGTGATCATGACCATGAAGACGCAGACCACGATCATGACGACGGTGATCATGATCATGAGGACGCGGATGACGATCATGAGCACGAGCATCATCATGAGGATGGCGAAATGGAGTATGACGAGCACGTATGGCTGTCTTTAAAGAAGGCGCAGGTGCTTTGCGGCGCCATCAAGGATGCTTTGGTAAAGCTAGATCCCGCTCATGCGGAGAGCTACCGCAAGAACTGCGAGGAATATCAGGCAAAGCTTGCAAGTCTGGATGCGGATTATGAGAGCGCCGTGAAGGCGGCAAAGGTGAATACGCTCCTCTTCGGCGACCGCTTCCCCTTCCGTTATCTTGTGGATGATTATGACCTGAAATACTACGCGGCTTTCGTTGGTTGCAGCGCGGAGACGGAGGCTAGCTTTGAGACGATCCTGTTCCTGGCCGGCAAGGTCGATGAGCTGAAATTGCCTGCGATCCTGACCATCGAGGGAGCAAACCACAGGATCGCGGAGACGGTGAAGGACAACACGAAGGCCAAGGACCAGAAGATCCTTACCATGAATTCCCTGCAGTCCGTTACGGGCAAGGACGTGGAGGCGGGCGTGACCTATTTCTCCGTCATGGAAGAGAACCTGAAAGTTTTGAAGGAAGCACTTGGGCAATAAAGCCCGCGAGTAAGAGCAACGCATTTTGAAGGATACTTGAGAGAGGCGTTTGCAAGTTGGGAAAGGATGAGTGACATGTCCTGTTTAACCGTGAAAGACCTAAAAGTGGGATATGACGGCCATGCGGTGGCGGAAGGCATCAGCTTTCAAGTGAATGCCGGAGATTATCTTTGCATCGTGGGAGAGAATGGGTCGGGAAAATCGACTTTGATCAGGACCCTGCTCCATCTGCAGGAACCCATAAGCGGCGAGATCCTCTATGGAGAGGACTTAAAGCGCGGCGAGATCGGCTATCTGCCACAGCAGACCGTGGTGCAAAGGGACTTCCCTGCGTCCGTCAGGGAGATCGTGCTTTCGGGGTGTCTTCCGCACATTGGCATTCGGCCCTTTTATGGCAAGGCGGAAAAAGAACTTGCGGCGGAAAACATGGAGCGCATGGGCATCACTCCTCTGGCGAACCGTTGCTACCGAGACCTGTCCGGAGGACAGCAGCAGAGAGTCCTGCTCGCCAGGGCCCTCTGCGCGACGAAAAAGTGCCTCCTCCTGGACGAGCCGGTGGCCGGTCTGGATCCCAAGGTGACCGCGGAACTCTATGAGCTGATCGAGCGCCTGAACAAAGAGGGCGTGACCATTCTCATGATCTCGCATGACGTTGGCGGCATCCTTTCCTATTGCAGCCACGTGCTTCATATCGGGAAAAAGGTGTATTTTGGAACAAAGGAAGAGTACCTAAACAGCAGCGCGGGGAAGGCTTTCCTTGCAGTGCAGGAAGGAGGAAGGGATTGACATGTGGGATACGTTGCTTTTCTATCTGGCGCACGCGTTCGTATGGAAGGCGCTGATCGTCGGTGTCTTGATCGCGCTTTGTTCCTCCCTGCTTGGCGTGACCTTGGTGTTAAAGAGATTTTCCTTTATCGGTGACGGCCTGTCTCATGTGGCCTTCGGCGCCATGGCCATTGCCAGCGTCATGAAGCTGACCAATCAGATGGTGCTGATCCTTCCCGTGACCGTGCTTTGCGCCGTCCTGCTCCTTAGGACGGGGCAGAATGCCAAGATCAAGGGCGACGCGGCCATTGCCATGATCTCCGTCGGTGCGCTTGCCTTCGGCTATCTGATCATGAACGTGTTCTCGGCATCCGCGAACATCTCTGGGGACGTCTGCAGTACCCTCTTTGGGTCGTTTTCAATCCTCACGTTGACAGACGCGGAGGTTTGGCTCTGCGTGGCGCTGTCCGCCTCCGTGATCCTGATCTTTATCGTGTTTTATCATAAGATTTTTGCCGTGACCTTTGATGAGACCTTCGCAAAGGCCACGGGCATTCAGACGGGAGCCTATCAACTACTGATCGCCGTGGTGATCGCGCTGATCATCGTGCTGGCCATGAACCTGGTGGGATCGCTTCTCATTTCTGCGCTGGTGATCTTTCCGGCGCTCTCCGCCATGAGACTGTTTTACCAGTTTAAGTCGGTTACCATCGCGTCAGCCATTCTGTCCGTCACTTGTGCGGTCGCAGGCATGCTGATCTCGATCTTAAAGGGGACGCCCGTGGGATCGACCATTGTGGCCGTGGACGTTGCGGTGTTTGCGGCGTGCTGTCTGCTTGGATGGTGCCAAAGAAGGTTGGGGAGGTGACATAAATGAGAAAGAATGGATGGAGGAAGCTCGGGATCATAATGGTGTGCATGATGTTCCTTGTAGGGCTATGTGATTGCGGCTCAGGCGGAAACGCAGGCACGGAAGCCAGAACGGCGCAGAATGCAGGCGATGGCGGAAGCGCGTCCGACGGCTCAAAGGAAGGGAAAGGGTCTGGCGCGGACAAAGCAGGAAGTCTGGGCAAGGATGCGCCGCAGCCTGACGTGGACCTCACCGTGATGTCTGCCACCATGGTGTATTCGGAAGTGTATCAAATGATGTATTATCCCGAAACCTATGTGGGAAAGGTGATCAAGATCAAGGGACAGTATGCGATCTCCGAAATGGGGGACATGCGCTATGACCTTTGCATTATCAAGGATGCGACCGCATGCTGCGCCCAGGGAATGGAATTTCTGCTGACGGATGCCTATGTCTATCCAAAGGATTATCCGGAGGTGGGCGATGAGATTGAACTGGTCGGAACCTTCGATACCTATTATGAAGGGGAATATCTCTACTGTACGCTCAGGAATTCCACCTTACTTGCCATGCAATAAAAGCCAGATTTCCTTACGTAAAAAGGCCTGCTTCCCCTGGATGCATCAGGGAAGGCAGGCCTTTTCATTGCACTGTTTTAAGCTTTTAACAGATCCTCTAAGTAAAGTCTGGTCTCAAACACGACATTGGAGACGCCGCCGATCACGCCGTAAAAGTTAGGGAGCACGAACTGACTGCCGTCTGACAGTTCATAGGTAAGAGTTTCTTCCATAACGTGGGAGGAATAAGTATGATACTGCCTTACTCCCTCCAAACCGAACAGACAAAACTTATTTACGTCATCTACAATGCGGTCGAAGGCCTGCGCGGGAACCTGCGCATCGCTCCGGTAGACCATGTCGGAGGTGGCGTATTTACTTTCGGAATGGAGCGTTGCAATCACGCCCTCTCGCTCGAAGGTGATCACGCGATGATGATCCTCGCCGTCCTCCCGCCAAGTCACCTTCCTGATCAGGGAAGGATCCGGCAGGTCGGCTCTGGGGTAGGCATCGAAAGCCCGCGCAAAGAACTCGCTGATGGCGTCATCTGCCTTGCGAGTGATGATGGGGGACTGGTTGTCACTCTTGGAAATAAACTCGCCGGAGGCGTAGCGTACGTCGATGGAGCCGCCGAAATCTGCGGGAAGCCCGGCGGTACGAGAATGCTGGCCATTTCCGAGGATCAGATCTTGCTCCCGAACGAGTTCATCCAGGCGGGAGAGGAAATCACAGTCGGAGCGAAGCAGCGCAAAGCGGGGCTGATCCTCTGCATCGACAATATAAATGCCCCTTTCCGCCTTGGCGGCATAGACCTTCGAATGCATGCCCATGCTGCCGCCGTCGGTGCCTGCCTTGAAGAAGATAAGATCTCTGGATTGGATCTTGGTCGGCGCATTTTCATCCTCGCTGTGCCTGGTTCCGCCGCAGATGGGAGGCTCGAGCCCGCCCTTCATGCCGCCGGGTGCTACAACGGGTTCCTTGTTTCCGCCAGGTGCTTCCACGGGTTCCTTGTTTCCACCGGGCACTTCTGGTTCGGGGGAGTTTTTATGAAACAGGTTTAAAATTGCCATCACGCTTCTCCTTTCATAAAAATGCGGTCTGGACATGCCCATGCGCCAGGGAGCAAGGATGCTTGTCACCCCCTTAGGTCCACGCCTTGCACGGCCTCCCTGAGCTGCAGGATGCGGGGCGATGCGACGGAAAGCTCGCGTATGCCCATTTGAAGAAAAGTTTTTGTGAAGGAAGGATCCGCCGCAAGCTCGCCGCAGACGCCGACGGGAATGCCTTGCTTTCGCGCATTGTCCGCAGCGATGCGGATCAGCCGAAGGATCGCTTCCTGCGAAGGATCGCGGAAGGGCTCTAGGTTTGCACTCTGCCTGTCCATCGCAAGCGTATATTGGGTCAGGTCATTGGTTCCAACGCTAAAGAAATCCACCAGGGGAGCCAGCTCGTCGCTAAGAAGGGCGGCAGCAGGCGTCTCGATCATGATCCCGAGGGGCACCTGTGCATTATGAGGCACGCATTCGGCCTGAAGCTCGGCCCGAACTTCGCTGCAGAGCGAGAGGATCTGCCTTACCTCCCTCGCACTGGTGATCATCGGGAAGAGGATGCTAAGATTTCCATAGTGGGATGCGCGGTACAAAGCGCGAAGCTGCGCCCGAAAGAGCGCGGGCCTTGTCAGGCATAAGCGGATCGCGCGAAGCCCCAGTGCGGGATTATTTTCTTTTTCTAACTCCAGATAAGGGAGCTTCTTATCCGCACCGACGTCGAGCGTTCGGATGATGACCTGCCTGCCGTTCATGCATTCCAAGGCGGCGCGGTAAGCTTGGAACTGTTCTTCCTCCGTGGGAAGGGCCTTTCGTTGGAAGAAGAGGAATTCGCTGCGGAACAGTCCGATGCCGTCAGCGCCGGCCGACGCGGCCGCCTTTACTTCCTCTATGGTTCCGGCGTTGGCAAAGATCAGAACCTTCGTGCCGTCCGCCGTGATGCTTTCTTTCGATTTTAGTGCCTGCAGGGAACGAAGCTTTTCTTCCTGCGCCTTTTGCTTTTCCTGATAGGCCGAGAGCATTTCCTCGGAAGGGTCTAGGAAGACTTCCGCCGCTTTCCCGTCGACGATCAGCAGGGGAGCATTTCCCTCTTCATTCTCGGCATGCTTTCGCAGCAACGTAAGGAACTCGGGGCCTAGCCCGAGGATGGCGGGAATGCCCTTGCTCTTTGCAAGGATGGCCGCATGCGAGGTGGAAGAACCGTGAGCGAGCAGGATGGCTGCCACTTGACCGGGCTCTATGGAAAGTGCTTCGCTGGGCGAAAGATCATCCGCACAGAGAATGCATTTTCCAGAAGACGGATCCTTATGCGACAAAATGGAAGGGATGGCGCAGGATGCATTTTCGCTTCTAAGACAGGCGATCAGACGGTCCGATACGTCTGCCACGTCGGCGCCGCGCTCCGCGAGGAAGGGGTCTCCCATGGAATCAAAGAATGCGGCATACTCGTTCGAGGCCTGCATGACGGCAAATTCCGCGTTCACGGATTCGGTCCGCACAAGGTCAGCAATGGAACGAAAATACTCGGCGTCATTCAGGATCATGGCGTGGCTTTCGAAAACCTGCGCCTGCTCTTTTCCGAGCTCCAGCAAGGCCTTTTCGCGCAGGGACATAAGCTGCCGCTCCGCCATGGCCTTCGCCTTGTTTAGGCGCTCTAACTCTGCCGGAAGGTCGGTGACCTGCGTGCGCTTTGGGACGCCAGTTTCCCGAAAATATAGGAAGGCCTTGCCTATGGCAATGCCGTCGCAGATGGGTTGTCCTTGATATTTTTCCATGCTGCACCTCCTTTGTTACTATTATTACATTTTGCGACTTTCAGTGCAAGAAAGATTTTACAAAAGACGATTTAATGGAAAATCATTGAAAAGAAATGGGTGGTGGTGGTATAATAATAGGCAGAACGGATCTTAGGAGGTTGAGCTATTCATGAGCAGAATTGGCGTGGCAGCAGACAGTACTTGTGATCTTTCTCAGGAGCTATTGGAGCAATATGGAGTTTCCATTCTTCCATTACATATCATCTTGGACGAAAAGGAATATTTGGACGGCGTGGACATTCAGCCGAAGGATATTTATGAATGGTCGGAGCAGGTGAAAAAGACGCCGAAGACTTCGGCAGTATCTCCCGCAGAGGCGGAGGATTTTCTCAAGGCGCAGATGGAAAAGTATGACGAACTGATCTTCTTTTGCATCTCCGATACCATGTCGACCACGCGCAACGTGATGCAGATGACGGCGGATGGCCTTGGCTTTGGGGACCGCGTTTCTATCATTGATTCCATGAATCTCTCCACGGGCATCGGGCTCCTTGTGGTCGAGGCGGCCACCCTGGCAAGACAGGCGGAGAGCGCCAAGGAAGTGGTGGACGAGGTCCTTCGACTTCGCTCGAAAGTCAATGCAAGCTTCGTGGTGGATACCTTGGTATATTTATACCGCGGCGGCAGATGCAGCGGTACGGCGGCCCTGATCGGCAGCGCCATTCAGCTTCACCCCAGCATTGTCGTGGTGGACGGTAAGATGCAGGTGGGCAAGAAATATCGCGGAAAAATGGACCGCGTCGTGAGAAATTACGTGGAGGATCGCATTGAGTTCATGCGCGGCGCGAAAAAGGACCGCATCTTCATCACGCATTCCGGGAGCGATGAGGCCATCGTGAATGCAGTGAGGGCGCAGCTTAGCGAGCTGGGATATTTCAAGGAGATCCTTGAGACCCGTGCGGGCGGCGTGATCTCGAGCCACTGCGGACCGGGAACCCTCGGCGTTCTGTTTATCGGGAATGAGGATGCGAAACTGTCATAGAATGGCAGCAAAAAGGTCTTGACAAAAAAAGAGAATGTGATATAGTTCTAAATGCGAATGAGTTGCATTTGCATTTAGAACTATTTTTTTGAGGATGACGTCATTATGCTTAGTATTGTATGGGATGCATTATTGGATGCCCTTTTGGACGGGGCGAAGTTAATTCCCTTCCTGTTTTTGACCTATTTCGCGATGGAATGGCTCGAGCACAAGGCGGGAAATAAAGTGAATGCCTTTGTCAGAAAGTCTGGGAAATTTGGCCCCCTCGCCGGCGGTGTCCTCGGCGTGGTGCCGCAGTGCGGCTTTTCGGCGGCGGCGTCTAATTTCTATGCGGGCCGCGTGATCACGCTGGGCACGCTCCTTGCGATCTACCTGTCCACCTCGGATGAGATGCTGCCGATCCTGATCTCGGAGAAGGCACCGATCGGCCTGATCATAAAAATACTGCTTCTCAAGATGGCGATCGGCGTTGCGGTCGGCTTTCTTGTGGATCTTGTCTGGCGGAAAAAGCTTCCGGAGCAGGGGCATATTCATGAGCTCTGTGAACATGAGCACTGCGAGTGCGAGAAGGGCATTTTGAAATCAGCTCTGATCCATACGATAAAGATTGTCGTGTTTTTGATCCTGATCGCGCTGGCCCTGAACCTTGTTCTGGAATTCGGCGGCGAGGAGCTTTTGGAATCCTTCCTTTCCGGCAGGGCGATCCTCGGACCGATCCTGGCGGGACTGGTGGGACTGATCCCGAACTGCGGTTCCTCCGTGGTCATCACAAAGCTTTACCTGGAAGGCGCGCTGGGCTTTGGCGCCATGCTGGCGGGACTTCTCGTGAACGCCGGCGTTGGCCTTCTGGTGCTGTTCAAGGTGAACCATGACCGCAAGGAGAACCTGACCATTTTAGGAATGCTTTACGTGACAGGCGTCATCACGGGAATCATTGCGAGTCTGATCGCGGGCTAAGCGTAGAATCGGACGCAGGCAGGACACTGAAAAGAGTCGCGGGCTAAGCGTTGAATCGAACGCAGACAGGATGCCGAAAAAGCGTCATGTACTGCGGCGGGGAATGAAAGAGGAATTCGGGCATGAAGAACGAGTGTGATCCGAAAAATAAAAAGATGGCGGAAGAATTTCCGGGCGGCCTTAAGTGGACCAAGCAGAGAAAGCGCGTTTATCAGATCCTAAAGGACGTTACGGAGCCCTTGAGCGCCGCGCAGATCTATGCGAGAATGGATGCCTGGGAGCAGGAGCAGTACGCCGTTTCAACCATCTACCGCATCCTCGCGGCCTTTGAGGAGAACAGCCTTGTCGACAAGACTACCTGGATGGGAGAGGGGACCGTCGTGTATGAACTGAAGCACCCCGGCCACGTACATTATGCCGTCTGCCTGGAATGCCATAAGCGGATCCCGCTGGAACATTGCCCCCTGCATATGTCCGCAAGCCACCTTCATCCGGCGGATGGAAAGCAGGAATATGAAGCGGACGGATTCACCGTAGTTTCTCATAAGATCGAGCTCTACGGCTATTGTAAGGAATGTCAGGAAAAGCGCTAGTTTCTTGTACTTTGACCATCTTTGCACTAATAATTTAAAAAATAGAAAAAATTTCAAAAAAAAGCTTGCATTTTGAGAGTTCATGCTATATAATCAATCTTGCGCTGTGGGAGATAAGTGATCACGGCCAAGAAACAAAACGCGCGATTAGCTCAGTTGGTAGAGCACCTGACTCTTAATCAGGGTGTCCAGGGTTCGAGCCCCTGATCGCGCATGAAGCACTGTTTTGACGACATAGGAGCGTTGGGGCGGTGCTTTTTTTCTGTTTTATAATAAATCGAATTGACCAATGATTTTCTTTTTGATATACTATATACTAGGTTTTTGTTGTAAAGCTGTCGCATTTACGTTAAAGGAGGAAAAACGATGGATATCCTTTTTACGAATGCTCCTTCGGGAGAGGAACCCGAAGACGAGACTTGGGTTGGTGATAATGCCTTAGCCGTCAGCAGGGGTGCGAGCTTTTTAATAGATGATGATCCGAAGAAGGATCCTGAAAAACCGATATCAAAGGCTTCAATCGGCGATGCGCCGATGGGCATGAAACCGACCGAGAATCCTTTGGAAGTTGGTCATATCAACCTTTCCTCGCGGGGGAAAGGCAGCTCCGCTGGCGTTGATACTTTGATCGCAAAGGCTAGCGGCTTGGGTGCGAACCCGCTTGGCGATAATCCTCTCGGCCTAAGTCCGGAGCAGCTGGAACTGCTGGGTCTTGGCTTTCCGAAAGAACCCACTCCGAAACCTGTTCCCGCGAAGACGCCTGAGGCAAAGGCTGAGGTGAAAACGGATGCGAAAGCTGACGTGAAACCTGAGACGAAGCCCGAGATGAAGGCTGCGGCGAAGCCTGAGACGAAGCCCGTGCCGGAACCTAAGAAGGTGGAGGAACCGAAAGAAGTATCCTTGTCTTGCATTATTTCTGCAAGCGATGATTTCACCGGCGGCAGGATCATCTCCGGAGACCTTTCCTTTGGAAGCGCGATTATTTCAGCGGATGATCCGCTGATGAAGGATGAAGATTTTAAGCTCATGGGCGAAAGCAAAACCGATGATGCCCCTGAATTGGATCAGAAGGGAATTGCTCCTAAGGAGGACGATTCCATTGGCCTTGCCATTCAGGAACCTGATTCCGATGATGAGCAGAAGGGCCTGACGGCCGATACCTCTGTTTCAGAGGAAGATCCGATGGGTCTGATGTTTCATTTGCATGAGGAAGAAGAGGATTCGAAGGGCCTTACGTCCGAGGAAACTGTTTTAGAAGAAGAGCCGAAGAGCCTTGCAACCGAGGAGAATGGTATAGAAGAAGAACCGGCGGGACTTATGGTTGAGGAGGTTGTTGCAGACGACAATCCGCCCAAGGACAATCCTTCTGAGAATAAACCCAAGGCAGGCGGCACTGAGGAGATGGATCCTTTGAGGGCACTCCTTTTGGCAGGCGGAAATCCGTTCGGAGATAACTTAAAGAATATCGCACCGGATCTGTCGTTCGGCAAGGATGCGCTGAAACCGAAGCACTTTGAGCCGATGAAGGCATCCGGACCAAAGGTAAATGCGGAAAACGCGCAGGAGAATAATCCATTGGGCGTCAACCCCTTTGGCAAGGAAGTTGTGCCAGACTTCTCCTTTGGAAAAGAAGCACTGAAGCCAAAGAAATACGAGCCGAAAAAACCCTTCGAATGATGAAAAAAGGCAATGAAGTAGTCCATATGTCACAAAGAAACCCCGGAGCGCCATCTCCGGGGTTTCCCATTGCTATTTGGGCTGGCTGTTGTTTATTCTCTGGCCAGCCATTTGTAATTTAAATATTTAAAACTCTGACCATATTGTGCTATAATAATAGAAATGATGTTTCAAGGTGCAAAGGAGAAGATATGATCGACTTATTTACGACACAAGTATCTTTTCTTATATTTGAGGCAGTGTTCTGCTTCCTTTCGGCGCTGGTGTATTCCGTCAGCAGGGATTCTCTGCGCATTCGAAAGTCTGTCGTTTTGTCCCTCAGTATCTCCTGTGGCACCATGTTGATCTGTGAATATTTATTCTATGTGTACCGCGGAAGCACGAGGCCCGTTGACGTGGTGATCATGCACGTGGTAAATGCCGCAGTCTATTATCTCATCGTTCTGTTAATGCTTTTCTATGCCATGCTGGTGGCTGTCAGGCTCTTTGGGAAATTCAATCTGAGGAAGGACATGCCGTGCAGGGGACGGTTTATCGCCGTTTGCACCATTGTTATGATCGGGCTCCTTCTCGTTACGATCTCTCAGTTTAATGGCATCTATTATTATTTCGACGAACACAATGTCTATCAGAGAGGACCGCTTTTCCTGCTTGCGTCCGTGATCCCCACGATCGGTGCATTCCTCGTTACGACGATCATCGTGCAGTACCGTGCAAGGATCAGCTTAAGTCAAAGGCTGGTCATGATCTCGTACCTTGTCCTGCCGCTGGTGGGCGGCGTGTTCCGGCTTCTTTTCTTTGGAAATTCCCTGTTGAATATTTGCATCGGTCTATCCGTCCTCCTCATGTTCTTTGAGAACGTGATCCATAAGGAAAAAGAGGTGATCAAGGCCTCCAGAACGGAGATCCGAACGGGTCTTGCGAACGAGCACGGCTACGTGGAATGGCTGAATTCCATGAAGGGGAAGCCGGAGCTCAAGGAATATGCGGTCGTGTTCTTCGACCTTCGCAAGTTCTCCGCCGTCAATCGGAAATACGGGATCGAGAACGGCAACCGGATCCTTGCCTCCTTTGGAAACATCATGCTGAGTAAGGTCGGAAAGGATGAGATCCTCGGAAGGCAGTTCGGTGACCAGTTTGTCGCGATCATAAAAAGGCAGAATCTGGATCATCTGTTAAAGGTGCTGAAGGAGGTTGAGATTCCGTTCGAAGACGTGGTCACGGAGCAGAAAATGGCGATCACCTTGTCGGCGCGCGCCGGCGTATATATGATCGATCGAACGGACCTTGCCGGAGAGGATATCCTGATCTTTGCCGGGCAGGCGTTGATCGACGCGAAGTCCAAGGGCAACGCGGATGTGATCTGGCTGACGCAGGAGCTCATTGATGCGATGGCGGATCGAAAGAAGCTGGAAAATGACGTAAAGACGGGACTTGAGACCGGTGAATTCATTCCGCATTATCAGCCCAAGATCAACATCAAGACCGGAAGGCTGTGCGGCGCGGAGGCGCTGTCGCGCTGGAACCATGAGGGGGAGATCCTGTACCCGAGGAGCTTTGTCCCTTGCATGGAATCGAATGATACGATCGGTCAGCTGGATTTTTGCATCCTGAAGGCCGTCTGCGATGACATCGCGAAGTGGATCGAGGAAGGTCTCGAAGTGCCTATGATCTCGGTGAATTTCTCAAGGCGAAACCTGGATGATCCGGATCTCGCAAAGCATATCGATGCCATTGTGACGAAGGCCGGAATCCCGAAAAATCTGATCGAGATCGAGATCACGGAGAGCAGTGATGAGTTTTCGATCGGCGTGCTCAGCAGTTTTGTGGATGCATTGCATGAGCTCGGATATAAGGTATCCATTGATGATTTCGGCAGTGCGAGTTCTTCGCTCGCCCTGCTTCGGGAGGTATCCTTTGACACGCTCAAGATCGACAAGGGCTTTGTGGATCACGCAAAGTCGAAGGATCTTGCGATATTGACACACATCGTGAATATGTCCGAGGCGATCCGCGTTGACATTGTCGCGGAGGGCGTGGAGCAGGAGGGACAGGTCAAGATCCTAGATGAGCTTGGCGTCGACGTGATCCAGGGATTCTACTTTGACAAGCCGCTTTCGAAGGGAGACATGGAGGCGAGACTCAAATCCCCGGAGTATCACCTGGAACTCAGTACAGACAGGAGAAAAGCCATGGATTATACGGGATTCTTATCTCAGTTCAGCCGCGTTGCCTGTGTGATGTCCGTCAATATGGACAAGGAGGGTGACGAAAAGTATTTGGTCGTGGACGCAAATGATGCCTATAAGCACACGGTCGTAAAAAATATCCAGGATTTTGTGACCAACGTGCCTTATACGAGGTACATTCCCAAGGCCCCCAATTTCGAGGCCCTTTGCGACAGCTGCGTTCTCACGGACAGGCCGATCCATACCTATTTCGACATCGAATTATATAATGCGTGGATGGAAGTGTTCCTGACCCCGCTTGCGTCGGAGGATCCGAACAGGAAGATGCTGTTATTCTCTTATGAGATGAATCCCAAGGCGGAGATCGATAAGCTGGCCGACATCTCGTCCGAGACGGCGACGAACGTGATCAAGACTTGCCTCAAGCTGCGTGAGACGAATGATTTCCAGGAGGCGATGAATTCCGTGATCGCCGACATCCGCATGCAGTGCGGCGCCAAACGGTGCAGCATTCTTCTCACGGATTTTGAGAGAAGGAACTACTCCCTGCTCTGTGAGGATTACGGGAATGATCCGAATCAATTGCCGCTTTCCGCATTCCTCACGGAAGAGTTCTACCGCGTGATCGAGACCTGGCCCAAGCTGATGAATAAGAGCAATTGCTTTATCATGACGAACGAAGGGGACATGGACGCCGCGCATGAGATCGCGCCGGAATGGATCGATTCCCTGCGAAGGGAAGGGGTTCACAGCATTGTGATTTTCCCGCTGCGGTCCGACAATAAGACGATCGGCTATATCTGGGCGGGGAATTTTGATCCGGCGAAGGTGCTGATGATCAAGGAGACCTTAAGCCTCACCGCATTCATCTTATCAGCGGAGATCGCGAATGAGCAGAACGTGCGAAAGATGAAGCGCATGAGTTTGACCGACCTGCTCACGGGAGTGTTCAACCGTAATGCCATGAACAACAGGATCACTGAGGACGTGGACGGCACGAAGGTGATCGTGAAGCCGTTCGGCGTGTTCTTTATCGACGTGAATGGTCTAAAGACCATCAACGACACCCAGGGTCACCTGGTCGGAGACAATCTGCTCAAGGACGTCGCATCAACGCTGCAGGAGCTGCGGGTGAAGGACATGGAGATCTACCGCGTGGGCGGAGACGAGTTTATGATCATTTCTCCCAATTTGTCCCATGCTGAGTTTGAGACTTTGGAGGCATCCTTCCTTGAAAACGCGGAGCGTCCGGGCAGAGCGCATTTCGCACTCGGAGGATGCCACAGCGACGAGGTGGATGACATCCGAAAGGCCATGCAGAAGGCGGATGCGAGAATGTATGAGGTTAAGGCGGAGTATTATCAGAGGCACCCGGAATATGAGTGGCACAGTAAGCCCCTCTAGGAAGGAGCAGCCCGGCCGCGATCCGGACAAATGAGCATTTTGAGAGGTAAGGAGTAAGCACTGCTCAGACAACGAGGAATAGTTGGAGCAGTGCTTTCATTTTGTGCTTTTCTGTTTTGGGAAATTGTGGTATGCTAAAGATTAGGATTGTGAGCGGGAAAGCTCAAGGTAGAAAAGGAGATTTGATATGAGAATGAGAAAAATTGGTTTTAGTAGAATGCTTGCCGTGCTGATGGCAATGGCGCTTTGTCTTTCGATGCTGGCTGGCTGCAACGGTTCCAAGGGCGGAGAGTCTTCCTCCGGGGAGGAACAGTCCGGCAGTGTGACCGAGACCTCGGATACCCTGGAGTTTTCGGAGGAAATTGAGGTGGCCACTCCGGAGCCTAAGACCTATGACGTTCCGAGCGGAACGAAGGTTTCCAGCGTTGAGCAGCTGATCGAAGCCATCGCACCCGGCGCAACGATCGTGCTGGAGAGCGGAGAATATAACATGTCGGATTATCTGCAGCAGTATTCCGCAAAAAGTGCTTATGAAGCCTGGAACAAGAATCATACCTACGTAGAGCTTTATGAGGAATTTGACGGGCTGGAGCTTCGCGTGAAGGACGTGGACGGCCTTTGCATCTCCGGCGGCGACACGGACGCTTCCAAGACGCTGATCATGACGGAGCCCCGCTATGTAGCCATCTTCAGTTTTCAGCGCTGCAAGAATATTGAGATCAGAAACATTACCATGGGACATACGATGGCCGGAGACTGCTCCGGAAACGTGCTGGATTTCACGAGGACGCAGCGCGTGAAGATGTATAACGTGGATCTTTACGGCTGCGGCGTGTATGGAATCGGCGCATTTGAAGGGAGTGGCTCCTTCGAAGTGGCGGATTCCACCATTCGTGACTGCTCTAGCGGCATGCTTGACATCGAGGGCGGCAGCGGTGATTTCAATTTTACGGACTGCACCTTCACCGGTTCCAATTGGGGCGGCTATTATGAAGTCAATGAGACCTCCACGCTGACCTTCCTTCGCTGCAGATTTGGCCAGGGAGAATCCAACACGTGGCTATACTACGGCGGGATCACCCTGAAGGATTGCACCTTAAAGTCTCCGAACTATTATTATGACGTCTATGAAGGCCCCGTGGGCTGATAGGCGTAAGGCAAGTGATATTCTATTGATTGGAGACGGAAATGGACGGAAAGAAAGACTGGAAGCAGCTTTGGCTGAAGTATGACCGTAAGGCAGATGCCGGAAACGGGAAGTTCTTTGAGAAGGTGGCATTAGAGGGGTTTGACGCGGCGGACCGCGTGGTAAAGAGTGCGCTTTGTGAACTGACGCGGGGCGCGGAAGGAATGCTCGGGGTTACGCCCAAAGTGCAGGAGGGGACGCCTTGTACGCTCCTTTTGAAGAAGGCGACGGGGGACCCGGAAGGCTATGCACTGAAGGAGGAAAACGGTCAGATCACGCTGGAGGGCGCAGATGAGAAGGGGCTTTTGTATGGCACGTTCCACCTGCTGCGCCTTGTTTCCATGGAGAAAAGCCTTGCGGGGCTTCAGGTGAGCCTTCGTCCCGACAATCCCCTGCGCATGTATAACCACTGGGACAACATGGACGGAAGCATTGAAAGAGGCTACTCCGGAGAGTCCTTCTTTTTCGAAAATGACGATATTGTCATAAATGAGCGGACCAAAGATTATGCGCGCCTGATGGCCAGCATCGGCATCAACGGCGTGGTCATCAACAACGTGAACGTAAAGCAGGCTGCGACTTGGCTCATCACGGACCGGTTCTTCGACAAGGTGGCACGGCTTTCGGAAATCTTTGCGGATTACGGGATCAAGTTTTTCTTAAGCCTCAACTATGCCGCGACCATTGAGCTGGGCGGCCTAGGCAGCGCGGATCCCTTCGACGCGGGCGTGATCGCCTGGTGGAAGGCAAAGATGCAGGAATGCTTTGCAAAGATCCCGAATCTCGGCGGGTTCCTCGTGAAGGCGGATTCCGAGGGGAGACCCGGACCGTTCACTTACGGCAGGACCCAGGCGGACGGCGCGAATATGCTGGCGGACGCGGTGGCGCCCTACGGCGGCATCATCATTTGGAGATGCTTTGTTTATAATTGCATGCAGGACTGGCGCGACTATAAGACGGACCGTGCGCGCGCAGGCTATGATAATTTCATCGGGATGGACGGGGACTATCGCGAGAACGTGATCCTGCAGATCAAGAACGGGCCCATGGATTTCCAGATCCGCGAGCCGGTGTCGCCGCTTCTGGGAGGCTTAAAGAAGACCAATCAGATGCTGGAAGTGCAGGTGGCGCAGGAATACACGGGGCATCAGATCGACGTATGCTATCTCATTCCGATGTTCAAGGAAGTACTGGACTTCCACACCTTCTGCAAGGAGGGCGCGGACACCGTGGCGGACGTGATCAGCGGCCGCACGATGGGCAATAAGAACGCGGGCATCGCGGCAGTGATCAATACCGGAAATGATGCCAACTGGACGGGGAATTATCTGGCGGCCGCGAACCTTTACGGCTTTGGGCGCCTGGCATTCCAGACCTCGCTTTCGGCGGAGGAGATCCTGGATGAGTGGATCCCGATGAGCCTCTCCTCGGATCCGCAGGTGGTGGAGACCGTGAAGGGGATTTTGCTTCCCTCCAGGGAGACCTATGAGAAGTACACCAGCCCCTTAGGCATTGGCTGGATGGTGACGCCGCATGACCATTACGGCTGCAGCGTGGACGGATATGAATATGATCGCTGGGGCACCTATCATCGCGCAGATCACCTTGGCATCGGCGTGGACCGGAGCGATCGTGGAACGGGCTATGCGCAGCAATATTATGAGCCCAATGCGTCCGCATATAACAATGTTGAGACATGTCCGGAGGAATTGCTTCTGTTCTTCCATCACGTGCCATATAAATACCTATTAAAGAGCGGAAAGACGCTGATCCAGCATATTTATGACAGTCATTTCGAGGGCTATGATGAGGCGGAGGGCTTCGCAAGGGCCTGGGAGGGACTGGAAGGTAAGGTGGATGGAGAGATCTTTGCGAACGTGAAGGAGAGATTTGGGATGCAGCTGTATAATGCGAGGGAGTGGAGGGATCAGGTGAACTCTTATTTCCATCGCCTGAGTTGGATCCCTGATGAGAGAGGGAGAAGGATATATTAGAGAACTCGGGGCCTGGGGATGGTATGTCTCTCCAGGCACGTTCGCACTCCGAGTGCAGCGTAGCGGTACTAAGGTGCTGCTCACAGAAGTGCATAAATGCCCTTCTGTTTTGCATCGCCTAAGTACCGACGCTTGGCACACGGGCCTGGAGTAGACATACCATCCCCAGACCCCTCGAGGTTATGGAATGTAGTAGATTCTCCCGGGAAAGAGGAATGGAGCCTAAACGATGAAAGTTAGAGTTCGCCTGGGAGAGAGGAAGGATTTAGTGAAGGATGCGGTGTTGTAAAAGTAGTATGGAGTTGTGGACGGATGGATGGGAATTCTTGAAGACTCCCTTGGGGACTTCGTGGGAAGAGATGAAGGGGAGGAAGAAGGAGTTTCGGGCGGTGGAGGTGCCGCATGACTGGCTGATCTATGATGCGAAGAATCTGTATGAGGATGGGTTCGGATGGTATCGGAAGAGCTTTGAGAATCCTCTGGCGGAGGGCGAGCGGCTGGTGGTGCGGTTTGACGGCATCTATATGGATTCCACGGTCTATGTCAACGCGAAGAAGGTCATGGACTGGAAGTATGGTTATACGACCTTTGACGCGGATCTGACGGACTTCCTGAAAAAGGGAAAGAATGAGATAATCCTCTTGGTGCGGCATCAGTCGCCGAACAGCCGCTGGTATTCCGGCGCGGGTCTTTATCGGAATGTTTGGAGGAAGATCTGTAAGAAGGCGTATCTTCCGCTGGACGGCACCTATGCGGTCATTCGGCCGCAGGGCGTGGCAACGCAGGAAAATCACAGCTTTGAGATGAATTTGGTGACGGAGCTTGCCGGGGACTTGGCAGGGCTTCAGCTGCAATATGAGCTCGCATTGGACGCACCCTATGACTTCGGCGGGAAGAAGACGCTCTCCGAGGAGGAATTCGCGCGGCGTTTCGCAGGAAAATGGCAGGGCGGAACTTGGAAGGCAAAGGTTTCCGCAAAGAAGCAGCAGGGGACGCTGACGACCATCGTGGAGGATCCTGCGCTTTGGGACGTCAAGGCACCAAATTGTTATTCTCTGACGGTGAGGCTGTATGACGGGAAGGAGCTTCTTGACAAGCAGGTTTATACCGTTGGTTTTCGAAGCATTGGCTTTACGCCGAAGGAAGGCATGTTCCTGAACGGGCGCGTGATCAAGGTGAACGGCGTCTGCGAGCATCATGACCTTGGATGCCTCGGCTCGGCCTTCAATGAAAAGGCATTGGAGCGGCAGTTTAAGATCCTTCGGGAGATGGGCGTGAACGGCATTCGCACGAGCCACAATCCGCCCGCGCCGGAGTTCATGGAGCTGGCGGACCGCATGGGCTTTTTGGTAGATTCGGAGATGTTCGACATGTGGGAGCGCCCGAAGACACCCTATGACTATGCGAGGTTCTTTGTCGACTGGGCGCAGAGGGACGTAAGGAGCTGGGTGCGCAGGGATCGAAATCACCCGAGCGTGTTCCTTTGGTCCATCGGAAATGAAATCTATGACACGCACGCGGATGACCATGGGCAGGAGATCACGAGAAGACTTACGGGCTATGTGCGTGAGAATGACCCGGAGGGCAATGCGGCAGTCACCATCGGCTCGAATTACATGCCCTGGGAGGGCGCGCAAAAGTGCGCCGACATCTTAAAGATGGCGGGCTATAACTACGGCGAGAAGTGGTATGAGGCCCATCATAAGGCGCATCCGGATTGGATCATCTATGGGAGCGAGACGGCGTCCGTGGTGCAGAGCCGCGGTATTTATCACTTCCCTCTGTCACATTCCATTTTGTCCGATGAGGACCTGCAGTGCTCGGCACTCGGGAATTCTTCCACGAGCTGGGGCGCGGAGAGCACGGAGAAGGTCATCACGGATCATCGTGACACGAGCTTTTGCTTCGGCCAGTTTATCTGGACCGGGTTCGATTATATCGGGGAGCCCACCCCGTATCATACCAAGAATTCCTACTTTGGGCAGATCGACACGGCGGGATTCCCGAAGGATCCTTACTATGTCTTCCAGGCAGAGTGGACAGAGCTTCAGGAAAAGCCCATGGTGCACCTCTTCCCGTACTGGGATTTCAATCCCGGGCAGATGGTGGACGTCAGGGCCTGCACGAACGCACCTCAGGTGGAGCTGTTCGTGAACGGCAGAAGGCAGGGCCGTCAGGTCATCGACCATAAGAAGGGAGCGCAGCTTCTTGGAAACTGGCGCGTGCCTTATGAGCCGGGTGTGATCACGGCGATCGCGTATGATGAAAACGGCAAGGAGGTGGTCAGGGAGGAGCGCCGATCCTTTACGGACAGCCGTCAGATCTGTCTTTCCGCGGATAAGACGGAGATGAATGCGGACGGAAAGGATCTGATCTTTGTCACCATCGAGACCTTGGATGAAAAGGGTCATCCCGTGGAGAATGCGGTGGATTACGTCACCGTGCGGATCGAGGGTCCCGCAAGGCTCCTTGGCATGGATAACGGGGACAGCGCCGACGAGGATGATTATAAGACGCAGACCAGAAAGCTATTCTCGGGCAAGCTTCTTGCAGTGATCGGTGCGACCTGCGAGAGCGGTGACATTCGCATCGTGGCCTCGGGCGAGGGCCTGCAGGAAGGACAGATCCTGCTGGAATCCTTACCCGTGAAGGGCTTGGCGCAGACGGCATCGGAAGCAGAAGCCGGAAAAATAGCGGAGCAGACTCCTTCGGATACAAAAGCCGCAAAGGCTATGATGCCGACCTGTCTCGAGAATTGCATCAGCGGGAAGGCCGAAACGGCTCCCTTTGTACCCACGAGAAAGCTCGAGATCACGGCAGAGGGCGAAAGAAAGCTTGGAAAACGCAGGAAGAGCATGGAGTTACGCGTTTCCATCCATCCCGCGAACGCGACGCCGGAGCTCCTTTGGAGAGTGGTGGATGCGTCAGGCATCGAGCTGCCGACTGCAAAGGTTGAGGAAATCAAAGAAGCGCCTCAGCCTGAAAATTGTGAGAATACCAGCGTAAATACAGAAGGCGCGATCGCAACAGAAAATATACGCCGCGCCAAGGTGACTGCTCTCGGCGACGGTGAGTTCCTCGTGCGCTGCATGGCGAAGGAGCCAAACGGCAGGATCACGGTCATCTCGGAGCTTGACTTCGAGGCGAAGGGCCTTGGAACGGCCTTCCTGAATCCGTATGGATTCATTGCCGGCGGACTGTATTCCAAGCATCAGGGTGACATTGGGAACGGAAATGAGAAGGGCTTCTCCTTTGCGAGAGAAGGAGCGAGCGCCGTCCTCTTTGAGCATATCGACTTCGGGGAGTATGGCTCGGATGAGATCACGATCCCGATCTTTGCGCTGAACGGAGAAGAATATGAGCTGGAGCTCTGGGAGGGCATGCCCGGAGCGGAGGGGAGCGAGCAGATCGCAACCTTGATGTATCAAAAGCCCTCCATCTGGAACGTGTACCAGGAGGAGACCTGGAAGCTTCCGAGGCGCATCAAGGGCGTGACGAGCATCGGATTTCGTATGAAGGATCAGAAGATCCACGTCAAAGGCTTCTCGTTCCGGAAGCTGGAGAAGGCCTTCGGGCTGATCTATGCCAATGAGGCGACCAGAGTCTACGGAGATGAATTTAAGGAAAGCGGAAAGCGCGTGGAAGCGATCGGCAACAACGTGACCATGGAATTCGAGCACATGGATTTCGGCGAGGAGGGTACGAATGCGATCACCATCTGCGGATGGACGCCGCTGGCAGTCAATACCATTCACCTGAGGTTCAAGCCCGAGGGAAAGGGCGAAGTGGCCGCACGCATGGTGGAGTTTGCGAAGGCGGACGTGAATGACTACAATGAGCAGACCTTTACTTTTGAGAAGATCAGCGGAATGGGCAGAATGGATCTCGTGTTCCTGCCCGGCTGTCAGTTCAATTTGGAGTCCATTCGATTCCGGAAAGTTGAGGAATAAAGTTTTATGTTACGGTTACTATTACCAGACCTTTCAGATTCCGTCTTTGCCCTCTTTGGCATCCTGTTTGCCTTCGCAATGACGGTGGTCTTTACGGCGAAGCTGGCGCCCTTCCTTCCCAAGGACGGAGGCAGGGAATTCGCGCATGACGGAAAGCTTTCCGCAGGGAAACCCAGGGGAGCCGGCATCATCTTCGTGATCGTCTTTGCGGCGACGACGCTCCTTTTTCTGCCGCTGGAAGCAGAGAGGATCATCTACCTGATCCTGATTGTGATCAGCATGCTGACGGGGTATCTGGACGACAGCGCGGATAAGCCCTGGGGCGAGTATAAGAAGGGATTTTTGGATCTTTGCGTGGCCGGCATGGTGGCGTTCACCTACATCAAGTACAACGGCTGCGGCGTGGATCTCGCCCTGTTTGGCGTGAGCTTTACGCTTCCCGCGTGGGCATTCGCGATCCTGACCATCGTACTGGTTTGGACCTCCGTCAACGTGACGAACTGCGCGGACGGCGTGGACGGACTTTCGGGAACGCTCGCGATCTTTTCCATCCTGACCATATACGGGCTGGACCTTCTTCGGGAGCGGGACGGCTATTATGCGCTCCTCAATCTGGTATTTTGCGTGACGGTGCTTGCCTATCTTTGGTTCAATGCGACGCCGAGCAAGCTGATGATGGGAGATGCGGGTTCCCGTGCCATGGGACTTTTCATCAGCATCGCCATCCTGAAGACTGGCGCGCCGTTCCTGTATCTTTTGGTGGCGCTGGTGCTGATCCTGGACGGCGGACTGGGGCTGATCAAGGTTTCACTGATCCGGTTTTTGAAGATCCATATCATGAAGAATATTCGCACGCCGCTGCATGATCACGTGCGAAAGCTCTGGAACTGGTCGAACACGCAGACCGTATACCGCTTTGCGATCATCCAGATCATGGTGAGCCTGACGGTGCTATATCTGGTGGCAATGTAGATAGGAGTGTGGGATTATGTATGATGAGTTGACGCCGAGTGACATTAAGAAGATGGAGGAGGAGATCGAGCATCGCAAGCTCGTGGTGCGGCAGCAGGCGCTGGCGGACGTAAAGGAAGCGCGCGCCCACGGGGATCTCTCGGAGAATTTTGAATATCATGCGGCGAAGAAGGTCAAGAATCAGAACGAGAGCCGCATTCGGTATCTCGAGAAGATGATCAAGACGGCGAAGGTGATCTCGGAGGAGTCCGCGGAGGATGAGGTCGGGATCAATAATACGGTGACGGTGGAGTTCGTGGAGGACGGAAGCGTCGAGACCTATAAGATCGTGACGACGGTCCGCGGAAATTCGCTGGCAGGGCTGATCAGCAATGAGTCGCCGCTCGGGAAGGCCCTTCTTGGAAAGAAGGAAGGGGACGTGGTCACGGTGCACGTGAACGATTCCATCGAATATGACGTGAAGATCGTGAAGATCGAAAATACCGTGGACGACGGATCCGACAAACTGAGGAGCTTCTAGTCATGGCAGAAAATAAGATGCGATATATCGCGATGCGCCAGGCCGGAGAGCCTACGGAGGCGGCGCAGGGACCCAAAAAAGAGAAGGATGAGATCTGGGTGAAGAAGGAGTATCTTCTTTTTGACCTGGACGGAACGCTGACGGATCCAAAGCTCGGGATCACTTCCTGCGTGCAATATGCGCTGAAGTCCTTTGGCATCGACGAGCCGGATCTGGACAAGCTCGAACCCTTTATCGGACCGCCCCTGAAGGAAAGCTTTATGCAGTTCTACGGCTTTGATGACGAGAAGGCGAACGCGGCGGTAGAGAAATACCGCGAACGCTTTCAGGATCAGGGCATTTTCGAAAATGAGGTTTACCCTGGCATCCCGGAGATGCTAAAAAAATTAAAGCACAGGGGCCTTCATCTGGCCGTGGCTTCCAGCAAGCCGACGGTATTCGTGGAGCGGATCCTGGAGCATTTTAAGATCAAGCAATATTTCGAAGTGATCGTTGGGAGTGAACTCGACGGAACCCGCACCGATAAGGCGGAGGTGGTTCTGGAGGCCCTGCGGCAGCTCTTCCCGGACGGAAGGGTGCAAAAGCATAAGGTGTTCATGATCGGGGACCGAAAGTTCGACGTGGAGGGTGCAAGAAGCATGGGCGTTGAGTCCGTTGGCGTCAGCTTTGGCTATGGCAGCATGGAGGAGCTCATGGGGGCCCACGCGGATTATATCGTTCGCTCCGTGGAGGAGCTGAAACGGTTCCTGCTCCGCGGCTTTGAGGACATGGCAAGGGACCTGAATAACTTCCAGAAAATGTGGATCCTGATTTCTCAGTTCGTCATCTTCGTGGCAGTGCGTGGGCTCACGAGAAATGCCATCCTGTGGGCGCTGGACGGCTGGGGCGTCAAGGAGATCTCAGACGATATGAACACCCTGATCACTGGAATTTCGTTTCTCCTTGCGGGCGCGGCCATCTTCAAGGTGGCCAGGGGCGTCATCAAACGGACCATCCAGGACATGTACCTGACTCACTTAAAGCAGGAGTCGGAAAAGTCCTATGCGCTGCTTACGATCGGCACTGCGGCGCTCTCCGTGGGATTTGCAATGCTTCTCAATCTGAGCGGCATCGCGGGGAGCTCAGAGGAGTTTCAGAAGGTTGCGGAGCTTCAGACCAGTGCCTCCCTCTGGGCGGCGCTGCTTGCCTATGGAATCTGCAGCCCGATCGCAGAGGAGCTGTTATTCCGCGGCGTAATGTACGGATATGTCAGGAAATTCTTTGACGTGAGGACAGCCATTGTCGGCTCTGCCGTCCTTTTCGGCGTCTATCACGGCAACGTGGCGCAGGCCCTCAATGCAGTGGTTCTCGGCTATTTTATGGCATATGCCTATGAATACTTCGGAACCTTCTGGGTGCCTGTCTGCATGCACGTTGGCATCAATGTGCTCATGCTCCTGATCGAGTATACGGGCCTTGGCGGCACGGCCTTTGTCAGCTGGTTCGTCTGCATCCCGCTGCTCATCGTGGGGTGCGCCTGCGTGGTGCTTCTGGCCAGAAAGAAAAGAGTATAATCATTTGAAGCGGAAGGGAGGTGGCGGCGATGCTAAAGCTCACGGCGCAGCAAAAAAAGATGTTCGCAGGCGTTGCGATCACCGGTTTTTTTGCAGTGCTTTTTACCGTAAGCAAGCTTCATCTGCTGCTTTCCCTATATGACATTCATACATTTTTATATGCGGGATTGGTGATCGCGTGGGGATTTCTTGTGCATCAGAGGATCGTGAATCGGCAGGTACGGATCCATCTGGTGACGGCCTCCGTGTTTATGCTGATCCTTTTTCTTTCGCGACTTGTGCGGTGGAGATGCTTTCGTGACAATGCCTTCGCGCAGGAATATGCATGGTATGCCTATTACGTGAGCTTTGTCGCCGTGCCGCTCTGCGCTTTTCTGGCCGCGCTCTGCGTTGGGAAAAAGGAGGAGGAGAAGCCGCTTCACTACGCAAGGTGGCTTTGGTACGTATGGCTTATCATCACGATCGTGGTGCTCACCAATGCGTGGCACGGATGGTTTTTCCACTTTGAAGACGGAACGCATAAAAATTATTCCTATGGGCCTGCCTATTATATTTGCGTGGCCCTCGGATTCCTGTTTGCGATCGCCACGATGATCATTATCATCAGGCGCTGCCAGATCGCGACGGCAAGGGAATATTGGTTTATTCCTGCGGCCGAGATGGCGTTCTTTACGGGACTGATCGCATGGTACTACGCCGTCGGCGGAAGTCCAAAAATTTTTGGAAGGAATATTTTTAATCTTCAGGAGGTCTTCTGCCTCCTTTATGTCGTGCCCTTCGAAAGCATGATCCAGCTGGGGATTCTGCCCAGCAATTCCAGATATTCCCTGTTTTTTGAAAACAGCCCCGTCCTTGCGAGCATTCAGGATGATGCGGGAGAAGTGATCTATGCTTCGAAGCAGGTGAAGTCGCAGGCGGGTGCGCCTGCGGGGGACGGTGCGAGGGAAGGTAAGCTGGCAGGAACCGGAGAGAGGGAGGAGATGCCAGGGGCCCAGGCCCTGCGCCGGAGCGAGAAGGCTATCCACGGCGGCAAGATCGTATGGTATGAGGACCTGGCGGCGATCCACAGATTGGATGAAGAGATCCAGAAGGTCACGGAGGAACTCGAAGAGGAAAACGACCTGATCCGACAGGAAAACGAAGTGCGAAGCGAGCGCATCAGCTATGAGACGAAAAACCGTCTATATGATAAGATCGCGACGGCGGTCAAGGATAAGGCCCTTGCCATTGATGCGATCCTCGCGGAGCTGGTAAGATCGAATGCAGGCGCATTCGGCGGCGGAAATGCTGCGGGAAAGCTCTCCGAGACGGACCGGGAGAGGCTGATCCGTGCAATGGTGCTTGGAGCTTACGTAAAGCGCATGGGAAACATGATGCTGATCACGGAGGAAGCAGAGCGGATCTCCACCAGGGAGCTTGCCAGTGCCATCCGGGAATCTCTGGAATATTTTGGACTGACCGGACTGCCATGTGACTTTCAGGAAAAAGGGGAGGAGCTTCTGCCGGCAAGGCTTGTTTTGCTTTCCTATGAGCTCTTGGAGGAGCTTTTGGAGAATTCGGAGAAGACTTATTCCCTGATGATCCTTCTGGATGCGAGAGAGCGCTATGTTCTCAGGATCATGCTGGATGCACGGAGCCTTCCCGCAGATGCCTCGTGGCGCAAGGAGGAGCTTGCCGCGGTGGGCGCAAGCCTTGCAGTGGAATATTTGGACGACACCTGGCGCGTGACGCTGCGGGAAGAAGCAGACCTTGACCGGACCGAGATAATAAACATGGAAGCAGACCTTGACCGGACCGAGGCACCAGCAGCTGAAGCAAGCAACGGAAAGGAGGGTGATCCATGACCTTCCTGACGATATCCAAGGAAGCGCAGGGGCTGATCTCCCTGTGGGTTTTCCTTGTGGAAATGCTTCTGTTTTTTAATTTCTTCTGCTACGTGCAGATCGGAAGGAGAAGATCGAACCTTCGGTGCATCGCGCTTTGCGTGGGGAATTTTGTCCTGGGTCAGATCCTTTTCCAGCAGATGGACAATGTCTTCATTTGCCCCATCGTCCTGCCACTTTGGCTGTTACTTGGCATGATCGCCCTGCTCACGGTCTTTGCCGCGGCGGAGCAATATCGAATTGCGAGATGGAATGCTTCCCATATCTCCGAAACCTCCGTAAAAGAAGCGCTGGACGCACTTCCCACGGGCCTTTGCTATGCGCTTCCCATGGGACTGCCGCTGCTTGTCAACGAAAAGATGGACGAGCTTGGAACGCTGCTTCTCGGCAAGCCCATACAGGATGCACAAAGGACATGGGAACAATTGGAGGGCGAAAGTGCACGCGGACTCTTGAAAAGCGGCGTGGAGCCAATCTATACGGTGCCAGACGGCAGGGTATATAGCTTTCGCAGGGAAGAGATCACCCTTGAGGTTGGCACGGTGTATGCCATTCTGGCCACCGACGTGACCGAAGAATACTCCCTGACCAGGGAGCTGGAGGAGAAGCAGAGAAAGGCCGGCATCATCAATGCCAGACTGAAATCACTGCTTGAGACGATCGAGTATGTGACGATGAGCAGGGAGCTGCTTCAGCTGAAGATGGCCCTGCATGATAACCTGGGCCGGAGCCTTCTCTCGGCGAAGCGCTTTATCCTAAACCCGGAATCCGTAGACCCTAAGGACCTTCTGGTCATTTGGAAGCAGAATCTAAGTCACCTGATCGGCGAGGCGCCGGAGGAGTGGCAGGTGCCATATTACGTGGCGAAGAAGGAAGCAGCAACGCTCGGGATCGATCTGCAGATTGTCGGGACGCTGCCGGAAGAGGAAAGGCTTCTTCCCGTTATCGAGCAGGCCATTTCCACGCACGTGATCAACGTGCTGCGCCATGCGGACGGACACGTGGCCATGGTGCACATCTGGGAGGATGAAAAGGCATATCAGATCACCTTTACCAATGACGGAACTCCTCCTTCCGGAGAGATCCGGGAGACCGGAGGACTCGGGAACCTAAAGCGCCAGGTGGAGACGCTCGGCGGGAGCATGGAGCTTGTGGCGAGCCCGCGCTTTGAGATGAAGCTTACCTTGCCGAAGAAGGCGTAGGGAAGCTTGCCCTGCAGAAGAAGGTGTGGTGAAACTTGCCTCGCCGAAGAAGACGTAGATGCGGGAACGAATATGGACAGAGGTTGCCGCCCAGGCAGAGAAAAACCTTAACTTGTCTTGGGATCAGGAGGATGAACATGGCTTGGAAAACAGTGATCGCAGAGGATTTTAAGATGATACGGCAGGTCTTTGAAAATGCCGTGACGGAATCGGATAATTATGAGCTCGTTGCCTCCTTTCCGACGGCGCAGCAGGCGATGGAATGGTGCGAGAAGCATCATGCCGACCTGGTACTGATGGACGTGCTGATCCCCGGAAGCATCAACGGGTTGGACGCGGCAAAGCGCATCAAGGAAGTCAGCCCCGGGACCAAGATTATTATCGTGACCTCCATGCCAGAGCTCTCTTATGAGCGGAAGGCGCGGGAGATCGGCGTGGAAAGCTTCTGGCAGAAGGAAGTGCAGGAGCAGCCCCTCATCGAGATCATGGACCGGACGATGGCAGGAGAGTCCGTATATCCCGGCTACCAGCCAAAGATCATGGTCGGCGAGGCGTACAGCACGGAATTCACGGACCGTGAGATCGACATCCTAAAGGAACTCGTCACCGGCGCCTCCAACGCCGAGATCGCGGAAAAGCTTGGCCTGAAAGAGCCCACGGTGAAAATGCACATTAAGAACATGCTCCAGAAGACCGGCTATCGCAGCCGCTTAGAGCTCGCCGTAAAGGTCCGGCACGTCGGCCTCATTATCGGAGACATGGAATAAAATTCTTTTCTCAACCTATCCTTTCGGATGTAGTAAAACGTTTTAAAATCAGTATAATGAAACACAAAGTGGGAGAGATCCGTGTTTCGTTATGCTGATTTTTTGCTGCACGGAAGTCGAAAGGAAGGTTTGGCATGATCAGGCTGGCAATCAGCGTCCCGGGACAATTTTATAGAGAAGCCATCACGAAGGCGCTGGAAAAAACGGGAAACTTTCGGGTGCGGCAACTGGAGGATTATTCGAAGGAATCTCCCCCGGATAACCCTTCGGAAGGGGAGCCGACACGGGACGGACCTGAAATGCGAAATGATCCGCCCACGAGGGAGGGGCCGGAGGTGGCACTGCTCGGTGTTTCAGTGCATCAGGGTTATACCTTAAAGGAGCGGCAAGGCGTGATCTCCAGAATCCGCGAAAGGGCTCCGAGTTGCAGAATTGTGCTGTTTCTGGACGAGCTTGTCTCGCCGGAGCAGACGGAGGGCGTCAAGAACTTAAAGCAGGCGCGCCTCATTGACGGTTTTTTATATGCATCGGGAACGATGGAGTACCTCGTTGCGATGCTGGAAAGCATATAGACAAAGAAAGAATCCATTAGGAGGTTGTGAGAAATGAAGCAACACAAAAAAGGAATGAAATTCAGGGCAGCGGTGGCATGGCGGCGCGCACTCTCATGGGTGCTGACGCTTGTGATGATCGTGGGACTTATGCCCCAGACCGGCATCACCGTAAGGGCGGAAAGCGGCGACGTAGAGCTGAGCAGTCAGATTTTTACCGACCCTGTTTTTTTAGAATTTGTAACGCAGTTTGATACAGATAAAGATGGGAAGCTGAGTGCAGCGGAGCGAAGCGCGGATAAAGCGATTCACATGGTTTGCCAAATCACCGGAAAGTCAATGCGTTCCTTGGCGGGCTTGGAGTATTTTACTGAGCTGGAGTCCTTGGACTGCGGAGCCAACTACATTACTGAGCTGGATGTAAGTAGCTTTCAAAAACTTACCATTTTGGACTGCGGTCACAATTACTATTTGGAAGATCTTAAACTGAATTCGGGGCTGCTAAAGCTGAGTTGCGGTGCGAATTTGATCGAGACATTAGACGTAAGAGATTGTAAAAACCTGACAGAATTGGAATGTTATGGAGATAACCTTCTGGAACTAAACGTAATAGGATGTAAAAACCTGACAGAATTGCGCTGTTCTAATGCTGCCGCCATTAAGGAACTAGACTTAAGAGGATGTAAAAACCTGACAGAATTGAACTGTGTTCGTAATGCTGCCCTTGAGAAACTAGATTTAAGTGAATGTGAAAACCTGAAAAGAGTAGATTGTCGTGCCAACAGTCAACTCGAGGATCTTGATCTGAGCAATACGAAGGTATATTACTTGAGTTGTTCGGACAACAATTTGGACTCGTTGACTTTAAGCGGGAAGGAAACTTATCTGGATGTCACAGGTAATCCGCTTTCCGAGATCGATCTCACGGAAAATACTACCGGACTTAAGGACGCGATCGCTCTGGGCGCGGAAGAAGTTACTGGCTCTGATGGAGAAATAATAAAAAGATACCGAAATGGAAATTGTTATTTGTATGCTGATTTAGATGACTTTGTATACGGTTATTTATATACCGTTAATCTGAGCGTTGCTTCTGATTCGGTAGGCACGGGAACCCTAAAAGGAAACGGGACCTATCCGCAAACCAAAACCGTAACCATATCCGCCACGCCGGCGCAGGGGTATGGATTTGATTGTTGGACGGACAGCGACACGGGAGCTGTTGTAAGCAAGCAGAAAGATTATGCCTTTCAAATTATGAAAGATTGTAATTATACGGCTTCCTTTTTTGACACTGCGACCGTGAATATTGCTGAGACTAATCGTGGCACTACAACCGGGGCGGGAGACTATGCATATGGGAGCGAAGTGACCCTGACGGCGACTCCGAAAGGAACTTACGGGTTCGCAGGATGGTATAAGGTGGATGCGGAAGGCAATAATCCTGTATTGGTTTCGGATGAGCCCACATATACCTTTATACCAACTGAGAAAGAAAGTTTTTACATGGCAACATTTTCCAGAGTAATGATTACCGTTGTAGCCAGTCCCGAGGAAGGCGGTACAGTGTCTGGGGGGGGCCGTAATCCATATGGCGCGCAGGTGACACTAACAGCAACGCCGAATGAAGGTTGGGGATTTTATGGGTGGACAGGAGTTGGAATAGATGGAACGTCAGAGAATCCTCTTATAATTAATGCAACTGCATCTAGGACATATAAAGCATTGTTTCGCCAGGTAACCATCGACGTTGCAACGGAAGACTCTGCATTAGGCAGCGTGACTGGCAGCGGCGTGTATGCCTATGGAAGCACCGTTACCGTTGCGGCGCAGGTAGAAGGAGCATACGGCTTTAAGGGTTGGTATGATGGGGAAACGATGGTTTCTTCCGATAATCCTTATAGTTTTACGGCATATGATGACGTGGCGCTGGAAGCAAGGTTTCACAGGGCGGAAATTACGCTGGTTACAGATCCCACTAATGGAGGCACAGTGAATGGCGCAGGCATCTATCATGATGGAAACACTGTTACTGTGACTGCTTCTCCGGCAGAAGGATATGGTTTTGCTGGCTGGTATGAAGGCGAAACGAAGGTTTCCTCCAACAATCCATACAGCTTTACTGCGGATGGGAATAGAACTTTAGAGGCGAGATTTAGAAAGTTCAAGGTCACCGCCACGTCCTCCAAGGGAGGAAGTGTGTCCGGAGGCAAAGAGTATCCGTACGGTAGCACTGCGACCGTGACGGCAACGCCTGCGGAAGGGTATGGCTTTATGGGATGGTATCAGGGTGAGAACTTGGTTTCCACAGAGAATCCTTACAGCTTTACCGTGGAGGAAGAGACCACTCTTTCCGCGCAATTTGCAAAACAGAAGCTGACCATTTCTCTGGACAGCACACAGGGAAGCGTAAAGGTGAACGGAACGGACGTAACTTCCGGGCAGAAATTGGAGTTTCCTTATGGAAGCAGCATCACCCTGACGGCAACTCCTGCCAGCACGTACGGATTCGTTGGATGGTATGAAAAAGACGTGGAAGAGCCTGTTTTCACGTCTCCTAATTTCAAAGTTCTCTTGGATCGGGATTTGAATCTGACGGCAGAATTCGCTACTTATACAGTCAATGTTGGGACGAATCCTGAATTGGGCGGAACTGTCACTGGTGCCGGAAATTATGCGCCCGGAAGTCTTGTAACCTTAACTGCGACGCCTTCCTATGGATATCTCTTTATGGGATGGCACAAGGAGGGGGATGAGGCCGTTCTTTCTCCGGATGGCACATATCAGTTTACTGCAGAGGCTTCCGTGAACCTTGTGGCAGAGTTTAAGAAGCCCGAACTCACTCTTATAGTAACGCCTAACAATAATCATGGTACAGTAATCGGAGGAGGCGTCTATAACGTGGGTGAAACCGTGACTATAGAAACAGCGCCTGTTGATGACAAACATGTCTTTGTTGGGTGGTATGAGAATGGTGAGCTTGTTACAGCTGACAACAAATATAGCTTTGTCCTTGATAGGGATCGGAGCTTAAATGCTGACTATAAGCAGCGCGTCACGCTTAGATTCTCTTCGGGAAACGAGGGACTTGGAACGATGGATCCCGTTGAGATTTTGGATCGCTCAGTTTATACCTTACCCGAGTGCGAGTTTACGCCGTTCCTGGGATATGAATTTGATCATTGGGAATATGGACATTTTAACTGGACCTTCTGTGAAGGAAAGCCTGGGGATCAATGGGAAGTTGAGGAGTTTTACGGGTTGGATGAAATAGAATTCAAGGCGATATGGAAAGAATTATCCTATTCCGTAGAGCTGAGCGAAGAGAATTTCCCGGATAAGATCTTCCGTGAAAAGCTTGCAAATTATGATGCTGATCATAATGGAGCGCTATCTTCAGGGGAATTGGCACGGATTACCAATATTTCCATTCTTGACGAAAAGGTTACCAGCCTTCAGGGAATTGAAAAGTTAATTTATTTAAAGAGAATTAGTATTTCGGGAACTCTGTTGACCTCGTTGGACGTAAGTCAATGTGCGACCCTGGAAAGCCTGTCCTGTTGGGATAATGAGCTGACGGAGATTAAGTTTGGCCCCGCCAATACGGCTTTGGAGTGGGTTTCATGTAATGATAATAAGATCAAGAAACTGAACCTTTCAGAGCTGCCTTCGTTAAATAGTATCAGCTGCTCACGAAACGAGCTGACGGAAATCAAGGTTGGCTTGGTGAATACGGCTTTGGAAGAGCTTTACTGTTCTAATAATCAGTTAAAGAGATTAGACCTGACGGGATGTACTGCGCTAAAGAAGCTGTCATGTAACAGCAACCAGCTGACAACGCTTAAATTCGCTTCCAGCGCGCCTTTGGAGGAAATCGAATGCGCGAAAAATTCGCTAAGGAAGTTAGACGTTTCGGGGTTTTCTGCATTAAAGACGCTGTCTTGCTCGGTTAATGAGCTGACAGAGCTCAAGCTTAGTGCCGCGAATACGGCATTGGAAGCGATTGCCTGTGCGGAGAATCAGTTGACGGAGTTAGACCTTTCTGGTTTGACATCGCTAAAGAATTTGGTTTGTCGCAAAAACCAGCTGACGAAGCTTACGTTTGGCTCAAACGATGTTTTGGAAACAGTGTACTGCAGTGAAAACCAGCTGACGACACTGGATCTGTCCTCTGTGAAGGCGCTAGCCAATTTATTCTGTTCACAGAATAAGCTGACTAAGATCACTCTTGGGAATGGAAAGACTTTGAAGTATTTCGAATGCGATGAAAACCAGTTGGAGGAATTGAAGGTTTCCGATCAAAAAGGGTTGCTTAGCCTGAGCTGCAATCAAAATCCGTTGAAAGCGTTGGACGTGAGCAAGAATACGGCCCTGCAGTGCCTCTATTGCAATAATTGTGCTTTAACTGAACTGGATACTAGCAATAATAAGGCGTTGCTCGCATTGGAATTCGAGAACAATCAGATCTCAAGTTATAGTCCAAGCAAGAACAAAGCGCTTCAAACTCTCGTTGTAAAAGATAATTTATTGAACAGGCTTCAAATTGGAAACTGTGAGGAACTGAATTATCTCGACATTCGCGGAAACAAGGATCTACGTTTTATCGACATTAGCAAGAATGATCCGCTCAAGGAAGACGGAGACGGTACGCTGTTGAAGGATGATTACCAAACGACGTACGAAGAAGAACCGGATACCGTCACGATTATTGCGGAAATATCTCCTGAGGGCGCAGGCAGCGTCAGCGGCACTGGGAAATGGATTGTGAACCAAATGGTAACGCTGGAGGCAATCCCTGCGACGGGTTATTGCTTTGTGGGTTGGACGGAAGATGACAATCCCGAACCCTTCTCTGAGAATCCGGAGCTTTCTTTTAAGGCGGTAAAGAATAGAATACTTACGGCATGTTTCGAGAAGGGCTGCGCCATTACCTTTAATCCCGGCGAAGGAAGCGGGGAGATGAAGCCGGTTACCGTGGGGGTTAACGCGACCTATCAGTTGCCGGTATGCTCTTTCGAAAGACCGGAAGGAAAAGTGTTCGCCTATTGGAACTATGGAAAACCCGGCGATGAAATCACGGTGAAAACAGACACGACTCTTTATGCGGAGTGGGAGAAGGGCTATCACGTTTCCGTTGCTGCTAACATGAGCGGTGATTTCTATCAGTTGGAAGGCGCCGGGGATTACCTGGATGGCGAGGATGTAACAATCCATGTTACGATTGACAGTCATAAAGCCTATGTAGTGGCAGCCATGATGATCGACAACACCGTTGTCAGCACGTCTGATACCTATACATTCAAGCCGGAAAAGGATACGGTGGTGCAGATTATGCTGGTTGAGTCATATTTTGCAAGCTTTATCCCCGGGCTAGGAACGGGAGAAGACTACATGCAAATCGTTGGTGTGAGTCAATACCTTACTATGCCGGAATTCACCTTCACGCCGCCTGCGGGAAAGGTGTTCAAGTGTTGGAAGGATAATTATGGAAAAGAGCATTGCCCCGGTGAGTATTACGTGCAAGACATCGCAGAAAATGTTGTATTTGCTGCAACCTATAAGAAAGAGACGGACCCCTGCACCGTCAGATTTGATCTGAATGGTCACGGCACGCAGAATCCTGATGCGCAGCCGGAGACGCAGACGGTAGAATATGGCGGAAAAGCGACAAAGCCTGCTACGGATCCCTCTGAACCGGGCTGGTTCTTTAGAGGCTGGGAAGCCTATGTCACCGTGGACGGTACGAAGCAGTGGGTACTGTTCGATTTCGAGAATGACGTGGTCCAGAATGACTTGTGCCTCAGGGCCCGCTGGGAAGTAAACATAAATGAGCAAGTGGTGATCATTTCCTTCGACGCAGGTGAAGGAACCGGCAACATGAACAGTATGCTGTTGGTGAGCGGCACGCCTTATACTCTGCCGGAGTGCGGATTTACGGCGCCGGAAGGATGTGTGTTTGACTGCTGGAAGTTGGACGAGTACGCCAGTGATAAGTATTATCCCGGCGATCCCTATAAGAATCCTGACGGGGTAGGCACCGTATGCTTCCTGGCAATCTGGAGGGAGAAGCCTGGCGAGCTGACGGCGACCTTTGGACACACCTGCGAGTTCCAAAATAGGATCACAATGAATTATAAGATTACCGTAGATCTTTCGGAATATGATGACTTCTGGCTTGCCATCGAGAGACAGACCTATAAGGGAGCCGGAGAGGAATTCTATTGGGAGACGGCGGAAGTTAGGGACTGGTATCAGGATCCGAAAGACAAAAGATATGTATTCGCCTTTGACGACATTGCAGCAGCTGAGATGGGCGAGGTGATTCGAGCTAAGCTGGTTGCGGAGAAAGACGGCGAAACATATGAAAGCAACGTCGATGTTTATAGCCTGAAGACCTATGCGTACAACAGAATTGCAAAATCATCTGATGTAAAGTTCAAAAAGCTGATGGTTGACATGCTCAACTACGGCGCGGCGGCGCAGATCTACTTTGGGAAGAACACGGGTAATCTTGTCAACGCCGACCTGACGGAGGCCGAAAGGAAGCTGGGAACGCAGAAAGAGGTTACGCCCTTGGTCATTGAAAGCGTGACGGACAACGTGGATGAGACGGCAAGGATCGTGTCAAAATCCGTGGCGTTCAAGAGCGGCGTTGAGCTTAACGCGCACGTCAACTATGACGCAGAGCCCGCGGAAGACGAAAAAGTCTGGGTGGAGCTGACCTACGTGGCGACCTCCGGCGATTCAAAGAGACAGGTCGTGACCAGGGACAAGTTTGTCCGCTCGGTGAAGGACGGGGTGGTAAGGTACAGCGCGGCCTTTGACATCATCGCGACGCCTGACTTCGGGAAGGAAGTCACGCTGAAGGTATTTAGGACGGTCGAGGAGGACGGCGTGTCCACGGACGTGCAGATCAGCGAGACCTACACCTACAGCCTTGAGACCTACGCGGCGAACAGACTTGCCAACAGTGAGAATAAGAATTTCAAGGCGCTGCTGAGGGAAATGCTGAAGTACGAAAGAAGCGCGAAAGAGTTTTTTGAATCACAGCAGCATTGACGGATGAACTAAAAAGATAAAACAGAAAAATTGCTACAAAACTGCGGAGACGCGCGAAAACGCGTCTCCGTATTATTATTAAAATACTACTTTTGGGTGATGACAAAATGGAAACTTAATGCTATGGTGTTACTATAAGATGCCATAAATCGTTTTATGCAAAAGAAAACCAATATTTTTGGGAGGGACATAAAATGAAAGTTAAGAAGCGAAATCGCAGACTGTTGGCTAAGGCGCTGATCCTGTCACTGTGCATTACCATGCTGCCGATTGATGCGCTTTCTATGACTGTAAGCGCCGAGACGGAAGAAATGGGTACTGCCGTAGTGCCTGGTGTGGGAACGGAAGAAACAGGTACTGCCGTAGTGTCTGGTGCGGGAACGGAAGGAACGGGTAAAGTCGCATTGCCGGAAGAATCGGGAAATATCGTAGTGCCTGGCGCCGTTGCGGAAGGAGCGGGTACTGTCGTAGTGACTGGCGCCGATGCGGAAGGATCGGGCGGCTCCGGTGTAACTGGCAAAACAGATGTAGTTGTGACCAGTAATACGCCAGATGGCGGCGCAACTGTGACTGTAACGGATGGTACGGGAACCGAAAAGCCGGAAGACGGGGAAACCAAAGATTCGGAAGGTGAGGAAACCAAAAATCCGAATGATGGCAAGGGAGGCGAAGGTGGTTCTTCGGATCCTTCCGGCAATTCGGGGAATGTCGGGAGCACCGTAGAGCCTGATTTCGAGTGGGAAGGTCAGGGCACGGAACAGAGCCCGTACCTGATCCAGAGCGAGGCGGAGCTGCTTGGACTGGCAAAGAGCGTGAACGCCGGAAATTCTTATAAGGACCAATATTTTCTGCTGACGGAGGACCTGGATCTTTCGTCTGTTTGCGGTGCAGATTTAGACGGAAAGATTGTGAACTGGGAACCTATCGGGTATGCGGCGGACATTACTTTTTACGGGAATTTTGACGGTAACGATAATAGCATTTCCAATTTGTACATTGAGGCGGGAACAAGTGATTATCAGGGTTTATTTGGAACCATTTCCGGAACCGTGAAAAATCTGAACGTCAGCGGAACCGTTAATGGAGGAAGTCGCGTCGGCGGCATCGCAGGCTATGTCATCGGAACGATTACGGACTGTGAGTTTAGCGGAGAGGTCCAGGGAACGGATTACGTCGGCGGCATTGCGGGCGTGCTTGCGCCTGAAGGCACATTAACCTATTTAACGTCTGATGCCGCCGTTTTTGGTAAGGGCACCTGTGTCGGCGGTATTGTCGGATGGGCGAATGGCATTCCTGGCGCAAAAAGTATCTGGGATACGCTGGATGGCGGTTTCGTGGACTACGGCAAAGGGTGGAGCTACAGCGAGGATATTACCGATTGTACTTTCGAAGGCATGGTGTCTTATTTGGGAGATTCTCACGCAGATACGATTTTTAACGTCGGCAAGGGAACCCTTTCACTGGAACACAGGAATGATTCCTGTGGCGGCATTGCTGGCGCATGTACTGGCAGAGCGATTAGTTACTGTTACAATGAGGGTACCATTATTCAGGGAGCCCAGATGGCAGGTGGCGTGATCGGCATCAGTTATCGGAATGACGTTCAGGATTGCGCGAACTATGGGACGGTGATTTGCCCTCAAAATTCAACGAATTTTAAGCTCAAAGCGAAGGAACAACAGCAGGAGGAGCAGCAACAGCAACAGGAAGGGATTCGCCGCTATATCAAGCCGGTTGTAATAAGGTATGGCGGAGAGACATTTATCACCAATGACACGAGAGAAAGAATATCGAGCATGAAGGGAAATGGCGGTATTGCAGGAATCTCGTGGCTGGGAACCATTGAGACGTGTGAGAACTATGGCGAAGTTGATTCTCATGTCACCGCAGGCGGAATTGTAGGATTCGCACATGAAACCAAGGTGTCTGAATGCGTGAATCGTACAGGCGGAAGCGTTACTTCAAACGTGAACGCAGGCGGTATCATGGGAGAGGGATGGAGCATCAAGCAGTTTGAGGAATGCGTTAACTACGGAACGATCACTGCAAAGAGTGATCTGGGCGGCATTTGCGGATTCTGTCAGGGGCATATCAAGAAGTGTAATAATCATGGAACCCTGATCGGAGACGCGAACCAAGACAGTATGGGCGGCATTGTTGGTTACGTTGAAGATGGCTCCGTCACGGAATGTTACAATAATGGAGACATTGGAGTATTCTGCAATTACGAGGGCTATGACAGCGGAGGTATTGCCGGGCTTTGCATGACCAGTACGATCTCCTATTGCCTGAATGCAGGAGGCGTGCAAGGCGGAACGAACGTTGGCGGCATCGTGGGAAGCCTTCAGTTGGAAAGCCTTGTAACGGAGTGTAAGAATCTTGGCGACGTAACCTCTTTGCGTGATGACATAGCCTGCGTAGGGGGTATTGTCGGACTTTGCATCAGCAATAATAAAAATGGTCATATGGACGGTGGCAGCACCATCTCGAAATGTGTGAATGGAGCAGGAACCACAGTTTCGGCAAGACGTTTCAACGTAGGTGGCATTGTTGGACAGCTGCATACCGGAAAAGTATTAGACTGCTATAACTTGGGAATCGTTCACGGAGAGGCTTCTGTCGGTGGCATCGCCGGAATTATTTCAGGAAGGCAAATAGAATTATGCAGAAATTATTGCATGGCACCGAGTGAATATCCGGGCGGTGGGTACGGCATAGATAAAACTGACGTCAATGGTTTGGCGGGAGGAGTGATTGGTTACACTAAGACGGCCGACGTGCAAATTCATGATAACTATTGGTGGACTTCCTGTAGCGCACGGGCATATGGATGGCGCTCTGCTCCGACCATAGAAGGAGAGGTTAAGGGTTACGATAACTTAAATCAATTTACGGTCGCAACGAATTTTAATAATTGGGACTTTAATACTGTTTGGACGATGGTTGGTCAGCCGGTTCTTCGTTATGAGACAGAGATGTCAGGGTTCTTCGCAGAGGCAGCTCAGGAGCAGGATGAAAGCATCTTGGACGATCCCTATGGGCTTGGCGGAGGCGGCAGCGTGGTGATCCAAGGACCCACGGGCGGCTACGGAAGCTCATTTGCAAGGACGCTATGCATCTGGAGCGTTGATGACCTTAAGAATTTCCGTAATGCGGTAAATCAGGGAGATGATTATGAGAATGCCATGGTTGTCCTTTGTACGGACCTTAATCTGACTGGCGAGGATTGGATTCCCGTCGGAACCTATAATAATGATGATTATTGGGACGACGAAGCATGGCGTCCTTTCCTAGGAAGCTTTGACGGCCGAGGACATTCCATTAACGGGCTTTACGCAGATTGCGGTGAATTGCCGGCCGGATTCTTTGGCTATATTGGCAAAGGTGGAAAGGTAAGCAATTTATATGTTTCCGGTTCCGTAAAGAGCGCCGGCAGGGCGATCGGCGGCATCGTCGGCCACCTGGATGATGGGGGCAGAATAGAGAACTGTGTTTTTGAAGGGACCGTTACCGGCTGTGGAGGGGCAGATTGCGTCAATGACGAAGAAGTAAATAATGCTCCCGTCGTCGGAGGCATTGTCGGACGATCCCTCGGATATCTGTATTACTGTTACCATGTTGGCGACGTTACTACCGAATATGGCTTTGCCGGAGGCGTTGCAGGACGGCTCCAAGGGAGTGGAAACCGCATGAACTATTGTTTCCAATACGGCGGTAACATTTCAGGCGGGCGCATTGGCAAAACGCTTTACAATTTGAATACGACTACGGGCGGTTTGATTGGAATGGCAAGCAGTACGTACGTCAATGACAGCTATTGCGCTTGTACGGGAACCAATAGAGTCTTTGGATATCAAGTTAGCTCGGCGAACAATTCCTGGAATGTTGCTTTTGTAGACGCGGCATGGCTTAAGAATGTTCAAAACCTTACGACCAATGGCAAAAATTGGGACATTAGCGACGAAGCCGGCCACATCTGGGGTATGGGAGAAAACTACCCGGTGCTTCAGGTCTTCAGCAAGAAGGTGACCTTGGATCCGGATGATGCATCGGGAGAAGCAAAGACGGTTTGGATATCAAGATGGGAGGACCTTAAGCCAAATGCACAGCCAGAGAGCGATATGGTTGTCATTCGGTTCCGGGGAAATGGCGGAAGCAACTTCATGGATTCCATTTCCGTAGTGAAGGGAGAGACAATTAGCCTGCCTGCAAATGAATTTACCAGGATCGGTTATGACTTCGGCGGTTGGAAGACGGGATTTGATGAGTCCGATGTCCAGTATGGCGATCAGCAGTCAATTACCGTAGATCAGGATCTTTGCCTCTATGCAACTTGGTTACCCGTTTCCTATACGATTGGATTTGCTACAAACGGCACCAATCATGAAATTCTGTACAGTGAAGTGATGCAGTCGGGGAAAACGCCCGTATACGGCGGAGCGGCACCTACGTATGTTGGGGCATCCACCGGAACAGAGGATCAGTGGATCTTTGACGGATGGTCACCCATGATTGACGTGGTTGCGGGTGAGTTCACGTATCAAGCCAAGTTTGTCAATAAGCTTCAGGAATATAGCATTAGCGTTCAATTCGGAACGGCTGATCTTGCCACGGCCATGGCCGGAGAGCAGGTACAGATCACGGCGGGCGCGCCGGGCACGGGCAAGGTCTTCGACCATTGGGAGAGCTCGGACGTAACCGTAATGAATCCGATGGACGTAACGACCAGCTTTACAATGCCGAGAAAGAACGTATTCATCACGGCAGTTTATAAGAACGCATCCTATCCCGTTACCCTTGACACGCAGGGAGGCACGATCAATGATGGCAACGTTACGACGTATACCTATGGAGAAGGAGCGTCGCTTCCGACGGACGTGACGAAGGATCATTATATGTTTGAAGGCTGGTATACCGGACGAAACGGTACCGGCAGCAAGGCGGAAGTGATCGGAATGGATGAGACCGGAGAGAGAACCTTCTATGCCTATTGGAAGCCGGTTCCTTATGACGTGACGATCCAAGCCGGGAATGGAATGAGCCTAAAGGCTGGTTCCGGGGCAGAGACGCAAATGAACGTTACGGAAGAGATCATCTCCGTGGTTTATGTTGCGGCAGAGGGATATTGTTTCCCTGACTACTATTACACAGCCTCAAAGGATGGCCTGACCGTGACGAGAGACAGCGTTTCCCAGATCACGGTTTCCGGAAGACCTACGGCGGACGTACAGCTGACGCTGAGAGATGCAATAGCAAAGGAACAGGAGGATACTCCCGAGGCAGAGTTTAACGCTACGGGAACGGACAGTGGTACCCTTAGCCATTTGGTAGTAGGAGCAAAGTATGTTGTTACCTTCTCGGTTTACGATGAAGTAAGCGGTACGTGGGTGGCCGGAACGGTTTCCCCCATGGAGTTTACTGCAACAGGTATCAATCAGTCGATCACGGGCCTGTCCGAGGGCTTGCTTGGCATAGTAAGAAAGGGCGGAGACACGACGCTCGACAGTAAGAAAGAACAATTCACCATTTACGGCGGCATCATTCCCGACTATGTGGAAACGGAAGACTGTACGGGAAATGATAGTAATGACGGAGCGATCCGTGGCGTTAACAATACAATGGATTACAGAAAGTCTGGTGACACTGACTGGACAATCGTCACGGGACAGGTGATTACGGGACTGGCGCCCGGTACCTATGAGCTTCGCGTGAGACCTGACGGAACCCAGCTTGCCTCTGAGATCAAGACCGTGATGGTCTGGAGTGAGAAGCCGGATGCGCTGGATGCAGTCTTTGGCCACACCTGCTCTTTCCAAAATAGGATCACGATAAATTACAAGATCACCGCGGATCTTTCGACATATGACGATTTCTGGCTTGCCATCGAGAGACAGACCTATACGGGAGCCGGAGAGGAATTCTGTTGGGAGACGGCGGAAGTTAGGGACTGGTATCTAGATCCTGATGACGGAAGGTATGTGTTCCCCTTTGACGACATTGCGGCAGCCGAGATGGGCGAAGTGATCCGCGCGAAGGTCGTTGCGGTAAAGGACGGTATGATTTACGAGAGCGCCGTTGACGAATACAGCTTAAAGACCTATGCGGAAAACAGGATCCGGAAATCGGATGACCCGATATTCAGGAAGCTCATGGTGGACATGCTGAACTACGGCGCAGCGGCCCAAGTTTACTTTAAAAAGAACACGAATCACCTTGCCAATGCCGACCTGACGGAAGACGAAAGGAAGCAGGGAACGCAGGAAGAGGTTACGCCCGTGGTCATTGAAAGCGTGACGGACAACGTGGCTGAGACGGCAAGGATCGTGTCAAAATCCGTGGCGTTCAAGAGCGGCGTTGAGCTGAACGCGCACGTCAACTATGACGCAGAGCCCGCGGAAGACGAAAAAGTCTGGGTGGAGCTGACCTACGTGGCGACCTCCGGCGATTCAAAGAGACAGGTCGTGACCAGGGACAAGTTTGTCCGCTCGGTGAAGGACGGGGTGGTAAGGTACAGCGCGGCCTTTGACATCATCGCGACGCCTGACTTCGGGAAGGAAGTCACGCTGAAGGTATTTAGGACGGTCGAGGAGGACGGCGTGTCCACGGACGTGCAGATCAGCGAGACCTACACCTACAGCCTTGAGACCTATGCGGCGAACAGACTTGCCAACAGTGAGAATGAGAATTTTAAGGCGCTGCTGAGGGCAATGTTGAAATATGAGAGAAGCGCACTCGCATATTTCACTAGAACGACCTCATAAATGGATTATTTTTGAAGTGAGAGGACCGTCTTGGATGGGTATTCCCATCCGGGACGGTCCTTTTCTATTTGCGGGCAATAATTGCGCAGAAATTTGTTCGATAGATGGTATAATAAAAAGTAAAGCATATGCAAAGGAGGAATGAAGAATGGTAAACCGCACAATCTCAGGGCGTATATTCATGGCAACTGCGCTAGTGCTTTTTACGATGATCATGTTGGGCGGGAAAGCATTGGCAGGAAGTCAGGCAGGCAATAGCGCCTTGCTCGCCAATGATTCAGATATGGCGGCCAGCGTGCAGCATTTTTCAATCACGGGGCAAGGCGTGCCAAGCAGTACGAGAAATCCTGCAGGCTCATATTCGGCAACGACGCCGAATGTCATTAGCTTTCTTGATGCATCGAATAGGCTCAACGTGTGCTATTTTCAGGATGGAAAGCTGATAATTCAGCGATTTCAGACGGCAACGATGGAAAAGCTTGGACAGATAGAAATTATCGCCAGATATGCAAAGTTTGGCAACGTCACCTGCGACGCATCAGGGAATTATTATGTCGTTTGGGCACAAAATGATTCGTCGGCAGAGAATATTGTCACGATGTCCATTGCCAAGTATAACAGTGAAGGAACCTTTCAACAGGCGTTAGACATTCCGGGTTTTGAGTCGACTCCTGCCTTTGGAGAAGATGGCGGAACCAAGAATCCATTCAATTCCGGAAACTGTGACCTGGCTATTCAAAACGGGATTCTCGCGGTCAATTATGGCAGGCAAATGTATAATGGTCATCAGTCGAACATGATCATTTATGTGAATCTGAGTACCATGACGAGGGTTTCGTATAATACCGTGTATACGAGTCATTCGTTTGATCAAAGGATTTATGCCGCGTCGGACGGAATTTCATTCCTTGCCTTAAATCAAGGGGATGCATATAATCGGTGTTTTTCCGTTGCAAAGATTTCGACCTCGAGCCAGGCAGGCTATGGAAAGCTGGAGAATTTCCATTTCCGCGAAGGTGCCACCAGATCGTATGGATACAATGAGACTTTTGCGCAGATGGGCGGTCTTGCAGAAACACAGTCCGCGTATGTCTTTGCGGGAAGCTCGGAGCGCATTTTGTCTCTCGCGGAGGCACCCAGCACGATTTACATGGGGCATAATGATGCGCGAGACCTATTCCTTCAGTTTTTGAAAAAGAATTACACGCAGTATAGCGGGGCAAACTGCTACGCCGTTGCCGGAGAGACGAGGGCGGCGGAAGGACAGGTGCCGACGAATCCCAGCACAAACCTGTTCCTAGACGGCGATGAAGTGGATTATGGAGTCCTCTGGCTGACGAATTATGATGAAGATCATTATGTCGCGCACCCGAAGGTGGTGTCGATCGGCGACGACAAAGTGGCGGTTCTTTGGGAGAAGAGGGCATATTCCGGGACGGACGTCAGCGCTTATTTTGCCATATTGGATTCCAATGGAAACGTTGTTCGGGACACCGCGCTGATGATGGACACCATGCTGGCTGCCGACACGGATCCGGTATACTTCAACGGAAAGATCTATTGGGCGACAAACGATACTTACGGATTCCGATGGAATGTGCTTGATCCGAATGCTGCCCTGATCCCTTCGCATGAACATCATTTCGTTGAAAATTCGAGAACCGGAAATGTCGTTCAGCTCCGCTGTGACATTTGTGGATTTACGAGAGAGATCGTGACGGCTTCCTCGATCTCTTATTACTTGAAACCGAACGGCGGAGGATACTTATGGAGCTCCGTTTATGAATCATCGGGTTTGGCGGTCGCGTCGGGAGAGAAAGTGTCGCTTTTGATCAAACCGGAAAGCGGCAGCACGGATGTCATTGAGACTAAAATATCAGACGGCAGGCTGGCATGCTTTGCCGACGGGAGCACGACGACCACGGAATTGAACCCCGTGATCATTGCAAAGAGAGGCGGAAAGGTGCAGGTGACTATTACGCCATTATATGTTTCTAATCCCGTGACGAGGAAGTTTTACTTAAATATTACGAAGGGGGAAGGGCCCGAATATGATGACGGGTATATAACGACAGAGTTTGGTCATACCTGTGATTTCCAGAACAAGATTGAGTTGATCTATAAGGTGACTGCACAGCTGGACGGTTATGATGAATATTGGCTTGCCATTGAGAGGCAAAGCTTCCAGGGAGCAGGGGAAGAGTTCGTCTGGGAGACGGCGGAGATCCATGAGAGTCATAAGGATGATGACGGAAGATATGTTTTCGCCTTTAACGACATTGCTGCCGCGGAAATGGGTGAGATCATTCATGCAAAAGTTGTTGCAAAGAAGGGCGACAAGATTTATGAGAGCGATGTCGATGAATACAGCTTAAAGACCTATGCGGAAAACAGGATTCGGAACTCGGACGATCCTAAATTTAGGAAACTTATGGTGGACATGCTGAACTACGGCGCGTCGGCTCAGGTTTACTTTAAGAAGAACACGAATCACCTTGTTAACGCCGGCCTGACGGAAGACGAAAGGAAGCAGGGAACGCAGGAAGAGATTACGCCCGTATCCGTTGAAAATGTGTCGGAGAATGTGGCGGAGACGGCAAGGATCGTGTCAAAGTCCGTGGCATTCAACAGCGGCGTGGAGCTGAACGCGTATGTTAACTATGACGCAGAGCCCGAGGAGGACGAAAAAGTCTGGGTGGAGCTGACCTACGTGGCGACCTCAGGCCTGTCAAAGAGACAGGTCGTGACTAGGGACAAGTTTGTCCGCTCGGTAAAGGACGGGGTAGTAAGGTACTGCGCAGCCTTTAACATCATCGCGACGCCAGACTTCGGGAAGGAAGTCACGCTGAAGGTATTTCGGACGGTTGAGACGGACGGCGTGTCCACGGACGCGCAGATCAGTGAGACTTACACCTATAGTCTCGAGACCTATGCGGCAAACAGACTAAAAAACAGTAAAGACGATAATTTCAAGGCGCTGTTGAGGGCGATGCTGAAGTACGAAAGGAGCGCACTGGCCTTCTTTTCAAAACCTTCAGAATGAGATGGAAACGGGGGTGCTTTTTACGCGTTCCCGTTTTTGCTCATTTTGCGTATTTACGGCTTTTTCCTTGCTTAAAAATGGACACTGTGTTAAAATCTAATTATAATGTGGGCATATGGTTTTTTGAAGGAAAAAAGAATGGGAAACATAGAAAAGTCAGACAAATTGGCAGAGATTTAGGGAGGGATCATTCATGAAATTCAAGAAAATCCGGAAAATGTTGTTTATGATGATGCTGAGCGCCGGAATTGTTGTTACGTCTACGCCAGTGCCTGTTTATGCAGCTTTAATTGAAGTGGGTGCGCCTGAACCGGATACTACGATTGACATAATCAATGTTGGTGCCTCGGGAGCCACGATAAGCGAAGGGACCGGGACCACGACCACAGGAACTACAGGAACTGCAACTACGACGCCCGTGGGAGGAGGAGATGCAGGCATAGCACCCGTAGGAGGTGAAGAGGCTGGAACTACTGCGCCCGTGGGAGGCGAAGGGGCTGGAACTACTGCGCCTGCGGTAGGCGAAGGAAGCCAGGTGGACACAGAAAACAAAACCGACGTAACAAATAGCGCGGCAGGAACCACGGTAGACTTGGAAGCTGGAGCGTCTGGTTCGACAGTAACCACGGAAGGCTCAACCGCGGTAGGCGGAGGAACCACAACCCCGGGAGGCAATGGCTCCAATTTAAATTTGGGAAATCCTGGGACTGACGGAACTGTTACGGTTTCGGTTCCCCACATTTATTCTTCTCAGCCTGAAAGAACGGTAACATATAAGGCTACGGACACTCACATTGATATGACGTTGGAGATGGATAATCTTCAAGATTACTATGAATGCTTTGGCGGCTCTAGTCATTTTTGGGCGATAAACTTTAGCGACGGTAACAATTACCGCATGGTCGTGAATAGCCCTTATGGCATGAACGGGACATTCTCCATCCCTGAAATGAACGGATCTTTCATGCTGAAATTAGGCGAGTATAACTATCAGAACGTGGATGCTACAGTTACGGTCAGCGGAAATGTGATTCAATGGTCGGCTGACATCCCGACATATTGGAACCAGACGTTTTCTTTGGATGATTTTTCGATCAATAGTTATGAGGCGTCTTCCTACGAAGATCCGCATATTACTTCCGCCGTGTATGACTGGGAGATGGATGTAGCCGGAAAGGTGACGATCCGTGATAAGGCAGCTGGCTCTGACGGGCGCCCCCTGCTTGATCTATACCGTAACATGGACTCTGTTACGTCAATTGATCTGGACGTGACTTCCTGGGAAGTATGGACGGGGTATTTCTCAAATTTCCCCAATTTGGAAACAGTTCGCATTCGCGCTGGTCAGATCGCGGATAATAGCACCTTTATCAGATTGTTTTATAACTGCCCCAAGCTAAAGAGTGTTGATTTAAACGGCCTTGATGCCTCCGAAATCACTTCCATGCAAAGCATGTTCAGCAATTGCCAGGCCTTGGAGACGGTTGATCTGGGAGGCATGAACACTTCCAACCTGACGGATACCTGCGCGATGTTCTCTGGATGCGGCAGCTTAAAGGCTGTGGATCTGACTAGTTTTGATACCTCAAACGTGACAAATGCCTGTGACATGTTCAATTGTCGCAACGAGCTGTACGGCGCAGGGGGAAATTATATTGGTTTCACTTCCAGTCTGGAAAGCATCACCTTTGGAAGCCAGTGTACTTTCGCAAGCACTTATAACATGAGCGGCATGTTTGCTAATTGCTCCAATCTGAAGCAATTGGATTTAAGCAGCTTTAATACCTCCAACGTCACTTACATGTCCAATATGTTCAACGGGTGTAAGAAGCTGGAATCATTGAACCTGAGCAGCTTCGATACTTCGAATGTAGAAAACATGTACTATATGTTTGGCCAATGTTCTTCTTTGCAAACCCTGGATCTGAGCAACTTTGACACCTCAAAGGTGACGAATGTTTCCGGAATGTTTGTCTGCTATAGCTCCGTGTACGATGAGCAGGGATCTTACGCTGGTACCGTGACCAACTTGAAGTCGATCATATTTGGCGATCAATGTACCTTTGCCAATGTTACGAGCATGCAATCCATGTTCTACGGATGCAGTAAGTTGGAAGCTCTTGACCTGAGTAGCTTCAATACTTCTAACGTTACAAATATGAACTTGATGTTCAGCGGCTGCTCAAGTCTCACGCAACTGAACATGAGTAGTTTCAATACCTCCAGCCTCACGTCCATGAGAGAGATGTTCCGTGAATGCGTTAATCTTGAGGAGATAGACCTGACAAGCTTTGACACTTCCAATGTTACGGATGTTAATTTTGCGTTCAATTGCTCCAAAGTTTATACTGATGAGAATCATAACTCTATCGAGCTGGATCCTAAACTGAGAGAGATCAAGTTTGGAGAAGATTGCACCTTCGAGAGTCTTGATTCCATGGCATATATGTTTATGGGTTGTAGGAGCCTTGAAGCACTGGATCTTAGCAGCTTCGACACCTCCAACGTGACGAGCTTTGCGGAAATGTTTAGCGGCTGTTCAAGTCTTACGCAGTTAGATCTGAGCGGCTTTAACACTTCCAACGTTACGGACATGGTAGGCATGTTTCAAGGTTGCGCAAGCCTGTCTGAGATCGACCTGAGTAGCTTTGACACATCCAAGGTTACGAATGCATCCGGGATGTTTGCATGCAGCAGCTATTATTTTGACGAATATGGGGATTACCAGACAATTTACCCTCAGCTGACCAAAGCCACCTTTGGCAGTAACTGTACCTTTGCAAGTGCCACCGATCTGAGTTCAATGTTTAGCGAAGATCTGAATCTGCAGTCTTTGGATCTTAGCATGTTTGACACTTCGAACTGTACGGACATGTCATCTATGTTTTTCCAATGCTCTGGTTTGGAGAGCGTGAACCTAAACAGCTTCGACACTTCGAAAGTGACTGACGTTTTTTGTATGTTCTACGGTTGCAGTGGCTTAAAACAGCTGAACTTAAGCCATTTTGACCTTAGCGCCGTGGAAGAATCAGACGGATTTATTGAAATCTGGGGTTCGCAGATGAAGAAGTTCCAGTCGCCCAAGAATGTCTCCTTCCTGGCATATCTTCCCGATGTGAATAATTCCTGGCTCGATTATGAGACGATGGAAGAAACCTCCGAGCTTCCCAAGAATCTTTCGGATTCGAAATATTTTGTCGTGGCACCGGAGGGCATGCCTTATCTGGACGAGGTGACCGTAGGAGAGGGCAGAATACGGATTGATTGGGGGCACAGGACCGTAATAGAGCCCACCTGCCAATATTCCCTTTGGAGAAAGAAAGGTGACGGAGATTGGCAGGAGATCCAGACGCTAACGCTAGGAGATCCGTCGAGCAATGAGTATTATCAAGATGAGGTTTGTTGGGATAATGGCATTGAGGTCGGAGCCACCTATTCTTATTACGTGCAGCTTAAAATCCCGGAAAAAGAAAATCCCATCATATTGCATACACAGGAAGAAACGGTTGTAGCTGAAAAGGAAACTAACGCTCCTAAGCTGGAAAGAATTCGTTCCTTCTACTACAGCAACAGGGTTTTGCTGGAGTGGAAAGAGAATAAGGGAATCGAGTGCTATCAGATCCTGAGGAAGACGGGCAGCGGAGGCTGGGATGTCATTGGTACTTCCCTAAAGCCATTCTATACGGATACCACTGCGGATCCCGGCGTGACATATACTTATACGGTGCGTGGCATCAGCCGCATTGATGGAAGTTTCTTGACTCCGTATGATACGGCGGGCCTTCAGACGGTCATCACTGAGCCGACGCCTGGAAACGGAAAGTTTGTTGCGCCTGAGGAGCTTAGGGATGAAGATAATAATGTGTATGATCTCGGAGGCATGGAGATCACGATTCGCGACTGGTGGAGCTCCGAGGAGGAAGAGTATGTTCCCGGGGATGAGTATGAAGAAGAGTTCCGTGAGTACCTGGATTGGATGCAGGATACGTATCACTTCACGATCAAAAAGGTTGCAATCTCTGACTGGGGCAGTGCTCCTGAGGACTTTCTCAATTACGTGGACGCCGGGGGAGATGAAGAGAATTATGTCTTCACGCTGAGGTCGGATCCGGCTTTGATCAATTCGATGAAGACGGGATATTTCTATGATCTTTCCGCCTTGGATTGCCTTGACTTTAGTGAAGCAAAATTCCAGTCGAATCGGATGCACGAAAAGTATAGCTTCGAGGGGAAGATTTATGCCATGAGCGGCGACGCGGCAGAGCCGAGGACGGGCGTATTCTTCAACAAGAGGCTTCTTACGGAAGCAGGCATTGATCCAGATTCTCTTTATACTATGCAGGCGAACGGCACCTGGACTTGGGATGCTTTTGTTGCTCTGTGTGAGCAGGTCAAAGAAAGTGGCGTGTATGCTTGCAACTGTAATAACGGTCTCCTGACGGAAATGGCGGTATACTCCAACGGAGGAGAGTTCGTCGGCATTGATGAATCCGGCAATTATGTCAACAAGCTAAATGACCCTAAGACGGTAGAAGGCCTGGAATTCGCCAAAATGCTTTTTGATACCTATTGGGAAGAAGAGCCTGGAGACGCTCCGTGGGATTATTACAAGGATGAATTTTTGGAAGGTAAATATGCCTTCCTGTTCGATCAGTCGTATATGGGCATGGAGGACGCGCCTTTGTACGACATGGAAGATGACTGGGGCTTTGTGATGTTCCCGAAGGGACCGCAGGCAACCGATTACGTGAACTGCTGGGACAATAACCCCGTAGCCATTCCGAACTGCTATGATGAGGAACGGGCATGGAACATTGCCTTCGCGTGGAACCTGTATACGAATGAGGTTCCTGGCTATGGGGAGAATGATGCTTGGAAGACCCCGTATTATGAAGGTTATCGGGACACGAGAGCCGTAGACGAGACGCTTGCCATGATGAAAGTCAAAGGCATGATCACCTACCACGACATGGTTCCGGAACTTCAGATCGGGCCGGAGCTGACCTGGGAATTAGGTCCTGGTGCGAATAGCCCTACCGTCTCGCAGATCATAACGAACATTTCCGAACTATGGGAGGGTTACGTGGAGGAAGCGAACGGGGAAGTCGCTGCGGAGTTTGGCCATACCTGTAGTTTCCAGAGCAAGATTGAAATGAACTACAAGATCACCGCTGACCTCTCGAAGTATGACGATTTCTGGCTTGCCATTGAGAGGCAGACATATAAGGGAGCCGGAGAGGAATTCTATTGGGAAACCGCGGAAGTCAGGGACTGGTATCCGGATCCGGATGACGGAAGATATGTCTTTGTCTTTAATGACATTGCTGCAGCAGAGATGGGCGAGTTGATCCGCGCGAAGGTCGTTGCGGTTAAGAACGGTAAGACTTACGAGAGTGACATTGATGAATACAGCTTAAAGACCTATGCGGAAAACAGGATTCGAAAATCAAGCAATCCAAAATTCATAAAGCTCATGGTGGACATGCTGAACTACGGCGCGGCAGCGCAGGTTTACTTCAAGAAGAACACGAATCACCTTGTCAACGCCGGCTTGACGGATGACGAAAGGAAGCTGGGGACGCAGGAGGAAGTTACGCCCGTAATTCATGAAAGCGTGACGAACAAGGTGGAGGAGACGGCAAGGATCGTGTCAAAGTCCGTGGCATTCAACAGCGGAATCGAACTGAACGTACATGTTAACTATGACGAAGAGCCTGCGGAAGACGAAAAGGTCTGGGTGGAGCTGACCTACGTGGCGACCTCCGGCGAATCAAAGAGGCAGGTCGTGACCAGGGACAAGTTTGTCCGCTCGGTAAAGGAAGGGGTAGTAAGGTACAGCGCGGCCTTTGACATCATCGCAACGCCGGATGCCGGCAAGGAAGTCACGCTGAAGGTATTTAGGACGGTCGAGGAGGACGGCGTGCCCACGGACGTGCAGATCAGTGAGACCTACACCTACAGCATCGAGACCTACGCGGCGAACAGACTGGAAAACAGTAAAGACGATAATTTCAAGGCGCTGCTAAGGGAGATGCTAAAGTATGAGAGAAGTGCACTGGCTTACTTTACGAAGCCTGATGGGGGTGGACAGTAAGTAATTAAAGAGCATAATGGATTTTTGATGCTTGATTACGTGAATGGCGGGAATGAAAATGGAATGGATTGCAACAGGTGAAGAGAACATAACTAAGATCCTAGGGAAAGAGGAAGTGAAGCCGGAACAAAAATACAGGCTTTCACGATATGTGATCATAGGCACGCCAGGCACTTCCTTTTACCTGAAGGAAATGCTGACAGGAATCATCCTTCGGCTGTCAGAGACGGAAAAAGAAGAAATTTTAAACATGAAAGAAGGGCTGATCTCAGGATCAGCCCTGGAAAGCGCAGGCCTCAAGGTGCTTGCGGAGAATCATGTTTTGATCCCGGCGGAGAGTGATGAGTATCAGCTATACGCAAAGGTAAGATTTGTATTAAAGAATCTGAAGCAGAGAAAAGAAGGAATAAAAAGTTATACCATATTACCGACCACCGGGTGTAATGCTCGTTGCATCTATTGCTATGAAGAGGGGATGCCTGTTAAGAGCATGAGCCTTTCTACTGCCAGGGACATGGTGGAATTTATCTGCCGGACCAGGCAGGATAAAAAAATAAAACTGATCTGGTTCGGCGGGGAACCGCTTATAATGAAGGATGTTATTACCTATGTGTGTGAGCAACTTGCGGAAAGAGGAGTATCCTTTGAGTCTGGCATGATGACGAACGCTATCCTTATGACGGAACAGTTGGCACGCCTTGCAAAGGAAACATGGCATTTGGACACTGCACAGGTTTCCGTGGACGGAATACGGGAAGACTATGAGAATCGAAAGAAGTTTTTGGATCCAGAGAGATGTAACTATAGCAGATTGATGCAAGCAATTCATTATATGATCGATGCCGGAACGGAAGTGACGCTTCGGTGCAATTATGACGAATATAATCTGCCCGGATTGAAATCTTTCGTTGATGAGATTTATCGTGAATTTAATAATTCGGATAAGCTTTTCTTTTATTTTGCAATGCTGTTTCAGGCGAGTGATCGGCAGAACGCCACCGAGATCTACCATTCCATACAGGAACTGAAAAAATATATGGATTCCATAGGGATGCATTATCGGAAGAAGCGGAAAAAGTCGCATGTATTCAGTGTGAACCACTGTATGGCGGATTCCTTGGGAAGAGATGTGGCCATAGATCCGGAAGGGAATTTGTATCATTGTGAACACTTGCCAGGGAACCATCCCTTCTCCAGCATCTACGACCCCAACTATCATGCGGAACCCGTTGAGGGTATGGAAACGCCCGCTGAGGAATGCAAGTATTGCCCATTCTTAGTGGATTGTACGCCGTTTTTCAAGAATGGATGCCCGGATTGTCACGGGTATTGCAGGGAATTTAAGGAAATGGATGCCCAATTTGCATTTGAAGAATTAGAACAATAGAATCAGCTATATAACAAAAGAAAGCAACACAAAATCCCAGTTCGGTTATCTTCCATTGGATTTCCACCGATAACCAAACTGGGTTTTTATCACTTATCTAAGAAGAAAACTGACGATTAATTAGTCTTCTTCTTCCTTTCCAGAGTCATACTCACACGTTTCACAATTACAACCAGAAGTGATGATAATGTCCTTGCTGTCCAGCTCGATCACTTCAACCTGAACTTCTTCGAATTTCTGACTCATTTTTTGTATTCCTCCTATTCTTTGGGATTGACAAAGAAATCTACAGCGCTTCTTTCGTACTTCAGCATTTCCCTCAGTAGCGCCTTGAAGTTTTCATCTTTACTGTTTTCCAGTCTATTCGCCGCATAGGTCTCAAGGCTGTAGGTGTATGTCTCGCTGATCTGTATGTCCGTGGACACGCCGTCCGCCTCGACCGTCCTAAATACCTTCAGCGTGACTTCCTTCCCGAAGTCAGGCGTCGCGATGATGTCAAAGGCCGCGCTGTACCTTACCACCCCGTCCTTCACCGAGCGGACAAACTTGTCCCTGGTCACGACCTGTCTCTTTGAATCGCCGGAGGTCGCCACGTAGGTCAGCTCCACCCAGACTTTTTCGTCTTCCGCGGGCTCTGCGTCATAGTTGACGTGCGCGTTCAGCTCAACGCCGCTCTTGAACGCCACGGATTTTGACACGATCCTTGCCGTCTCAGCCACGTTGTCCGTCACGCTTTCAATGACCACGGGCGTAACCTCGCTTTGCGTTCCCTGCTTTCTTTCGTCTTCCGTCAGGCCAGCGTTGACAAGGTTGTTCGTGTTCTTCTCAAAGTAAACCTGCGCCGCCGCGCCATAGTTCAGCATGTCCACCATGAGCTTCCTGAACTTCGAATCGGCTGACTTCCGAATCCTATTGATAGCATACTCCTTTAGGCTGTATTCGTCAACCCCGCTTTCATAAATCACTTCATCTTTTTTCGCACAGAGCTTTGCTTTGATCACCTCGCCCATCTCTGCCGCAGCAATGTCGTTGAAGACAAAGACATATCTTCCGTCATCCGGATCCGGATACCAATCCCTGATCTCCGCGGTCTCCCAGTAGTATTCCTCTCCGGCTCCCTTAAAGCTCTGCCTCTCAATGGCAAGCCAGAAATCGTCATACTCCGAAAGATCTGCGGTGATCTTGTAGTTTAATTCAATTCTGTTTTGGAAATTGCAGGTATGACCAAATTTAGCAAAAAGGAAAAACTCACTCGGGAGATCGAGCAGCTTTCGCACAAAGGAATTCGTAAACGGTTCCTTTGCAATCACGTACGCAAGAATGCTTCCCTCGGAAACAATTCCGTACAGGCGTCCCGACGCTTTTTCGTCATTCGTTAGTTCATAGATCTTTTTAATTGTTCCGCTGGTGGTCAGACGGTAAATGGAATCCTCGGTGCTGAAGTAAAAATTTTCACCCGCCTTCGTCATGGACATAAAATATTCTGTGTAGTAGTATCCAGGCATATCCCATACTGGCCAGCCTGTACTCTGACTTAAGGGGATTGCTGTCTCCGTATCGCCAGTGCGCAGATATACATGATCTCCGTCGTCAGAATGCGCATACGCACAGGTCGTTCCAATAAATGGCATTGCGGTAATGACATTGCTCCAATAGCAATTATCATATGTCGTCGCAGCCGGAATGGAAGCGTAAGCATTTCCCCAAGTATCGGAAGACCATATTGTGCCATATTTGTCATGTCCCGTAGAATTAATCCCGTCGCGGCTCCGAAGAAAATTGGCGTGAGAGCAATATGCTTCGTAATCCCCGGTAGGATCATCCCAGGTACAGTCAACATAATAGTATTCTCCGTCCAGAAGGATTACATTCCAGGAATGACGGTCTTTAGAATCTTTGGGGTTAACGGCAGATACAAAATATGCCGGAATTCCTGCCTGTTTACAGAGATACTCATAAGCCAAAGTATAACCTTCGCATACCGCGGAACCTGTGATCAGGGCATCATAAGCATCGGCGTTAACTAAGGTCATGTCGTATTCGCAATGTGTAATTAGATAGTCATGCAAATAGAGGCATTTTTGCACATCCGTCATTTCGGCAGACATATCGGCGAGAATGCCCTCACAAGTCGCGTAGAATGATTCCTGATCGGCAGCGTCAAACTCGCTTTTGTATGTAATGGAAACGGAATAGATATTACCGTTCGCGTCAGCACTGCCGCTTAAGCCGCTTAGGACGTCCCAGTGGAAAAGGTCTCCGTTTTCATGATATGTCCTATCGAACAGAAGTTGAAACTGATCAACAGGGACTTGATAAGAAGAAAGGATGACGGAGGTCTTCCATTCCTTCACGGCTTGGTAAAGAGCGTTCGAAGCAGCATCTAGGGAGGAAGTGCTCTTTGCTCCACGCAGAACGCCACGCGTTTGCCCGTCGTTTTCCTCCGTGGAATAGGATTGATTTTCACGCAGGGAACTTGGCGATTCCAAAAAGATTGGAGTGAAATTCTTTTCGCCCTCATTCAGGGAAATGTTAGGGTCTTCCGACTGGGCAGCAAAGCAGGGATTCTTTAGACCGAAAACCAATAATGCAATTAATGCGAAAGAAAAAAGCGCCTTTCTTTTTTTCATGTGATCAACTCCCGTCATAATAGAATAAAAAAGTATTTTTGCATGACGCAGGTTACGAAAATATCATATCAAAATTCGCGGTAAATTACAAGACCGGAGCTTTTTCCGCTTGCTTTAGGATGACCACTGTGTTAAAATCATAATATAGTATGCCCTAATACTATGCTTTCAGATAAAATGAAAAAAATCACAAAGATGTCAGACAATTAAAACAATTATGGGGTATCGATTTTAGGCCATTTATGGCGTTGGGAGGTTGGGGGATGGATTCAAAGGTTAGGAAACATCGTAAGCGCTTGACGGCAGTGCTCATGGCAGCTTTGCTATGCCTGTTTTGCGTTGTTGAATTGCCAGGGGGTGGAACGACGGCGCAGGCTGCGACGCCGACGGAGCTATCTTTTTTCGCCGTTACGATCACGGGTGGAAAAGGAGTTGCAGTGGAGAGTCCCGATACGAACGTGGATGTCAGGTTATATGGCACCTCTTTTCGTTGCCCGATGGGAGATTACGTGAAACTGTATTATCAGCCAGACCCTGCTCCTGAGTTTCAGAAGTTTGACCATTGGCGCGTAAGGGTGGGAGTTCGCGTAAGGAACAAAACGACCGGAGTTGACAATGATTATTTTCAAGAGGAGGATCTGACGGATATTGTTTTCCGACCGGATTTGTCTTTTTTAACCAAGACCGAAATGAAAGAAATTACTTTGGCCATAAAAGCGAATTATAATGTTGAGGCTTATGTAACCGTTCGGGCGATCTATGTGGATAATTATTGGCTCGTGAACTTTGCTCCCAACGGCGCGGAAGGCGAGATGGACGCCGTTAAGGTGGAAAAGGGACAAAGCTATGAGCTCCCGGCATGTCCATTCACGTTAGAGGAACATGACTTTGTGGGATGGAAGCTTGGCGAGACAGTTTACCAGCCAGGGAATAGCATTGAGGTTACGGAGGATGTCACGCTGGAGGCACAGTGGCAGATCAAGACTTACGAGGTTGCCTTGGCAACGAATGCGTCGGATTGGATGGGCACCATTTCTGGCGGCGGAACCTATGATTATGGTACGGAAGTGACAGTAACGGCGGCCGGAAAAACCTATCAGGACAATGAATATGGCCTGTTGCATTGGAAGGATCGTGAGACAAATGAGATCGTTTCCAGGGATGCAAGCTATTCCTTTGTTGTGACTAAGAATCGTTCTTTGCTTGCAACTTTTGCAGTTTATACCAGCATGGTGTTCCAGCCGGGCGGAGGCACGGGTACGATGGATTCGGCCAAAGTTCTTGTGGGAGAGGAGTATGTTCTGCCTGAGTGTGAATTCACTAAGGTGGGCTGGCGTTTCGCGGGCTGGACGATCAGGAATTATGAAGGCGTTTATCCGGCGGGAGAAACTTTTACCGTGGCATACCAACATTTTCTGACGGCTACTTGGGAAGAGATACCCGAGATGGCAATTCCCATTGATAAGGCTCATTTTCCGGATGACGCATTCCGCGAGTTTATTCAATCAACCGTGGTTAACAAAAACGGCGATGACGTGCTTAGTTCCGGAGAATTGGTTCTGACACAAATTAATTGCAGCAACTTGGGAATAGAGGACTTAACGGGTATAGAAAATTTTAAAGAGATTACCGCTCTGTTCTGCCAGAACAATCAGCTCACGACGTTAGATCTAAGCGGGAATAAAAAACTGAAGGAAGTGAGTTGCTACAACAATAAACTGACTTCAATCAACCTGATGGGGCTTGACTCGCTGGAGACTCTGAATGCATATGGAAATGATTTTGAGACATTTGAATTGGCTAACATGCCAAATATTAAGAAGATCAACATTTATTACTGCGAAAAGCTGAAGAGCATTTCCTTGACGAACGTACCCAAGCTATCTTCTCTCACCATGTTATATGACACTAGCTTGGAAAGTTTTCGCCTGAAGGATTCGCTCATCGCTTCACTCGCGCTTCCCTCAAACTGTACCTTAACCACGTTTGACATTCAGAATTGCCCGAGCATATCGGTTTTGACTGTTTCTGGATGCGGACTGACTAACCTGGACCTGAGTGCTTTCGGCAACTTATATGAATTAAACTGTTCATCCAACGCATTGACGACTTTGGATTTAAGTAATAATCCTCAATTGGCGACGCTCAAGTGTTCCGATAATGATCTAACGGAATTGAATCTAAGTGGGCAGTCTCAGCTGACTACTTTATATGTGGAAAACAATAAACTGAAGGAATTGGATCTTTCAAAGAATTCGCAATTGGGATCTTTATACTGTAGCGGCAATAAACTTGAGAGCTTGATCTTTCCAACTGGTGATAGTTTTCATCTTACTACTGTCGTATGCAAAAACAATCAGTTAAAGGAACTGGATGTTACGACGCTGTCAGGCTTAAAGGAACTGAACGTAACCAACAATGAATTGCGCAACCTTGACCTGACAAGGAATACGAAACTTTTCCGACTATATTGCAAGCAAAATTTGTTGACGGCAATCGATATCAGTAAGACACAACATACACTTTCTAACTATATTCTGCAAGTTGACGATACTGTTACGGTATATCGCGACGAGACGCCGGACAAATGTCTGATGCAGTTGCAAGCATCTCCCGCGGAGGGCGGCAGGGCCTACGGCAGCGGAAGATGGATCCAGGGCGAAATGGTTTCCCTGCTTGCGGAGGCAAAGGAAGGGTATGGATTCGTATGCTGGTTAGAAGGCGAGGAAGATGTTTCCGAGGTTCCGGTGTATGAGTTCCCTGGAGCGGAAGACAGGGAGCTGGTAGCCGTGTTTGGGAAGCTCCATACAGTCACCGTGGAAGGCGGGACGGCCAATAAGGATGTGGCGGCAGAGGGTGAGAAAGTCACCATTTCGGCAGGAACTGCGCCGGCAGGAAAGGTTTTCGACAAATGGATCGTCGCAGGCGGCGGCGTGACGATTACAAACGCGACGAGCGAGAACGCATCGTTCGTGCAGGGAACAAAGGACGCTTACGTAAGGGCGATCTGGAAGAACGACACGGGCGTGCTGACGGCGACAGTCGGCCACACCTGCAGCTTCCAGAACAGGATCGAACTGAACTACAAGATCAGCGCCAATCTTTCGGATTATGACGATTTCTGGCTTGCCATTGAGAGACAGAGCTTTACGGGTTCCGGAGAGGAATACGTCTGGGAGACGACGGAACTCAGGGAGTGGTACCCGGATCCGGACGACGGAAGGTACGTATACACCTTCAGCGACATTGCGGCTGCCGAAATGGGCGAGGTGATCCTTGCGAGGGTCATTGCGGTGAAGGACGGCGTGACTTACGAAAGCGCCGTGGACGAGTACAGCCTGAAGACTTACGCATACAACCGAATCAAAGGCTCATCCAACGCAAAGTTTAGGAAGCTCATGGTGGACATGCTGAACTACGGCGCGGCGGCGCAGGTCTACTTTGGGAAGAACACGGGCAATCTTGTCAACGCCGGCCTGACGGAAGACGAAAGGAAGCAGGGAACGCAGGAAGAGGTTACGCCCGTGGTCATTGAAAGCGTGACGGACAACGTGGCTGAGACGGCAAGGATCGTGTCAAAATCCGTGGCGTTCAAGAGCGGCGTTGAGCTGAACGCGCACGTCAACTATGACGCAGAGCCCGCGGAAGACGAAAAAGTCTGGGTGGAGCTGACCTACGTGGCGACCTCCGGCGATTCAAAGAGACAGGTCGTGACCAGGGACAAGTTTGTCCGCTCGGTGAAGGACGGGGTGGTAAGGTACAGCGCGGCCTTTGACATCATCGCGACGCCTGACTTCGGGAAGGAAGTCACGCTGAAGGTATTTAGGACGGTCGAGGAGGACGGCGTGTCCACGGACGTGCAGATCAGCGAGACCTACACCTACAGCCTTGAGACCTACGCGGCGAACAGACTTGCCAACAGTGAGAATAAGAATTTCAAGGCGCTGCTGAGGGAAATGCTGAAGTACGAGAGAAGCGCAGTGGCATATTTCACAAAATAAA
>CAMZDG010000016.1 GCA_947305245.1 uncultured Lachnospiraceae bacterium
TAGAATACAGAAGGAGGGTAGGTGTGGGTGTCTAAAAAAACGTCCGCACCCCCCACCCTTAGCAAGTTATATTTCAGTTTAACGCGCTCGCAAAATACGAAGTTGTTGCTTATCTTGGTGGCCCGCAGGGACGGGGTTAATGGGTCAAAAAATGGCCTGCTAACCCCGTCCCCATGGTCCACTTTATTTCTTTTTCTTCGGTGCCGGTAGTTCATCATACATAGCCTCAAGCAAGGTTCTAAGGAACTCTCTATTGTCGATATCATCTACTAGCAGCATTTCCTTTGCCCCCGCATACGGGAGTTCCAAGTCTGCTTCTGGCATTAAAGTTTTTGCTGACTGTGTAGGCTTGACAAGGAAACGATCATCATAAATCCCGCCGACAATTTTGCCACGATAATAGATTATGTATTCTCCCATCATCGCCTTATAGGTAATATCGTCCAGCCCCGAGAGCTGTTCTAAAACAAAATCCAGGTATTCTTTGCTTGATGCCATAATCATTACCGCCTTTAGCACGTTTTATTATAAGATAATTTTTCCCACCCGATAGTAAGAAAAACGAAATACTCATTTCATTTTCTTCTCAAAACGGAACATTCCCTCTGGAAACTGATCATCTGATTCACCCATCTCTGCATCCGGATCGTTTGGATCTGGATGATGACTGTTAAAAAACTCTACAATATGGAACCCGCACCTGTTCACGTAAAAATGTATGTTTCTCTTTTCAAAGTATGGCGTGACCGTCTCCCATACGACGACTTCAGGATGAAGTTTTTCCATCTCCTGCCAGGCGGCATACCCTATTCCCTGACTATGCACCTTCGGAGATACAAACAAGAGCTCCAGATCTCCCTTTTCACCGCAAACCCTGATCACAACACCGCCAACGGGTTTCCCGTCACACATAATGCGGTATGCTTCTCCAGAATCTATGGATCTTTCAATGGTGTCTCGGGAAATGATCTGATCATCCTCCTCAAAGTGGTCATCCCTCATTCCAAATTCTTCCATTGCTCCATAGTTAAATGCCTCTTGATTATCCTTAATGAATTGCTCCCGATCATTATCCTCGAGGGGCATTAAAATCACTTCTGCCATATTTCACCCCTATTTGTGGCATTTCCCGCCATGTTCGCACTCATGTCCTTCATTATGCTTATGGTCATGATGATTACAGGTGGCTTCTCCAGTCTCAGGAAGGTTGCCTGAAAGAAATGCTTTCACCGCTTCATCCGCATCTCCCTCAACACCGGCAAACAACCGTATGCCTGCCTCGTTCATGGCAGCCTGCGCTCCGCCTCCAATACCGCCGCAAATCAGCACTTCCGCACCAAGGCTTTTTAGAAATCCAGCAAGTGCGCCGTGTCCGGTACCATTTGTGTCTATTGTTTTACTGGAAATGACCTTGTCGTCTGCCACCTCATAGGTCTTAAATTGTGGCGTCCTTCCAAAGTGTTGAAAAATCTCTCCGTTTTCACAAGTTACTGCAATAATCATGATTTTCTCTCCTTTTCGCCCTATTCTGTCATCTTAAAATCATACAATTCAGGTTCACTCAAGCCTATGCATATGAACCTTAGTTTTCCATATAGTCCTTCTGCCTCTTTGCCGATATACCAGCCTTCGCTTTTTTTGCACTCTACTTTCATGATCTTTTTCACGGCATTCAGTAAAGTGCCAGATATCTCATTATCTTCCATGGTCGCAAACATACCATGTATTAGGCCGGTTCCGTCTTCACTGATTCCTGACGGGTCAAATTCCAAAGAACGACTATTCTCTCCCTGATATACCTGACCATATTGGTTTGTTTTTACTTCGTCATCCTTTCGCATGATTAGGAAACTGATTTCACCATGCTTATCTTTTAGCGTACCAAGACCAGGAATATCCTTTACCGTTCCATACGATTTCCAATCGGCTTTACCGCACTGTATGTACTCGACACCAAACGAGAGTTGCTCCTCCACTTTTGAAAGAAGAGTTATCATATCATTTTTTGTTGCAAAAAAACTGATCCTTTTAGTCATTTTCTTCTCTTTGCCAAGCCTCATGAACAAATTGTTAATATTGCGTTATTCCGAAATATTTAGTTACCCCTTGCGATCACTGAAGATACTTTTGGCAAAGATCAAATACCAGCTGGTACTGATCGAATTTAACCTCTTTGTCGTTATCTTCCGTTTCGTCGTTCTCTGCTTCAGCGGTCTCGTCGTTTTCTTCCTCATGCTCGTCATTTCCGTTACAGCAGGACATCATAAGGAAATAGCATCTTTTCTCCGCATCAGAGGCATGAAATACGACATCCACCGCAGAATATGAATTCGTGTCGCCGTCATGAAACATCATATCGGCATTTTGGGGAAACATTCCCCAACCGCAACCGTAATTATCAACGAAGTCGAGCATCCCCGCCTTACCCTCTGGACTGATGATTTCTTCCCGAAACAATGCACGGTTAAATTTCAGGAGATCCAGCACGTTTGAATGGATGTCGCCCGCACCCCTTGCTATCTGATACTCCTTCATATAGCCGCCCTCACCCTCTGGAACACTCGTAACATCGCCGCAAGTCGTAGCAGAAGAACAGTTCATGCCCAACGGCTCAAAAATACGCTCTCTGACATTCTTCTTATAGCTCCTTCCCGTTATTCTTTCGATAATCATAGCGAGAAGAACATAATTTGTATTGCAGTATTGCATTTTTGAGTTCGGCGCAAATGTTAAGTCGAGCGTATACAGATGCTCCAACAATACTTCGTCGGTAATCTCGCCGTTATCAAATGCATTCATCAACGCTTCATCGTTATTGAAGAACATTTTGCGATCGTTGGCGAAATCCACCATTCCCGAGCGCATATGAAGCAGATCAAAAACCGTCATTCCGTTCGCCTTATAATACTCAGGGAAATAAGACGAAACCCTGTCAGTAAGCTTGAGCTTTCCCTCGTCAAGAAGCTTGAAAACGATTGCAGCCGTATACATCTTGGTGAGCGAGCCGATCTCATAGGTGGACAGTGGGGTTACCGTATCGCCGTTCACGTCGACGGAACGCGAGCCGGAGGCCCAGATGACTTCTCTGTCCGTGGCAATCAAAATGCTTCCTCTGATGTCATTATTCTGTATATTCTCCCTGAGTTCGGCAACGAAGTCGGCGTATTTCGGATTTTCACTGAACCACATATTGCTCTCGGTATAGGCAATATTTGACTCGCCGCCATTTAAGCAAATCAGTTCTTTTAAGATGTTTTTGTTTTGCATTATTATTTACTCCCTATGTGGCATATTGCTTATGTTATTGTTCAAGAAAAAATGTTTCTGTGCATTATTCCGGAAGTTATAGCCCTCTACAAACTTGAAGTTTATTTTATAAATCCTGCCAACAAATGCAGGATGGTCTTTCGAAGGAATTAAGAAACTCCTTAACACAAGAAAGCATATCTTTTATCTCAATAACAGCATTCGGTTCCGGTATCCACTCTTCACCACCGGCAACAAATGTTATCACTTCTTGATTATTCTCATTGTAAGAAAGCCACATAGCACCATCTTCGGACTGAAAATATGTAATTGCTGCATACTCCCCATTTAGGCATATAGCCATACTCGGATATACATTATTACCGCTTATCCATATTTCCTTTTCATTCGACATTGCATTTTTGATTATATCCAATGCCTGATCCACGCTACGAAACTCTATATTGTTTTTTCCTAAACTAATGTTTCCCATCCTATTCCTAAATGCCCCCGTGGTTGAATAAAACCGAAATTCAAAGTGATAGTCTATTTGCGAAATCTACTCCCTACAAGTATATCAAATTGGAAACTCAGGAAAATCATTCACTTGATCCTTATAACCCTGCCGTATCCCCCGTTTATCACGCTCACATAAACAATGGATGAAATCCCAGAGGCAATCATGAAGAGCATTAGAATGTTACAGAATGCAATTGCCATGTCACTTTCGGTAAACAGTGAGCATACCATCATGGGAATTATGGACGTAACCATAAGTACAATGCCCAATAGGATCCCGATCAGATGCGCGTGTTCAAAGTTTTTCTTGAGTTCCTGGGCCACACCCTTTACGCCATACGCCAATGCCACGTCGGGAAGCCTTAAATGCTTATAGTCTTTCAGCGGCCAGATAGCCAACACGATGCAGATTGCAATCACCATAAGAAAAATGACCTGAATCACAATTCCCAGAACTCCGAGTTTGTCATCCCCCTTTAACGTAAGCAGAATACCCGGCATCGGCGAAATGAAAAACAACATGATCGCCAGCACCGTTTTTGTCGCAGACTTTTTCAGTTCTTGGAAATACCCTTGTACTTCCTCCAGCGTCACCATGCTTTGATCGCTTCCCGTCCGTACGGGCTGCAAAGTCTTTTCCGAGAGCGATGAAAGGTCATATTCGTCCTTCAAAAGGAAATCCAAGGGCACTTCAAAGAATTCAGCCATTGCTACGACCTTTGTCACGTCAGGCACGGTCTGAGCCATCTCCCATTTTGAAACCGCCTGACGGCTAACTCCGATTTTTTCTCCAAATTCTTCTTGCGAAAGGCCGCTTCTTTTTCGAAGCTCCGTTATTTTTTCAGATAGTATCATTTTCCCTCCCGCGCCTCATCGCTTTGCGACGTCTCGCTCGTCTTAGAAAGTCCGTCCAAAAATGAAATCATGGCGCTTGCGATCTTCTCTGGCCTTTCCGCGTGAACGTAATGCCCACAATCCAATTGAATCAGCTTGCCGTTCGATATGTTGGAAACATAATTTTCATGAATTCGGATCCATTCCTCAGGCTCCATGACCTGTTTCATCACGCTTCCGTCAGAAACAAAAAGAAGTGTCGGTACGTCGGGAATCGGACCGTCATGATATTCACGCATCGCCTTTAGTGCCTGCTCCGTCATAATGGTTTCCCGCTGAAAGGTAGCACCGGAGCCCTTACAATACATTACGTATCCCAATGCTTTATACTGTTCCCGTTCCTCCTCCGTCAACGCACCCGAGGATGCCGCAGGCGGCATGGGCATGAAGCGAATAAGTCCGATCTGATAGTTAAAGAAGTCATAGGCTGCCATGCCTGAAATGCACTCTTCCTCGTTCTGAGGCTTCATGGCATTAAAATCCGTTGGAACCTTGTATGCGTCGTATTGCTCCGGAACATTACAGTCAAGACCGATGATGGCATCCACTTCCTCCGGATAATGCTGCGCCCACCAAATTGCCTCTGCTCCTCCCGCGGAATGGGCGGTCAAGATGAAGGGGCCTTCCAATCCAAGGCTCTTTAGGGCCTCCCTATGCTGATTCACGACAACGTCAAGCGACCTTTCCCCTTCCTGTTCGTCGCTGTAACCATATCCAAACTTCTCGATCACGACGATGCGATACTTGTCGCTTAGTTTTTCATAAAGTGGCTTAAAATCAAAAATAGGTGACGGTGTTCCGTACCCTGCGAGAAAGACCAAGGTTTTGTCTCCTTCACCTTCCATGTAAACGTTCAGGTTATCTCCGTCCACTTCCACGTACTGCCCTGCCAAGTGTTTTATCAGATTGCGCTCTTTTTTTAGTTTATACTGGTGGTAAATACATAATGCCATCAAAAGAATAGTTACTACGGCGAAAAAACTTAAAATCACAATGCCCAGTATCCTGAATGCTTTTTTAACTTTCTTGTTCATATCGAAATCTCCTTTGTTTTGATGAGATAACAATATCAAAATACTCCCTGGCATTCTACCATCCTTGGCTTGCAATCTGTCAACTCAAGGTGGAAAAACTGCGCGTAAAACCGAAAGTTAGTCGCAAACTCCACTATTTGATAATTGTATCAGAACCTCGCTTGACAGTCAAATGTCCTACACTTTAAACATTAAATGAGCACCTGTCTGAAACAGATGCTCATATATACAAGCTGCTCCCCTTTCCCTATTAATATCGAACTTATGTCTGATTACCTTTTTGATTACCTTTTGATTACCTCGCAAAAATGCGAATGCGCCAGAGCCTTGTAAATCAAGGACCTGACGCATGTTCAAAAATCGGAGTGGCGGGATTCGAACTCGCGACCTCCGCCTCCCTAAGACGGCGCTCTAACCAAGCTGAGCCACACCCCGAAGCACAATTAGCATTATACCTTGCCCTTTTGAAAAAAGCAAGCTTTTTTTTCAAATTGTTTTAATCTTGTGAAACAATTATCGTTTTCCACAGTTTTTGCTATTGTCGTGCTATAATTTTAGGCATTTTCCCGATTCCTGCGGCTTCCAGCCATGATTTTCCAAAGGAAAATAGCGGGGAATGGCCCTCGCGACAAATTAGATCCGCTGAAGCAGCATGACCAGATACTCCCATACTCTCTGTACGGAGGAGATGCTCAGGGTTTCTTCCGTCGTGTGAATGTTCCTCATGTTCGGTCCGATGGAGACGCAGTCCAGATCTGGAATCTTGCTCATAAACAGGCCGCACTCCAGTCCGGCATGAATGGCAACGATCTGAGGATCCGCCTGATAAAGCTCCTGATACAGGGCTACCATCTGCTCACGCAGAGGGGAATCCACGCGATATTTCCATCCGGGATATTCACTGCGCACGCGATATTTCACGCCCGCCATCTTACCGATGGCGAAAAGCTTATGGATCAGCGCATTCTTCGCACTCTCCACGGAGCTTCTCACGGAGAAGCTTGCCAGCACGTAGCCGTCATGCAAAACGGTCTTCTGCTTCAGAACGCCAAAGTTCAGGGAGGTTTCAACCAGTCCCTCGATGTCTGCGCTCATGGCCTGTACGCCGTTGGGCAGACTGCAGAGGAACAATGCGATCTTTCTGGTATCCACTGCCGTAATGGCCTCCGCGTCCTTATCCTTCAGGTCGGTAAACATCCAGGTCATCTTGAAGGCGTGATCCTTGGAACCGATCTCCTCGCGGAGCTCTTCATGGATCTTATTCAGGAGATTATGGATCCCGTCCCTGCGATAAGAGATCTGCTCTCCCTGGTCATTCTTCTCCTCCGCGAAAACAAACTTCGCGGTGGTTTCTCTTGCAATGGCATTGTCTGCCTCGCCGCCCTTAACGCCAACCAGCTTCACGGGATAGACGCGGGTCAGCTCCTCGAGCACGCGGCCAAAGAGCTGATTGGAATTCGCGCGCTCCTTATGGATCTCAGTGCCGGAATGGCCGCCCTGCAGGCCACCGATCTTCAGCTCCAGCAGCATGTGATTCTTATAGGTCTCCGCCTTGCCCATCATTTCAAAATCCACGCGAGCGCCGCCTGCGCAGCCGACGGTGAAGACGCCTTCTTCTTCGGAGTCAATGTTGATCATGCGCTTTCCCTTGAGCATGGATAACACGATCTCTCTCGCCCCGTCCATTCCCACTTCCTCATCCACCGTGAGCACGACCTCCAGCCTGGGATGCGGAATGTCATTGGAATCCAACAGTGCAAGCGCATATGCGATGGCAATGCCGTCGTCGCCGCCAAGGCTTGTCCCGGCAGCAGAAATCTCATCGTCCTTCACGCGAAGCACCAAGCCGTCCTTCTTCATGTCCAGGGGGCAAGCCTGCGTCTTTACGGCCACCATGTCCATGTGTCCCTGCAGGATCACGGGCTCGTGGTCCACCATTCCGGGCGTGGCTTCTTTGACCAAGATCACGTTCCCAACGGGATCCTGATAATACTCCAGATTATGTTCTCTTCCAAAGTTCACCAGATAGTCGCTGATCCGTTTAATGTTGCCGGATCCTCTGGGAATCTGACTGATCTCTTCGAAATAATGAAATACGGACTTGGGTTCCAGATTTGCCAATGCGCTCATTCCATCTCTCCTTTTTTCAAACCGAAAACAATGATTTGTCCCAATCATTAATTATATCACTTTTTCTCATTCATATCAAGGTGGCTGGCGATCAGAAGCGTCCGATTTCCCTTCCGCTTTTGGATCTCTTCCCAGCAGATTTTAACCCGTTCATCATCAAGCCCCGCAAAGGGTTCATCCAAAAGGAGCAGGCTGCTCTTCGCCGCCAGGGCCCTCGCCAGGGCCACGCGCCGCTTTTCCCCGCCGCTCAGGGCCGCGCAGGGCTTCTCCCAAAGCTCCTTTTCCAGGAAGGGTGCAAGCGCCTCCTTCGCTGTTTCCGCGGATCCCGTGACCATCCAAAGATTCCTGATGGCATTCTCGCCAAGGCAGAGCCTGTCCTCCTGAAAGAGATAGCTGATCCTCTGCTCTTTTATGGCTCCCGTCAGCCTTCCCTGATCCAGCTTTTCCAGGCCCGCGAGGATCCGGAGCACCGTCGTCTTTCCCGCGCCGGAGGGCCAGGTCAGCCACTTGATCTCACCAGGCGCCAAGGTCATGTTTAGGTCACTAAATACCTCCTGCCCGTCAAAGCTTTTTCCGGCGCCCTCGAATGAGATGGCGCAGGGTGCGGGCGCATCTCCCTTTGGACTATGGCAGGAAACCTTCCCTGCAAACGCCTTTTTCACAAGCCATAATATGATCTTTTCGAACAGGAAGCTCATCATGCAGACGACAACGGTCCAGGCAAAGATGCCAGCCGTATCCAAAGAAATCTTTGATAAATAGATCGACGCGCCGATCGACTTCGCGGGAAGGCCGATCACCTCCGCGGCGACGCCGGATTTCCAGGCAAAGCCGAGCGAAGTTTTTAGGCTCCCCAAAAGGAACGGCTCCAGCGCGGGACGATAAAGGTAAAAGAGCCTCGTTCGAAACGGCAGGCGATAGACCTCCGCCATCTCAAGCAGGTCCTTTCCTACGGCCTTCAGGCCCTCCAACGTGCTAAAGTAGACCGCCGTAAACACCATGAGAAAGCTGATGGCAACGGAGAGAACAGAGGAGCCCCACCAGATCAGGAGCAGCACGACAAAGCAGACGACCGGAACCGTCTTCATGAGATAGATCAAAGGGTTTAGGAGCTCTTCCAGCAAAGGAAGCGCCCGGCTCGCGGCCGCAAGCAATATGCCAAGGATCAGTCCCAGGGCAAAGCCCGCGCTGATGCGAAGCAATGTCATAAAGGTGACGCTCCAAAAATCTCCTCTTCCAAAATTCTCGAAAAGTGCCCTAATCGTTTCCAGCGGCGTTGCAAACAGGATGGGGTTATGGATTAGCATTCCCGCCAGTTGCCAGAGAACCAGCCACGCAAATATGATCCCGAGCTTTCGAAGCACGACTTTTTTCGATTTCGTCCTTTGCATGACTGCCTCCTTTCCCTGGCGTAGCTGCCTTATCATGTCATAATAGTGCCACTTCTCGCCTTACGGCATATAATAGAAATCCTCCTCCGGGAGCTTTCCGCCCACGGTGGTCGGATCGAATCCGTACAGGATCTCAAGATAGCTTTGCAGTGCCTGCTTCATTTCCTTTCCGGTCACGCAGGTGACATTACAGAAGGGAATGGCCTTTGCGGCAATGGGCTCCTTCGCCACGATCCCCGCCTGCACGCAGTAGGTCGCGCCTGTAGTAGGATCGGCGTTGATTGCCGCAGCGCTGGTCTCATGATCCTTTAAGAATGTGGCAACAGCCTTCGGGAAACTTTCCAGGATCTCCTTTCGAACCACGGTAACGCCTGTCACAAGTCCGCTGGCGCCTTCGCCCTGCTGCTCCATCCACGCGTCATTCGCGGACAGAACGATGGACAATTTGTCATTTTGCATCATCGCTGCAGTGACAAAGGGCTGCGGCAAAAATCCAAGCGCGCCTTCCGTCTGTGCCAGGATCGCAGCCACCTCCGTCGCCTCCGACTTATACTCCAGCTTCACTTCGCCTTCGGCATAGCCTGCACCCTTTAAGAGGTATTGCAGCACATAATCCGGAGTCGTTCCCTTACCGGTCAGATAAATGGTTCTGCCCTTCAGGTCCTGAAGGCCTTTGACGCTTTCGTCGCTGCTGACAAGATACAGAACGCCAAGCGTGTTAATATCCACGACTGCCACCGCGCCCTGCGTCTTCTGATAAAGGATCGCGGCCACGTTCGCCGGAACGAGCGCCACGTCGAGCTTCCCGGACACCATCAGGGGCAGGATCTCGTCCGCCGCCGTCGCCATCTGAAACTCATAGCTTTGCGTCGTCACTTCGGCCTTCTGCTCCTCCATGAGAAAGAGTAATCCCATGGTCGTGGGTCCCTTCAGGGAGCCGATCCGAAGCGTTATGGGATCCTCTGCACCTTGGATCTCCCCCGTCTCATTCGTCTCCGCTCCGGCCGTCTCAGAGGACGGCGCAGCCGTTTTATCCGTTGCATCCTTGGAAATTTGCGCCTCGCCAGACGAATTACTCGCCTCGCCGGCAGTTTTTCCGCAAGACGCCAGCATGCTCATTAATAGCATGCAGATCACGATTGTCATAATGATCCTAGTCAGTCTTTTCATTGATGTCTTATCCTTCTTTCTGCCAAATTTTACCAACATAATTTTCGGACGCATGCCCATACTATCAGTAAGATGAACGAACCTTTCGTCATCTTGAAAATAGAGAAACTCAAAATAATTGGAGGGTAAAAAAATGGCTAGTAATTCCAACAGATCTAACCAGATGGAAGTTCCCCAGGCCAAGGAGGCCATGGACCGTTTTAAGACGGAAGTCGCTTCCGAGCTGGGCGTAAACCTGAAAGAGGGTTACAATGGTGACCTGACCTCTCGTGAGGCAGGTTCCATCGGTGGCGAGATGGTTCGCCGCATGATCAAGAAGCAGGAAAACGAGATGAAGTAAATCTCTCTGCTCTCATATGAAAAGGGCCTTCGGCAAATTACCTGCCGGAGGCCTCTTTTTCAGCATTTTTTATCCTAATTATTCACCGAATACTGCCTTGTAATCAGCCTGGAACTTAAGGATACCTGCATCGGTCAGGGGATGCTTGGTCATCTGCTCGATCACGGAGTAAGGAACGGTAGCGATGTCAGCGCCTGCCAGTGCACAGTCGGTAACGTGGATGGGGTTACGAACGCTTGCTGCGATGATCTCGGTCTCGATGCCGGCAACTGCGAAGATGTCAGCGATCTCACGGATCAGGTCAACGCCTCTGGTGCTGATGTCATCCAGACGGCCAAGGAAAGGAGATACATAGGTAGCGCCTGCTCTTGCAGCCAGGAGAGCCTGGTTTGCGGAGAAGATCAGGGTTACGTTGGTCTTGATGCCTTCAGCGGTCAGAGCCTTACAAGCCTTCAGACCTTCTACGGTCATAGGGATCTTTACTACCATGTTGGGATGGATCGCTGCGATCTCGCGGCCTTCCTTGATCATGCCTTCTGCGTCAACGGTCGTAGCCTTAACCTCGCCGCTGATGGGTCCGTCTACGATGGAAGCGATCTCTTTGATCACCTCAACGAAATCTCTGCCTTCCTTTGCGATCAGGGAAGGGTTGGTGGTAACGCCACAGATCACGCCCATGTCGTTAGCCTTCTTAATGTCCTCTACCTTAGCGGTATCAACGAAAAATTTCATGTTGGTTTCTCCTTTTTCTTTGTATATTTCGTGCAGGACCGTACGGAATACGTCAATCCTTTCACAATCTTATTTTAGTATAGGCCGCCGACGCCAAAAAATCAAGCGAAATTATTGATTTATTAAGCTTTCAACATCCTCGATGCTGCCGCCATAACTCACCAGCACGTCATAACCTCCGCAGAGCAAATGATTTGCAAAACACTTTCGGAATGCGGACTGTCTTTCCTTTATGAAATCGAGGGTTCCTTCCTCGCCCAGCACCTTCTCCCAGCTATCATATCCGTAATTCAGATAGAGCATCCCGTCGATCAAAAGTCTCCCAAGGCTCTCATTCTCTGCACCAAGATTCATCCACTTAACGTCTCCGTCGTTGGTCATGCTCTTATCCCGCAGTATCAAGGATCTCATGCCCTTCTTTTCGATCAGTTCACTGGTCCCGCGGATCTCTCCCATATAGTCCGTGACGTAAACGTACTGAAGGTTCTCCATCTCGGCAAGAGGCGAAAGGTCAAGGCTCCCTTCCTTTCTGACGCCCAAGGCACTAAAATACTTCAGTTTCTTGCAATTTTTCAGCTCCTCTGCGATTCTCCCCGTAGGATCGCTCTTTTCTCCAAACAGATAACTTGATACAGCGCCGAGCTGAAGCGCGTCGAGGCTTTGAAGGTCCGAAAGCCATTGGCCGTCACTCAAGTCATAGGGATCCACGCAAAGATAATGAAGCCACCTCAGGTACTTCCCGGCCTTCTTTAAGTTCTCCGAAAAATCCTCTGAAAGATTGGACCGGAAGGTCAGTTCCCGCAGCTCGCTTAGCCTATTTATAAAAGTGGAATTGACTACCCTGCTCATAACGATCGACAATTCCTTTAATTGCGTCAGCCTCCCAATTCCGCTGAAATCTCCAGTCATTCCGCAAAGGTTCAGGGAATAAAAGCCCTTGTTCTCCTGCAACGCATCCACGTTTTTGATCTTGGCAAGTCCATCCTCAGGAAGTGGATCGTCCTTCGGGCCGTACGTGGCATCGTTGGAATACACGGTCAAGGTCTTTAAGTTCTCGAACGCCCGAAAGATTTCAAAGTCCACTTCATCGCCGGCCCTGCAGATCAAAAGCAGATCTTCAATGTCTTTGGGGATTTCATCGAGCTCTGAAAGCTCATAGGCGCCCTGGTTATGATCAGGCCAAATGTTCCTGTATAAATAGTGATCTTCCACCACGTTTTCTTCGGTAAAGGTGATCTCTCTCCCCCCGCTCGCCTCGCGGATCCAGTTCTGGAATTCCTCATGCAACATCGCCTGCATTTTGAATTCCTTCAGATTTGGAAGCTTTGCCACAACCTGCTCTACGTCCTTCACGGTATAAATCCATGGAATATAGTATTCTGACGCCACGGGCGTAAAATCGAGCCATAACGTCTCAAGATTTTTGCAATTTGCAATGGCATCCACGTTGAACAACTGATCATACAGTGGTTCATTATGGATTTCCAGCGTTGTCAGCCCCGTAAGATATTTGAGATCTGACAGGTCCAAGTAATTTCCTCTCTCAAAGACAAGCTTAAGGTGATGAAACGTCAGACCGGTTCCCTTAACGCAATCGATCTTCAGTTCCTTGATGGAGGCGCATTCTACCGCGGTGATCGGGTCCTCCGCAGACTTTCCAAGGATCTCCCTTACGCATCTTTCCACCAGCGGGTCCTGAAACTGCACGTTTTTCTGGTTACAGCCGGCAAGCAGCGCTGCCATGCAGACGAATAAAAGGAGCATGTTCAAGATGCGCCTTCTTGCCATCCCAAATCTTCCTTCTCTCATTCCTACCCTCCCAAACAGCTTTTGTTATCCCACGATGTTCACAATATCATTCAATAGCTCTGCTTATCCAACAATGTTCACAATGTCATTAAATAGCACGACCACCATCAGGACCATGAAAAACACCAACCCCACGAAGTGCACCAGGCCCTCTTTCTCCGGCGGAACGGGCTTTCCGCGAAAGACCTCCACGATCAGGAATACCAGTCTTCCGCCGTCCAATGCTGGGAACGGCAGAATGTTCATAATGCCGAGGCTGACCGATATGATCATGGTAAGGTTCAGCATGTTCACAAACACGTCGCGCCAGTCTTCCTTGGTCTCCTCGTAGATCTCGCCCACCATGTGTGCCATGCCTACGGGACCTGCCACATCCTTCCTGGTCAGCTTGCCCGTCACCAACATGAGCAGGCTCTTATAGGTATTTTTTACGCCCGCACGCACCTCATACCAGCCGTAGCGGAAACAATTCAGTCCCCTGACCTTCACGAGATTTGCGTTCACGATGCCAAAATAGTATGCGCCGTCTTCTTCGTTATACTTGGGGATCACCTCCGTCTCGAGCCGCTCTCCGTCTCTCTCGAGCAGCATCTGAACGGGCTTTCCCTTATTCATCTGCGCGAAGGTATATAATTCACTGAACAGGTAGATCTTCTCGCCGTTGACCTTCAGGATCTTATCCCCTTCGAGCAGACCGGCTTCCTCGGCTGCCCCGCCTTCCACCACCTGGCTGACCACCATGTCGTGAACCTGGATCATGGGAACCATGATCACGGCCACCAGCAGTGCAAGGATCAGATTAAAGAACGGTCCTGCCACCACCGTGGCGATCCTTGACCAGACATTGGCATTCGGAAAAGCACCGGGCGAATCCTTTGGATCGCCTTCTTTCTCATTCAGGCCATCCTCGCCTTCAAACATACAGGCACCGCCAATGGGCAAAAGTCGAATGGAATAGATGGTGTCACCCTTGTTCCAGGAAACAAGCTTAGGGCCCATGCCGATCATGAACTCCACTACGTGAATGCCGTTCATCCGCGCGATCAGATAATGTCCGAATTCATGAGAGATCACCACGATCCCGAAGATGACGACAAACAGGATAATAGTCATTACATAATGCATCATAGAAATTAACATACTCCTTTATGACAAGCAATGTAATCATAGGCAAATTGCTCTGCCTCTAAGATCTCGTCCACGTTGGGCGCTTCCACGACCCTGTGCGCCTCCATCGCGCCGCGGATCAGCTCCGGGATCTGGAGGTAACCGATCTTTCTGTCCAGGAAGAGTGCAACGGCCTTTTCATTCGCGGCATTGAACACCGTCGGAAGGCTTCCTCCCGTCCTCGCCGCCTGATATGCCAGCGCAAGCCCCTCGAAATTCTCGGGATCCGGCTTTTCGAAGGTGATGGAGCCCAGTTCAAAGAAGTCCACGCGCTTCCCATTCATGGGTCGGCGATCCGGATAGAACAGCGCATATTGAATGGGCAGCTTCATGTCGGGCGTGCCTAGCTGTGCGATGATGGCGCCGTCCACGTATTGCACCATGGAATGAATGATGCTCTGAGGATGTACCACTACCTGGATCTGATCCAGGTCAGCATCGAAGAGCCACTTCGCCTCCATGACCTCCAGTCCTTTATTGACCATGGTGGAGGAATCGATGGTGATCTTATGTCCCATGTTCCAGTTGGGATGCTTTAAGGCATCCTCCACCTGTATTTTCGCCATTTGCTCGCGCGTCCATCCGCGGAATGGCCCGCCGGACGCGGTTAATAAGATCTTTTCCAGCTTTCCCTTCGGTTCGCCGTTTAAGGACTGGAAGATGGCGCTGTGCTCACTGTCCACGGGCAGGATCTTCACTCCCATCTTCTTTGCCAGCGGCATGATCACGTGCCCCGCCGTCACCAGCGTCTCCTTATTTGCAAGCGCAATGTCCTTGCCGGCCTCAATGGCTGCAATGGTCGGGCGAATGCCGATCATGCCGACCACCGCCGTGAGCACCACGTCCGAAGACGGATCCGAAGCGATCTCGAGAAGTCCCTCCATGCCCCAGAGAACCTTCACCTCCAGGTCGGCAACCCTCGTCCGCAGCTCCTTCGCCGCATCCTCCGTCCACATGCACGCCAGCTTCGGCCTAAACTCCCGCACCTGCTCTTCCATCTTTGCGACACTCGTTCCCGCCGCCAGCGCAACCACTTTCAGCTCCTCTTTATTACTTCTCACAACCTCCAGCGACTGCGTCCCGATTGACCCCGTCGATCCTAATATGGCAATTTTTTTCATACTTTTCCAACCTCACCCCGAGTTCTTCATGGATTACAGCAAAAGCGCAGCCAGAAAATAGACAAGCGGCGCAGTCACGATCATACTGTCGAAGCGGTCCATGATCCCTCCGTGTCCGGGGATCAGATTCCCGTAATCCTTCACGTTGTGATTTCTCTTGATCGCAGATGCCGCAAGGTCTCCCACCATGCTGCAAACCGCACCGATCCCGCAGATCACGGCGATCAGGGGTGCCACCCGCTTATCCGGGAAATTCGCCTCCACAAAGAAATATCCATAAAGCCCTGCGATGATCATTGTTCCCACGACGCCGCCGATGCATCCCTCCAGGGATTTCTTCGGGCTAAGAAGCGGAAAGATCTTCTTCTTTCCGATCAGCATGCCCACGACATACGCGCACGTATCACAGCCCCAGGAGCTGATCAGGATCAGCCACACTAGGTATAGTCCCTGCGGCAATTCCCTGGTCAGGAAAACGAATGCCAGCATGATGGGTGCATACAGAAATGCGAAATAAGCCGCCGTCACCTGTGACGCCTGATACTTAGGGAACTTTAATACATAGGCCAAAAGCTCACCAAGGAACACCGCCATGATCACCGCCATGAGCAGCAGTCCGTCGGCGCCCTCCATTGCAACAAAATAACATACCATGTAATATGCCGTGATCCCGCCATATCCCACGGTTTCCAATGCGTTAAAGCTCTTCTCCTGGCCTGCGGCGCCCATCACCTTCGTCAGTTCCCTATACGCCATGAGGGAGATGATGAACAGGATCGCCGCCAACGGAATGTCTCCAAATGCCATGGTTGCAATGGCGATAACAAGCAGCACGATGCCACTAATCAGTCTCTTCCAAAACATGTCACTCCTCCGCTTCTGACGGCTTTTCTAGCTTTGCTTCAGGCCACCATACTTTCGGTCTCTCTTATTATATGCCTCAATTGCCTTGATCAATTCTTCCTTGCTGAAATCCGGCCACGCCACGGGAGTGAAATAGAACTCCGTATAGGCAAGCTGCCAAAGAAGGAAATTGGAAATGCGCTGTTCGTTGCAGGTGCGGATCAGAAGGTCGGGATCCGGCAGTCCCGCCGTATCCAGACAGTCATTCAAAAGCTCCTCCGTGAGTCCGTCGCCGGAAACCTCTCCACTTTCCAGCTTCTTTGCCACCTGCTTTACGGCACGCAGGATCTCGTCCCGTCCGCCATAATTGATGGCCACCTGGAAGCGCAGCCCGTCATTATTCTTCGTAGCCTCCTCCAGCTCGGCGATCCGATCCTGAAGGTCCTTATCCAGCCTCGTCTTGTCGCCGATGATCCGCACGCACATGCGATTCTTGGCAGCGGTGGTCAGACAGGTCTTCATATAATTGCGAAGCAGCTTCATCAGGGCGTCGACCTCGTCCTTTGGCCGGTTCCAGTTCTCCGTGGAAAACGCATAGACCGTCAGGTACTTGATCCCCATGCGGTACGCCTCCTCGCAGATCACTTCCACCGTCTTGGCGCCCTGTACGTGTCCATAGTTTCGGGGCATGCCCTTCGCCTTCGCCCATCTTCCGTTGCCGTCCAAGATAATGGCAACGTGCTGCGGTATTTTCAAGCTCTCGTCCATCTCATTCCTCATTTCTGAAAAGTTGCATAATGCAAAGTAAGGGGCGGCTCTCGGCTCTCGCCTCCTCCGCCCCCAATTTCAGGCCAATGACCACTTAGGCTTAAACGGTCATGATCTCTTTATTCTTCGTCTCCGTTACGGCATCGATCTCTTTAATGTACTTGTCCGTCAGCTTCTGAAGCTCATCGCCAAGCTGCTTGATCTCGTCCTCGGATACGTCTTCCTTCGCCAGCTTCTTGAAGGCATCGTTGCCGTCACGGCGGATGTTTCTCACTGCAACCTTGGCTTCCTCAGCCTTTTTGCGGATGTCCTTTGCCAGATCCTTTCTGCGCTCCTCCGTAAGCTCAGGGAACACAAGGCGGATCACGCTTCCGTCGTTGGAAGGATTGATCCCGATGTCAGAGGTCAGGATCGCCTTCTCCACGGGCTTCAGCATGGACTTGTCCCACGGTGCGATCTGGATGATGCGCGCCTCAGGAACGGTTACGTTGCCCACCTGCTGAATGGGGGTGGGAGTTCCGTAATAATCTACGCGAAGCTTGTCCAAAATGTGAGGGTTCGCACGACCTGCGCGAATGCCCGCAAAATCAGCCTCCAGGAATTCAATCGCCTTCTTCATCTTATTTTCATAAACTTCCAGTCTTGCATCCATACCTTTGTTCCTCTCTTTCTCTGTGCTGTTATACGGTAACCTTGGTGCCACGGAATGTCCCTGTCATGGCATTTACGATGCTGTTTTCTTCATTCAGGTCGAAGACCCACATCGGCATCTTGTTATCCCTTGCGAGGATGGAAGCCGTCAGGTCAACCACCTGCAGGTTCTTCGCGATCACCTCGTCTAAAGAGATCTCGTCATATTTGATCGCGTCCGGATTCTTCTTCGGATCGTCGCTGTATACGCCGTCGATGGATTTCGCCAGAAGGATCAGGTCTGCCTCCATCTCGATCGCCCGAAGGACTACGCCGGTATCCGTGGAAAAGTACGGATGGCCGGTACCGCCCGCAAAGAACACGACCATGTTCTTCTCAAAATACTTATTCGCCCTGTCCTTGGAAAAGAGCTTTGTAAAGGAACCGCACTCGAAGGGCGTCAGCACGTTGGTCATCAGCCCAACGCTGCGGAAGATCTCCGATACGTAGATGCAGTTCATGACGGTTGCAAGCATGCCGATCTGATCTGCCTTCGTGCGGTCGATGTTCTCGCTCGTTCTTCCTCTCCAGAAATTTCCGCCGCCAGTCACGATCCCCACCTGGATGCCCTGATCCACGAGGGTTTTCACCTGCAGCGCCACCTTCCTGACGGTAGCCTCGTCGAAGCCCGTCTTTTTCTCTCCTGCCAGCGCCTCACCGCTGAGCTTTAACAGTATGCGCATGTGTTCCTCCTCAATCTCGCGTTAAATTTTTCCGTCTTTATGCTTCTTGCTCTTCAAAGAACTTCGCAGCGCTCTGCTCTGCGTAGCTGAGAACGCACATTCCCTCAATCCTTGCACCATTATTGATCTGAATGGTCTTCGCCTTGACGTTGCCAAGCACTACGGCCGTCGAGTCGATGATCACGGGACCCTTGACGTCAATGGTACCCTTGACTGCACCTGCGATCACGGCATCCGTGCCTTCCACGTTGCCGACCACTACGGTCCCCATACCAATCCGAACCGCTCCGTCGCTGAGTACGTCTCCGTTGATCTTTGCGGAGTCCGCAAGAATCTCAGCCGCTTTGGAATTCCCGGCGATCCGTCCCGTCACGTTCAGCTTTCCCTTCACCTGTACGTTTCCAAACACCTCGCCGAAAACGTCCGCGGAACCGGTGGAAAGAATGTCACCCTTGATGCGCATTCCTGCGGTGATCACGGCCGTCTCCTCGATCTCATCCACGCTATTCAGGTCCAGAACCCAAGTCTTGTCATTGTTTTTGGAAATTGCTTCGGACTGCTCGTAATCCTTCACTGTCGCTTCTCCTTCCGATCTCCAATCCTGATTTACTGCCGGTGCGGCCGGCTCTGCCTTAGGCACAAACTCCTGCGCAGGCTCCTCTAATGAGATCTGCAGACTGCTTTCCTCCTGCGCCTCAGGCTCGTCCTCTTCAAAGTCATCCAAGAACTCGATGGCAGGCTCATCCGTGATCGCCTCGTCCAGGCTTTCCGTCTCCTTTAAGCGCTGCTCCTCCTGCTCGGCTGCCTCCGCGTCTGCTTCCTGCAGCTCATCAATGTCCTGCAAGGTTGCCTCAAGTTCTTGCAACTCTTTTAAGGCATCCCCCTTCGCAGGCTTTGCCTGCGTCCTCTCGCTGCCAGGCGTTCGATCGCCGGCACCCTGATTCTTCAGATCCTCTTTCAGATCAGAGAAAAAACCCATGAGTCCTTACCTCCCATTTTGACCATAAATACCCATAGTCCCACAAATGTTAGTATAACATATTCCTCTGCCTTGGGAAAGAGAAAAAACAAAAAAAATAACGCAAGATACGAATTGGTCCTCAGCAGCAGCCCGTTTTCGGTAATTTCCGTTCAACGTATTTCCCGCAAATCTCCTCCTGAAAGACTTTGTCCGCATTTCTTGCGCGTTTTAAGCGATACCAGACGTCCTCTTTGACGTCAAGAAACAAGATCACTTCACCCGTCAGCGTGAATTGGATCTCCAACACCATGGTCAGCACGTCATATGCTGCCGCATAAACTACCCTTCCTCCAATCGTTACTCTGCTCATGATAACCCCCTCCTCTATGGGTCCTTTCCCCTCATGCGTGTCCGGCCCCATGCACGGACATCCCTCAGCATTATAATACATTTTTACTAAATTATAAAGAGCGTTTAGCTATAACAACTTATTATTGTTATGTTTGCTAAACCAAGTAAAAAAGAACCTCACCAATTACTTGGCAAGGTTCTCTTTAAATTGCGTTTTAAATGTGGAGATTTACATCATTCCGCCCATTCCGCCGCCTGCGGGCATTGCGGGGGTGTCCTCCTTGATGATGGCAACAACGCTCTCGGTGGTCAGCAGGGTGCTTGCCACGCTGGTAGCGTTCTGCAGGGCGCTTCTGGTCACCTTTGCGGGATCCAGGATGCCTGCCTCTACCATGTCAACATACTCTTCCTTCAGGGCATCAAAGCCAACGCCAACCTCGGACTCGCGAACCTTATTAATGATCACGCTGCCCTCCAGGCCTGCATTCGCTGCGATGTAATAAAGGGGAGCCTCCAGTGCCTTCACAACAATGTAAGCACCGGTCTTCTCATCACCCTCCAAGGTGTCAGCCAGCTTAGCCACTTCCTTGGCTGCATGGATATATGCGGAACCGCCGCCGCAGATGATGCCTTCCTCAACGGCTGCTCTCGTTGCTGCAAGAGCATCCTCCATACGAAGCTTTGCTTCCTTCATCTCGGTCTCGGTTGCAGCGCCGACGCGGATCACTGCCACGCCACCTGCCAGCTTAGCCAGTCTCTCCTGGAGCTTCTCTCTGTCGAAATCAGAGGTGGTCTCCTCGATCTGATTCTTGATCTGAGCGATGCGCGCCTGAATGGCCTCCTTGTCGCCCTCACCGTCAACGATGACGGTATTCTCCTTCTGAACCTTTACGCTCTTTGCGTGTCCCAGAAGATCCAAGGTAGCGTCCTTCAGCTCATAACCCAGCTCGGAAGAGATCACGGTACCGCCAGTCAAAATGGCGATATCCTCAAGCATGGCCTTTCTTCTGTCACCATAACCGGGAGCCTTAACTGCCACTACGTTAAAGGTGCCGCGCAGCTTATTCACGATCAGGGTGGTCAGGGCCTCGCCCTCCACGTCCTCAGCGATGATCAGGAGCTTTGCGCCGGACTGAACGATCTGCTCAAGTAACGGCAGGATCTCCTGAATGTTGGAAATCTTCTTATCAGTGATCAGGATGTAAGGATTGTCGAGAACTGCCTCCATCTTATCCATGTCACTTGCCATGTATGCGGAAATATATCCGCGGTCAAACTGCATGCCTTCCACGAGATCCAGCTCGGTCTGCATGGTCTTGGACTCCTCGATGGTAATGACGCCGTCTCCGGAAACCTTCTCCATTGCGTCAGCAACGAGCTGACCAACCTCGTCATCCCCTGCGGAGATGGCTGCAACTCTTGCAATGTGATTCTTGCCGTTTACCTTCTGGCTCATCTTAGCGATGGCTTCCACTGCGCAGTCCGTTGCCTTCTTCATACCCTTTCTCAGGATGATGGGATTTGCGCCTGCTGCCAGGTTCTTCATTCCTGCATTGATCATTGCCTGTGCAAGAACGGTTGCGGTCGTGGTACCGTCACCTGCCACGTCATTCGTCTTTGTTGCAACTTCCTTTACGAGCTGTGCACCCATGTTCTCAAAAGAATCTGCAAGCTCGATCTCCTTCGCGATGGTCACGCCGTCATTCGTGATGAGGGGTGCGCCAAACGACTTATCCAGAACTACGTTTCTGCCCTTAGGTCCCAGGGTCACTCTTACGGTATCTGCCAGCTGATTTACGCCGGACTCCAATGCGGCGCGAGCCTCTGCGCCATATTTAATTTCCTTTGCCATGATATAATTCCTCCAGATTTGATTATGATATTATCCGATGATGGCGAGTATGTCGCTCTGCTTTACGATCAGATACTCTTCGTCATCCAGTTTCACTTCAGTTCCCGCATACTTGGAGAAGATCACCTTGTCGCCAACCTTCACCTGCATTGCGATCTCCTTCCCGTCTACCACGCCACCGGGGCCAACTGCCAAAACCTCAGCCTGCTGGGGTCTTTCCTTTTCCTTACCTGCCAGGATGATGCCGGACTTCGTGGTCTCTTCGGCAACCATCTGCTTTAATACGACTCTGTCGCCCAAAGGTACTAACTTCATAGTTCTTTGCCTCCTTTTAGTTCATTCCCCTGCCTTTTCGCGGGAACGAATCCATTTGATTTGTTAGCACTCTTAATGTTTGAGTGCTAATTTCTATTCCATATATTAGATTTATATGCCCCCGTTTGCAAACCAATTCTCAGCTATCAGCAATTCATTATCTCGTTTTTTCTCACTTTTTCTCCGTTTTTCTCTTGTTATTATATTGCAACCCCATTTCGGAGATTTAATAATGATTTTAGAATTGGCGCTCCCGCCGCGGATTTACTGGTTTCTCGGATCCTTGATCGTGTATCCGTCCGCCTCAAACAGGGCGTCATAATCATACGAATGATAAAAGGTCCAGACTGCCTGACAGTAGTCCTCATAATTGTCCCTCGTGATCTCGTCATGCCCCTCGGCGATCCATGCGAGGATCTGACTGTTCACGTTTTCATGATGATGCGCCACGTCCCTGTAATTATAAGGATCCGTCACAATGTCCGCCTCCTCATAAAAGGCGAAAAGCCGAATGTTTTCCTGATCCAGGAGGAGGCTTAGGATATACTCCTGCGCCTTAAGATACCGGTCCATCTCTCCCATCTCATGCACGTAATCCCAAAAATAGATGCTATAGGGTGACACGTAAAGATAGAATGTCGTCTCCGGATGCGCCTTCGCCACGTCGATCACGTTCTCCTGAAAATTCTCGCGAATGCGCTCATATTCTTCTTCCGTGATGTCTCCATTCCCCGTATACTCGACCATGTTGCGGGCGTAATGCGCCTGAACGCCGGCAGGACCATACGGATAGAAGGAATTCCAGTTCATGTACTCGTCCAGCGTCACGGAGGGCTTTCCGCGCAGAGTCCTGATCAGATCGACGAAGGTTCCTTTCATGAAAATCTCAAAGTTCAGCAGATAGCTTATGTCATTGAGCGGGTTGTCGTCATAGAGATATCCGGGATAGGACTCCGCCGGATAATCCCGCTCATCCTTTCCGTCAAAGGCACGGAACAGGTCAATGTTTCTGACTACGGCCTTGATGTTCTCATTATGCGCGAACGCAAAGCTAAGGAGCTCTTTCACCTCCCTGTGACTGCCGCCGCTGAAGGGGATCTTAATGGAATGCACGCCAAAGAGCGCGTCAAACTCGGAGGGTTTAAAATTCTCCGACATAGACGTGCCGACGATCACGGCGTCATAATCAAAGGTCCTTGCGATGCCGTAATTCTGATACCGCTCATTATCTAGTTGATAGCTGATCCCGGAAATTGGTTTGTGAAACAGAAAATAAGGGTCCACGAGCGCCGTCAGGCCTGCCACCATGGCAAGGACGAGAACGACAAGCGCGATAAAGAGGACAAACCATTTTCTGGAATTGAATTGTTTCTCCTTCACTTTCCTTCTACCTCAAAGTTCATGATCGTCATTAGAAATTAAAATACAGGAAGGCACTGACGTTCTCGAACGACAGCACGCACCAGACAAGAAGCCCCGCCGCAACGATTGCTTTCCAGACCGTAAGCTTTCCCTGCTCCACCCTCTCTCTCGCATTCTTTGTAAAGAAGGTGATAAAGCAGGTCACGGCCACAAAGCCAAAGGTAAGGATGCTCGGCATCAGGTTCGACAGAGGGAGCCTTTGAAGGATCACCTCCAGGCCCTTTGGCTCGAAGCATGCCGTGAAATAAAACGGCAGTCCGCCCCATCCGCCCGTAAACACCCGGCCAAGCAGCTCGAACGCCTGCGCAAAGCTCTCCGCGCGGAAGAACACCCAGGCTATGTTGACAAACAGGAAGGTAAATGCCCATCGGACAAGCTTTGGGATTTTTTCCAAAGTAGTCTTGGTCGCCCGCGCGATCATCATGAGGACGCCGTGCAGACCACCCCAGAACACAAAGGTCCAGTTTGCGCCGTGCCACAGGCCGCTTAGCAGGAAGATGATCATCACGTTCACGTAGGTCCGCACCTTCCCCTTGCGATTGCCGCCCAAGGGAATATAAACATATCTGGTGAAGAACCGCGTCAGCGTGATATGCCAGCGGCTCCAGAAATCGGCGATCCCGATCGCCTGATAAGGGGAATTGAAATTGACGGGAAGCACAATGTTGAACATCTTTCCAATACCCATGGCCATGTCACAATAGCCGCTGAAATCGAAATAGATCTGCATGGTATAAGAAAAGATGAGGAACAGTGCGCTGGGAGAATTGAGGTTAGCGATCACGGGATAGCCCGTGTCCACCACTAGTCCGAACACGTCCGCGATCATGATCTTCTTTGCAAGTCCCAAAACAAAGAGCCAGCATCCATTCGCGAGATTGTCCCAATTGACCTTTCTCTTCTCCGGATCCTGAAACTGCGGCAGGAACTCGTCCTGCGTGACAATGGGCCCGGCCACCAGCTGCGGGAAGAAGCTCACATAGCACGCATATGTGATGAAATCCGCGGCAGCCGCCTTTCTCTGATAGGTGTCCGCCACGAAGGAAATCTGCTGGAAAGTAAAGAAGCTGATGCCAAGGGGAAGCGCAATGCGAAGCAAGGGAAAGTCCGTGCGAAAAACGGCATTTACGTTGGACAAAAAGAAATCTGCGTACTTGAAGTAACCCAAGATCCCCAGATTCACGATAATACCCATGATTAAAATGGCCTTCCTTGCGCCCGCTCTCTCTTCCCGCCGCATCCAAAAGCAAAGCAGGTAATTGATGACAATGCTCGAGCAGATGATGGCCAGGTAGCTCGGATTCAGATACCCGTAAAACCAGAGCGACATGCCAAGGAGCAGCACGTTCGCCGCCATCATCTGCCACTTGTTCAGCAGGAAATATAACAGTACGCAAAGAGGAAGAAACAATAACACAAATATGTAGGAATTAAAGAGCATGTCTCCACCTTTAGCACTTGATCTCCAGGAATCCAAGGAGCTTGCTCATGTCATACTCCTGCAGGATCCCGAGATTGGAATCATAATATAGTCCGTCATAATGGATCAGGTAATGACAATACCGCCCCATCTTCTCCATCATAATGCAGCATTTCGGGAGCACAACCTCGCGTCCCTCGTTATAATTGATCACGTCAGCGTGGTCAATGCCATAGTAATTCAGCGCCGAGATCACGCGGCCCATGGTCGCCTGCCACTCGCGGCAGTCCATGATGGTGATGACTTCGGCGATGGTGCGCCCTGCCAGCATGGCAACGCATGCCTGCCCGCAAAGCCCGTCCTCCGGCTGCTTGATCACCTGCATGCTGTCGATCTTGCGCACGGGATGATCGAAGTCGTAAGGGCTGTTCTGATCCATGCGGATGATGGAGCCTGTCACGTGGAGCAGGATCTGATGCGGCGTTCCAAGCTCAATGCCGGACGCATCCTCATCCTCCAGCTGAATGTAATAATTTCCTTTCTCCTTCGGGAGCAGTTCGCACTGGATGATGCGATTGTCCAGGACGATGTCCGCCTGGATCACGTCCCTTTGCTTGCAGACCTCCCAGACGTTAAAGGGAATGTCGATCACATATCCGCTATCATTCCGTTCCAGTTTCGATTCAAAAAAATATCTCATGATCTTCCTCCACAATATTAGATATTTTCTAAGCGTCTCGCCTGCGTCGGCGTGATGCCAAATCGCTTCTTAAAGAGCTTGCTGAAATGATAGGCGTCGTCATATCCGACCATGGCCGCCGCCTCCTGCACGCTCTGTGCCTCGCCCTGCTCCAGGAGCTCCTTCGCCTTCTCGAGGCGGATCTTGATCAGGTGCTGAATGGGTGCGTCCCCCGTCTCACTCTTAAAGATCTTGGATACGTAAAAGGGACTGAGATACATGTTGTCCGCAATCTGATCCAAAGAGATCTTCTCGCTGTAATGATCCTCAAAGTAAGTCAGGATCTTCTCCACCACGTATTTCTTGTTGGTCGATTCAAACACATAGCCGTCCACGGGCTTTTCCGGCTCACACTGCTCCCTCATCACAAGGATCAGGATCTGCATCAGGTAGGACTTCAGCATAAAGTATCTGCCCTGCCGCCTGGCCGCCTTTTCCGCTTCCATCGAGGAACAGATCTTAAAGATCCTCTGCCTGAGCTCGCCCTTCGTATGTATCACGTAGCTCCCGCCGGGGAGTGGTACGTGGTTCGCGCAAAAGCCGGGAAACTGCACGTCCGTAAAGCCCACGAAAAACTCCGTGGTCGGCGTCTCCACCTGCTTTAAGAACAGCGCCTGATGACGGATCCCGGGATTAAAGATCAGAAGGTCGCCCTCCGCCACGTCATAAATCTCTCCCTCAATGTGGTACTTTCCCTCTCCGGAAAGCACAAAGCACAGCTCCAGGTGATTATGGCAGTGATAGATCGCCTCATCCTCATGCCGCGTCCCCTTCCAGATATACAGGAAGGTGGGATTGATCTCCTCGATTACGATTTCTCTGTCTTCGTTCATTCAATTACCTCAAAGCCTTAGTATCATGGTTGCCACCCTAAAGTAAACGAGCAGCGACAGCGCGTCCACGATCGTCGTAATGAACGGGCTCGCCATCACGGCCGGGTCGAATCCAAGGCGCTTCGCCCCGACAGGCAACATACAGCCGATAAACATGGCCATCATCACGGCTGCGACCAAGGTCAGACACACCGTGAGCGCCACCAGGATCGTCACCTGGTCAAACAAAAGAAGCTTTACAAAATTTGCGCTGGCAAGCGTCAGACCGCAGACAATGGCCACGCGAAGTTCCTTCCACATGACGCCGGGTACGTCCCGATACTCGATCTCTCCCAGGGACAGTCCACGGATCACCGTCACGCTCGCCTGTCCGCCTGCATTACCGCCGGTGTCCATCAGCATCGGAATATATGCCACGAGCACGGCGCAGACGCTCAGCGCGTCCTCAAAGGACTTGATGATGGCGCCCGTGAACGTCGCGCTGACCATCAGGAGGAGAAGCCACGGGATCCTCTTTTTATAAGTCTCCCATACGCTCGTCTTCATGTATGGCTTATCGCTGGGCACGATAGCTGCCATCTTTTCCATATCCTCCGTCGCCTCTTCTTCCATGATATCCACGATATCATCGACGGTGATAATGCCGACCAGCCGGTTCTCATTATCCACGACGGGCATGGTCGTAAAGTCGTATTTTTTGAACTGTCTTGCTACTTCCTCCTGGTCCATCATGGTATTGAGCGCGATGACGTTCTCATGCATGATGTCGCCGATGACCTCATCATCATCGGAAAGGAGCAGATAACGAAGCGCCACGGTACCCTTTAAGTGCCTTCCTGCATCCAGCACGTAACATACGTTGATGGTCTCGGAATCCACGCCCACCTTGCGGATCCGCTCAATGGACTCCGCCACCGTCAGATTTTCCTTCAGGTCTACGTACTCCACCGTCATAATGCTGCCGGCGGAATCCTCCGGGTAACGAAGCAGGTGATTGATGTCCCGCCTGGTCTCAGGGCTTGCATTCGCAAGGAGCCTCTTTACCACGTTGGCAGGCATCTCCTCCATCAGGTCTGCCGCATCATCGGCCATCAGGTTATCGATGATGTTCGCTGCTTCCTTATCGGACATGGAGGTAATGATCTTTTGCTGGAGATCCACGTCCAGGTAGGAGAACACGTCCGCCGCCAGGTCCTTGGGCAGGATCCGGAAAACCTTGAGCATGTTTTCCTCTTCCTCCAGTTCCTCCATCCACGCAGCGATATCTGCGTCGTTCATCTCCGAAAGATGCTGTCTGAGCTTAGTGTACTGCTTTGCTTCCAGGAGCTCTAAAAGCTCGCCAAATTCCTTCATCTCTTCCACTGCATAAATCCTCCTTTCGGGCAAGGCGCGCTAAGCCTCACCGGAGGACGCAGGACGGATCATAACTCCGCGGCCGGTGGGACGTCAGGCGCTGCCATATTCAAATACTGCGTACTTCGGGGAACAGAGTCCGTACTTCGACTATCGCCTGACATAAAACCACCACCTTTCACAAAGATATTTCAATTCTAGTCTTGTTTTGCCAAAAAGTCAATGAAACTCAGTCCTTGACGTAAGGCATCCAGAACACAACGCCGGAGAACTCATCCACGACGGCAATCCCGTCCTGATATGGCGTTAAGTCAATGGGCGCCACGGGCCAAGTACTGTCATCTCTTAAGGTAAGGAGCGTCTCAACGGCGCCGTCCTTGATCACGCGGATCGCGGAATTTCCCGTATCTGCCACATAGATCAGTCCGTCCTCTCCCACGGTCACGCCCTGAGGATTCTGGAAGCAGCACTCCGTCGCACTGCCGTCGCGAAAGCCTGCCTTGCCGCCTGCCACAACGCTCACCAGACCGTTTTCGATCGAGCAGATCCTGTGATTCCCGGTATCTGCCACATACAAGATTCCCTTCGACCAGCAAAGTCCGCAGGGCGAAGAAAATCCGTCCGCCACCATGGTCATGATCCCAGCGACGTCCATCTTATACACCGCATCCGCTCCCGCGTCCGCAATGTAAAGAGTTCCGTCTTCGTCCGATGCCAGACCCGAAGGGTTCATCAGCGTCCGCTCGCTCCCCTCATAAGCCGCCGTGCGGACCTCATTTCCGTTATAATAACGGATCACGCGGTTCTTACTGTCGCTCACCGCCCAGCCGCCAAGGAACTGGGCAACGCCCCAAGGCTTCCCAAACTTCGCCTCCGTGCGATATGCGTCGTTATACCCGCCCATCGGCTCGCCGTCGGCGCCTTCCGGTCCGATCTTTCCGGCCAGTTTCGTCACGCTGCCTTCCTTGACCGACCAAAGCACCTTTGACCTGGCATCCGAAACAAGGAGGGAACCGTCCGCCATCACGGCCACGCCGCGAGGACTTCCCTCAATGCCGGCGATCGCCTTCGCTTCCTTCGTCACCGTTTTATTCGCGGGCGGCTGATCTTTCTGAATATACATAAAGAGTCCGCCCGGATCCGCGTTTTCTTCCGTCTTCTTTTTATGATGAGCGATCACAATGCACAAGATCACGATAAGGATCACTGCAACGGCAATCCCGCCAATGATCAACATCTTCTTATTCTTCATTGTCCATCCTCCGATCACGTTAAATCAGCAGATTGCGAATTAAGGATTACCATTCGCGTTAGGGTTAGGAGTACCACACCCATTCCGACAGTAGTCAGGCAGTTCTCCGGTTATGGGATCAGGTGAGAAATCATGGTCATCCGTTCTTTCCTCAATTTCGGTATAAACCTGACCACAAACGTTACAGGTATACACTAAGGTACCTAAGTCCGCACAAGTGGCATGTGTGCTCTTTGACTCATCCAAAGTCCCGCTCGGATGATCCTGGGGATCGATAGGCTCCGTAGTTTCGGTGCCACACACTTCACAATACAATACGCGGGTACCACCTTGCAGACAATTATCAAGCGAGCGACTGATCTCTGTATAACTATGGCTTCTTACCGCTTCCAGAATCCTGCGCTCCGTATAGGTACATCTCGTACATGCCAACTCTTCATAACCATCCTTGCAAGTCGGTGCCTGATAGGTTACGTGATCATCGGCCTGTGCCCGAACCAGATTGTGGCCGAGCGGCTCAAGCTCTACGGATCGCTTTTCATGGCATCTGGTACAGATCTGATTCTGGTTGCCACTGGCCTCACACTCCGCCGCATGGTTTTCCCGTTCCACGTCTTCTCCATCATAATCGATCCAATCATGCCCCAGTGCTTCGATCGTCATCACGGGCGTTACCCATTGCTGACATCTTTCGCAGAATTGCCCTTCCGTATTTCCGGGTTCCGTACAGCTGGCTGCGTGCGCCTCCTCAGTGATCGTAATTTCATGTCCCAGTGCCGCGATGATCCTATAATCCGTTCTTCCGCAGATGGAGCAACGATTGCCTGCTTCATGTCCGACCGCCGTACAGGTCGGCTCCTGCTCCTTCACGGGCACCATACTGTGTCCCCTTGGGGGAACCTCCTCCTGCGCCACGAGGATCTCACCGCATACCGAGCACTTAACGCCCTCCGTCAGGCCCGTTCCTTCGCAGGACGGCGCCACGGCTTCCACTACCTCTTCCTTATGTCCGGTCGCCGGAATGGGCTTTTGAGGCACCAGGATCTCATTACATACCGCGCAGTGTGATCCCCTCGTCAGACCGTCCTTCGTACAGGTCGCCTTCACCTCAGGATCCGTTGCAACTACGTGTACGTGCTCCTCGGTCATCTCCGGCGTGATCACCGTACCGTTATTGATAAACCTTCCCTCGTCGATATTCTCCAGCGCACCGCCGAGGTACAGGCTTCCGTTATTCGTAAGAATGCCATAATTCTTAATGGCGCCGGTGCTTCCGAACGCCGTCTTTCCGTTCAGGTTCAGGCTCTTGCCCGCGGGAACGGTCAAGATTTCCGAAGCGTCCTTGTCGACGTTTCTCATACTCCAGCCGCGCTTTACGTTTCGAACGGAACTCAGTTTCGCAACGCCCTCGGAGCCGTCGCCGAACACGAAGGTCCCTTCCACGTTCACCGTGTCATACTGTTCATTATCCAGCGCTTCCTGCACCTGCGCCAGAGTAGGATCCGTCAGGGAAAAGCTCTTCTCAAGCGCGGCCAAATTGTCCGCCGTGAACATCTCGTCCAAAATATCCTCCAGCGCATTCCAAGCTTTCTCGTTTTTCTTCACCTGCGCAAGGAGTTCCTGGCTGGCTTCCTTGTCCCTGGCAAGCGCATCCTCATATTTCCCGATCAGGGTCGGGGAATTCAGAACGCCGCCGCGGATGATCCTGCCCTGCAGGTTTGCGCTCATGGCTACCTCCTGCACCACGTAAGCGGGAACGTCTCCCTCCGAGAAGGACAAGATGGTGATGTCCACGTTCTTGTCCGTGTTTCTCTGATCCTTAAACACTGCCGTGGTGGCTACCTGACCGGCCTTGATCATTGCAGCCTTTGTTGCGCCGGTCACGGGGTCGATCACCGTCACCATAACTTCGCCGTCGATGACGTAAATCATGGTCGTATAGAAATCGATCACGCGCACAATGCCGGAGGTGCCGCGGATCCCCGTTACTATCGTGGAGGTACGGATGTTCATGGCCTCATCGTCCGGAAGGTGCTTTGCAACGTTAAAGAACATCTCGCCCGATTCCAGATAGAGCGTGAGTTCCTTCGCTTCCTTGCGCACTTCCATGGACGAGAACTGATTCAACTTTGCCGCCTTCGAATCATCCAGCGAAAGGTACGCAAAGCTGCTCTCGTTCGTCATGACGCGGTTCCCGTTATACAGGAACATGCCATCACGCCGTTCCAAGGCATTTCCGCTCTTGTCCTCCACGTCCACGGAACCCTCAGACTTGGACAGAGTGACGCTGACTGCACTGGTCTCATACCCCTGGCTCACGGCGACAATGTCCCCCTGTGAAGCTCCCTGAGGAGTATTCCCTCCGTCCTTTCCGGTTTTAGAAGAACATGCCGTCATCAGACAGAGCACCAGAAGTATCAAAGCTACTTTTCCTATGTTTGATCTTCTCATTTTTCTTCGTTCCCTTCTTCCCACGCGTGACTTTGAATAAACAGTTCCAGGATCTCTCCGTCGATCTTTCCTTCTTCCACCATGCTCTTTAGGATGCTGAGCGCTTTCTCCCTCGGCATGGCCTTTTTATAGGGTCTGTCACTTGCCGTCAGGGCATCGAACACGTCAAGGATCGTCAGCAGCCTTTCCTGGAAGCACAAGTTTTCTGCCGTCAGGTGCTTCGGATACCCCGAACCGTTGAGTAATTCATGATGATTGGACGCCCATCTCGTCACGTGACTATATTCCTTGCTAAAGTGGATCTGCTCGAGCATCTTCTTTGTCAGCACCACGTGGCTCTCCATGATGGCCCTCTCCTGCGCGGTCAGGGTCCCCTTACGAACGGACAGGGACGCCGTCTCACTCTCCGTCAGCCAGTGTTGCGCATTGCCCTCCTGATCCAGATATTCCTTCTGTGAGATCTCCTGGATCTTCGCCAGGATCTCATCCGGCAGGAACCCCGCCGTATTGGCGCTTTGGATCGTCGCAAGATCCTCCGTAAGCTGCGCCTTAATGCTTTCAAATTCTTCCTGCGTATACTCACCCTTTAGAAAACGGATCTCCGAGAGCAGCTCGATCAGCTTGAACCTTTGCCGGATGGGCTCCTCAAAGCCCTCGATCCTGCAGGACTTATCCATGACGGAGAGCGCGATCCCAAGCTTTCCCACGTCATGAAGCCACACCGCCATCAGGAATTCCCGTTCCACCTGCGGCGTCATGGACTTTTCCGGGACATTCTCCCGAAGCCAGGTAAGGAATCTTCTTCCGTACCTCGCCATGTTTCTTGTATGATTTGCATTATACGGGCTTCTCGCGTCGATGGCCGTCGAGAGCACCTGCACCACGGATTCCAAAAGAGCCGTGATCTCGCGGCTGTAATTCAGGGTGGTCAGCCGGATGGCTGCCTGGGAAGCCAGGGACTGGATCACCTGCTCGCACTCCTTCGGGAATGCCACGGTCTCCCCGTTTTCGTCCTTTGAGTTCAGAAGCTGCAGTACGCCGATGACGTCACCCTTGTCATCCAGCATCGGGATCACCAGCATGGACTGGGTCCGATAACCCGTGATCGCGTCATATTTCCTTGGTCCCGAGAAATCGAACCGCTCATCCTCGTAAACGTCGGCCACGTTGATCAGGCACTTGTCCAAAGCCGCCCTTGCGCAGACGTTGGTCGGCCGAAGGGCCACCGGCGGCAGATTGATGACCTGACCGTGCCCGCCCTGATCGATCCCTAATGACAGCGTAACCATTATGTGGAAAGTTAATACGTCATTATCCAAAATATATAAGGTTCCGCCGTCGCAGTTGGTCAGATCCATGGCTACGTCCACGATCTCCCGCATCAGGCTGTCACTGTCCGCATTGGCCGACAGCGCGATCCCTATGTTTAGAAGTCTTTCGATCTCTAAGGTGTTCATAGATAGCGAATCTCTCCCTGTCTTCCAAATACGCAGTTCGGATACTTCATCTTAATCTTATTCTCGAGCTCTTCGAGCTGTTCGTCCGTCGAGGAAGGATCAAAGTGCATCAGCACCGTCTGCCCCGCGCCGCACTTATCGCCAAGCTTTGCGGCAGCCGTCTGCGTGCTGTGACCCCAGCCGCGCTTTTCCACCGCGTCGTCCGCCGTCAGCTGACCGTCGCAGAAAAGCAGGTCGCACCCCTTCGCGAACTCCTCGAGATCCTTAGCCGCCTCCGGCGTGAGCTCGCAGTCCACGGCATATACCAGCGTCCTCTTTCCGTCGGAAATCCGGAAATGCGTCACGCCCCCGGGATGATTTCCCTCCAGCGTGTCCACTGTCAGACTCCCGATCTGAAACGATCCCTTGATCGACACGTATTCCAGATCATGAGAAATCTCCTCCAGATGAATGGGCCAAAACGGCGGTCCAAATACGATATGCAAGATCTCCTGGCAGCTCATCCCCTCGTGATCCGCCATATAAACCTTGATCTTCTTGGACGGATCCGCCAGCGCAGACCACTTGCTCAGTCCCATCAGGTGATCCAAGTGCGGATGACCGATCAGCACGTGGGTATTCTCCCCAGCCTCGCCGTACATGATCCCACTCCCTGCGTCGAGAAAGATCACAGCCTCCGGCGTCTCGATCCGGATACAGGTGGTGTCACACCCGAACTCCTGGTACTCCTTGGGCGTGACTGCAACGGATCCCCTTACGCCCAGCATTTCAATTTTCCAAGCCTTACCTTCTCTCATTCCCAAACCCTCTTTTTGTATCCCCATTTTTGTATTTTCGCGGCGGCCACTACTCCGCCGTTTCATCCACGAAATCTAATTCCTGCAGCTTCTCGCACCGCGCGCGTCCCGCAGTCACCTCCGTCAGCTCCCGAAGAAAGGCCTCCCCTTCCTCCGCAGGGAGAAGGACCTTTAAGAATACCTTTTCCCCATACTCACTCTCCCAAGGCTCCCTGCCCTTTTGCCCCAGCAGGTATAAAAGCTTTCCCACGTCGGTATAATCCGTAGTGATCCCATAGAGCACGCCAGGCCGCGTCCTGCCGATCCTGCAGGCCGCCAGACCTTCCTTCACCGCCTGCGTATAAGCCCGCACCAGTCCGCCCGTCCCGAGGAGCACGCCTCCGAAATACCGCGTGACCACCACGGCCACGTTGCGGACCCCGGACCCAAGGAGCACCTCCAGCATGGGCCTGCCTGCCGTTCCCGACGGTTCCCCGTCGTCGCTGCACCGGGTCAGCTCCGCCCTGCTGCCAATGCAGAACGCGGAACAATTATGCCGCGCGTCCCAGTACTTCTTCTTCATCTCCTCGATGAATTGCACCGCCTCGGCTTCCGTCTGACAACTTCGCACCGTCGCGATAAAGCGGGACTTTTTTTCTTCATATTCGCCCTGCCCGCCGGACAATAAGATCCGGTAAGAAGAGTTTCCCGTCTCTGCCAATGAAATTTCCAACCTTTCAGATCATAAGTCATCGCGTCGTTTCCGCAAAAATGCGCAGAAAAACCCAATTTATAATCAGAATCATTTTACCATAAAATTACAAATTTGTGAAGTCAGACAAGGCAAAATCTTAACTTTTTCTGAAGGTAAAAGAAAGGCTTTCCAATTCAGGAAAAATTTGGTATACTATAGCAGATAATGGACTTTTGTCCATTCAGAAAGGACGAAGCTATGAATTATGGCAGAAGCGGCGTTCGCGAGATACAAAGATCGCTGAACTCCAAGTCTAATAAATTATGGCATTCCCTGCAGCTCCTCGTTCTCAGGGTTGCGATCCTTGGCGCCATCGGCGTCGGGATCTGCGGCGCGGCCTTAGGTCTCGGCATGTTTAGCGGGATCCTGGCGGACACGCCCCGCGTGAGGCTGGAAGACATTGTCGCCTCCGGACAGGCCACCATCGTTTATGACTGCGAAGGGAATGAGATCGACAGCTACGTCGGCATGAACTCGAACCGCATCCAGGTAACCTGGGATGTCATCCCGAGGCACTTGGCACTGGCCTTCGTCGCCTGCGAGGATGAGCGTTTCTATCAGAACAACGGTATCGACTTCAAGGCGATCGCCCGTTCCGGATTCCAATACGTGAAATCCGGCTTTAACCAGACGCAGGGCGGCAGTACCATCACCCAGCAGCTCTTAAAGAACACGGTCTTCACCACCTGGACCGAAGAGGGCCATAACCTCGTAAAGAAGATCAAGCGTAAGATCCAGGAGCAGTACCTGGCGCTCGAAGTGACGAAGAAGTTCTCCAAGGACGAGATCCTTCTGCGTTACATGAACGCGATCAACCTAGGCCAGAATACGCTGGGCGTTGAGTCCGCGTCCCTGAGATATTTCGGAAAGTCCTGCAGCGAGTTGACCATTTCCGAGGCGGCCGTGATCGCCGTGATCACACAGAACCCTTCGGGCTATAACCCCATCAGCCATCCCGACAACAATGCGAGAAGAAGGAAGGCCTGCCTGGACAAGATGAAGGAACTGGAATTCATCACCGAGGACCAGTATAACGAAGCCATCGCGGACACCAACGACGTGTATGAGCGGATCGGTCTGTTCGATACCAGCTATCGCGTCAGCTCCTCTTCCACCGGCTCCTATTTCTCGGATGCCGTGTATGAGCAGGTGTTTAATGACCTGGTGGCGGCCGGCTATACGAAAAACCTTGCAGAGTCCCTTCTGACCAGCGGCGGCCTTCGCATCGAATCCACTTTGGATCCCACGATCCAGGCCATCTGCGATGAAGAGGCGGCCAATCCCGCGAACTATCCCGCGCAGACGGACTGGTACTTAAACTACGCGCTCACCGTGTACCTTGGTACGGAAAAGAAGAACTTCAGCAAAGAAAACATGATGAGCTGGTTTAGGAGCAATAAGAGCAAGGACTTCAACCTGATCTTCCATTCTCAGGATGACGCGCACGCCGCGATCGATGAATATCGGCACGCCGTTATGACGGAGCTTGGCATCCCGGATGATCCCGAGAATTATAAAGAGAGCGACATCATGACGCCTCAGCCTCAGATCGCATTCGTGGTAAGCGATCCCAAGACCGGCTACGTAGTTGCCATGGTCGGCGGCCGCGGCGTGAAGGGCGGACGAAGAACCCTGAACAGAGCCACCGGCGCCACGCGTTCCCCCGGTTCCACCTTTAAGGTGCTCGCTTCCTTTGCTCCCGCGATCGACTGCTGTGGCATGACCCTTGCCACCGTATATAACGATGCGCCGTTCAATTATAATACGGGAACGCCCGTAAAGAACTGGTATAAGGGCTATTACAAGGACATCTGCACGATCCGCTACGCCATCGAGCAGTCCCTGAACATCATCGCCGTAAAGAACCTGACGGTGATCTCGCCCCAGCTTGGCTTCGACTACCTCACCAACTTCGGCTTCACCACGCTGGAGGAAGGTGCTTATTATAACGGACAATGGCTGACCGACATCAACCAGTCCCTCGCCCTCGGCGGTATGACCAGAGGCGTTACGCCCTACGAGCTGAACGCGGCCTATGCTTCCATCGGAAATCAGGGCACCTACGTACAGCCCAAGTTATACTCGAGAGTGACGGACTCCGAAGGAAACGTGATCCTCGACAACACGAATCCCAAGACCAGACAGGTTCTCAAGGAGACCACCGCCTATCTTCTGACCAGCGCCATGCAGGACGTAGTCAAGAAGGGTACCGCATCCGTATGTAAGCTCAACAACATGAACGTGGCTGGTAAGACTGGTACCACCACCGACACCCACGACGTATGGTTCGCAGGCTTCACGCCCTATTACTGCTGTACCGTGTGGACAGGCTATGACAACAACATCGCCATGGTGACCAGCGGTCCCAATGACCAGGACGGCATTTCCAAGGCCATCTGGAAGGGCGTCATGAGTAGGGTTCACGAGGATCTTCCGAACCAGGAATTCCCCAAGCCCTCCGGCATCGTGGAATGTAATATCTGTACCCAGTCTGGAAAGCTTCCGAGAGAAGGCCTCTGTGACGTGGCCGGATGCGTGATCACCGAAATGTTCGCGGAGGGCACTGAGCCCACGGAATACTGCGACATCCATTATGAAGGCGAGATCTGTGCTTATGACAATCTGATCGCCTGCGACGAGTGTCCGTTCCGTTATCACGGCGTGACGACGCTTCCCATCGTGGAAGATCCCGCGCTGACCAAGGGATCCACGATGATCGTAAAGACGGCGGACGGCGGACAGACTTTGGTAACGCCGACCACCTCTCAGTACTGCCAGCATAACTCCCTCTTCTTCCTGAAGCCGGGAGCAAATGAGCTCATCGAGCAGCAGCGCATTGAACTGCAGCAGCGCATCGCCGCTGCGCAGGCAGCCGCGGCCGCACAAGGCTACTAGAGGCATATAGAATAAAGGCCGAACGCCTGCATGAACCGATTTGGCAAATAATAAAACCACTGAGACAAAATAAAAAACCATCTGACGAAGGGAATTCCTTGTCAGATGGTTTTTATTAACTATGTGTGCGAATAGCCTTGATCTGCTTGCTTAAGTCGGCGATGGCCCGCTTCGCGTTGGCGATGGCCGTGCACTGCTTCGCAAAGCATTCCGGAACGTCAGGCCTTACCGTCTCCACGCCCAGGTCTTCCTGGCAGACGTCCTCTCCGCTCTCCTTCGCTTCCGCCTTTTCTTCATACTGCGCATAGACCAGCTTACCGATCTCGAGCTCATTACGGCGGATGACCTCCTCACAGGTGAGGATCTGTCGCTTTAGGCGCGTGATCTGCGCCAGTTCTTTCGCTTTTTCGCATACCTGACGCTTCTTGTCCGTAAGCACTTCCTTCACTGCATCCATCTTTTCCATAAGCCGTTCCTCCCTTTCGTAAATGCTATGTCCCCTGCTCACATTGTACCTTTTTTCCAAAAAACCTTCAAGTATTTCATTGCACTTTTGATGAAATCTGTGCTATACTGTTTTTAGCTTTACGGGAGGTATCAGTCATGCAGCCAATTTACACAAACCTAAAAGTAAACAACGAGATCGAGCTCTGCGAGGTGACCGACGAGGAATGCAAAAAGCTCATCGAAAAGGCCCTGCTCCAGAACCGCATCTCCTATTATATCCGCTGGGTCAAGGCGGGCTTCTTTAGCAATCGTCAGAACTGCATCATCTGCGTCAATGACAATTCCAAGGAAGCGGCGGAGGCGCTCGTGCGCGCCATCTGCGACGAGGCAGGCTATCGCGTGAAGTTTTTGCTTCGCCAGTCCAACACCTCCTATTTCTAAAATGGCAAAAGACAAGCCCTTCTGCAAGCGCAGGAGGGCTTTTTCATGCAACTGATTCCGTCATACGGTTTAGTTCACGTCATTTCTTTTATGGTTCTCTTTTATCATCATTCCGGCTCATACTTCAGATTCACGTCATTCGTAAGGATCTTCTCCCCGTCGAAAAGAAGATACATGATCCCGCGGCTCTCGAGCGAAGCCAGTTGCGGCGTCATCACTTTTTCGCCGACGTAGCACTGCATGGCCTCCATCAGGAGCTCGCTGCAGCCAAGCGACCCATGCTCCGCGTCCGTATAAAGAAGCATTTCATGGGCAGCGGCCTTCAGCATCCCGTCCGCAGGATCCACGTAGGGTGCCCGCACGGTCCCGTCCTCATAGCAATAATAGGAATAGGCCTCCTGCGCCTCAGAGAGGGGATAATCATGGAAAAACAAGAGGCTCCTTGCCCCGGAATACTTCATGGTCCCGGCGCCCTGGATCTCGTTTCCGCTCCTTCGAAGCAGCGTGTAGGACGCTTCTTCCTTGCCGTCATACAGATTCCTTACGAACCCGTCCTGGCTACTGAGCACGCCATGAGTCAGGCCCTGCTCGGTCAGCCGGTCCGCGATATAATCCGCGATGAAGGCATTTCGCATCCATCCAAAGTCCAGATAGGTCTCCTCCCAGTTCTCCTTCAAGTACGCCTGATACTCCGCCGAAACGGAAAGTAGAACGCGGCAGTCGCCCAAAAAGCGAAGCTCGATCATGGCGGGGTCCGATGCAAAGGAGACGAGTCTTTCGATCTCCTCCTTCACCGCCGGATTGCGAAGCGGGTCCACCTCCGTCGCTTCCTGATCACTTTGACTGGCAAAGAGCGAGTCATAATGCCCATAAAGCGGTCCGAGATAGATCGCGCGATTTCCACCCTTTGTCACGCGCTCTAACGCGTCATACAGCGCCTGATCGATCGCAAGCTCCTCATTGGGCCGTTCGTTCAAGGCGGTAAGGCCAATGACCTCATCCGACTTTTCCGCCGTATAAAAGAGAAGCCAGGCCCGCCGCACCGCGTCACTGTAAACCAGCGTCAGGGCTTTCTTTTCTGCCGTAGGGGACAAATCTGCGGCGCCCAGACGATATTGTAAAACAAACTCCTTGGATACGTCACCCAAGGAGCCGTTATTCACCTCTATGGTCTCCCAGCCCTGATTGGAACCAAGGAGTCTAAGCAACGAATAGCCTAGGGTACCAAGCCCAAGGACCAGAAAAACCACCACCGCGATCACGCGAAACCTCAAATGGTCTTCTGAAAGTTCGATCCGCTCAACGGGCTGAGGATGGGGTCTGTCTCGATTGTCCCTCGCCGTGCGCCCCATTATACTTGTGCGATGATCAGCAACAGGAGGAAGATCAAGGCGATCACGCCAAGGCAGATGAATCCGCCGACGGCCCCCTTCTTGCAGATCTTATAATTGCGAATGTAGTTAGCCCGTCTGAACAAAAAGGCAACGGGCAGTCCCAGGATCGGAAGCAGGAAGGAAAGAATGCCCAGGAAAAGATTTCCATTGTCATGAATGGGCCTCTTTAGGAATTCGTCCTCTGCGGCCGTATGCACGTGCGCCTGCGCTTCGGCTTCCTCCTCTTCGGTGAAGTTCACGCCACGGATCGAAACCGACTTCAGGGGGACGCCCTCCTCACGGGTCTTGGTATACTCCTCGATCTCCTTCTTATTACCGAACACCCAGTGATCATGGCCGATGCAGGTCAGCTCCGGCTTGTCCTGGCTATAATCATGCACGGAAGGATCATAGGTGAACAGCACCTTATTCTTCTCAAGCAACGGATCCGGAATGGGAATGGCCGAGATCAAGGATCTCGTGTAGGGATGCAGCGGGTAGTCAAAGAGCTCTTCCGCTTCCGCCACCTCTACGATGTCGCCCTTATAAATAACGCCGATCCTGTCCGAGATAAAGCGTACGATCGAAAGGTCATGCGCAATGAACAGGTAGGTCAGGTTCTTTTCCTTCTGGAACTTCTTTAAGAGGTTCAAAACCTGCGCGCGAATGGACACGTCCAGCGCCGAGATGGGCTCGTCCGCAACGACCAGCTCCGGCTCCATGACCATGGCTCTCGCAAGGCCGATCCTCTGTCTCTGACCGCCGGAGAACTCGTGAGGATATCTGGTCAGATGCTCCGGGAGCAGGCCAACCTCCTCGATCATGTTCTCGACCTTCTTCACGCGATCTGCCTCATTTTCAAACAAATGGAAATTGTAAAGGCCCTCCGAAATGATGTAGTCCACGGTGGCACGCTCATTCAGGGACGCTGCCGGATCCTGGAACACCATCTGGATGTTACGGATGACCTCACGGTCCAGGGAATGCGGGATCTTTCCGGAGATCTTCACGCCCTTATACTGGATCTCACCTGCGGCGCAGGGATTCACGCGGATCACCGCGCGGCCGATGGTCGTCTTTCCGGAACCGGACTCTCCCACCAGGGAGAAGGTCTCCCCTTTATAAATGTCAAAGCTGGCATTCTTGACTGCCCGAACGGCATGATCGCCCTTGCCGAAAGTAATGTCCACGTTTTTCAGGGACAACAGGATCTCTTTTCCGTTTTCAGCAATCGGGCCATGTTCTGGCAAATGCGTTGTCTTAGCCACGATCTGTTTCTCCTTCCTCGTTATGACAAATTAGAACGCTTCCTAGATGTTGAAGGCGTTCATGAGCTTCTCATGAATGTTCTCGATGATCTCAGGCTTGTCCACCTTCGGGGACCTGGGATCAAGAAGCCAGGTCTTCGCAAAGTGCGTGTCCGTCACCTTGAACATGGGAGGCTCCTTCAGCGTGTCGATCTTCATGCAATACGGGTTTCTCGGTGCGAATGCGTCGCCCACGATGCTGTTGTACAGGGAGGGCGGCGTACCCGTGATGGAATACAGCGTGGTGTTTCTCTGTGCCAGCTGAGGCAGGGAGGATAACAGCGCCCAGGTATAGGGATGGCGGGGATCATAGAAGACCTCGTCCACCTTTCCAAGCTCCACGACCTGACCCGCATACAACACGGCCACGCGGTCTGCCACGTTTGCCACGACGCCAAGGTCATGCGTGATAAATACGATGGTATAATGGAATTCCTTCTGCAGATCCTTGATCAGCTTTAAGATCTGCGCCTGAATGGTCACGTCCAGTGCCGTGGTCGGCTCGTCGCAGATCAATATCTTCGGCTGACAGGACAGTGCAATTGCGATAACGATTCTCTGTCTCATACCGCCGGAATACTGGAAGGGATAATCATCAAAACGCTGTTCCGCATTGGGAATGCCCACTTTGTTCATCAGATCCAGCGCCTTTGCCCTGGCCTCTGCCTCCGTTCCGCCCTGATGCTTTAAGATGATGGAGGTGATCTGCTTTCCGATGGTGAGGATGGGGTTTAAGCTCGTCATGGGATCCTGGAAGACCGTAGCGATCTTACGTCCGCGGATCTTTCCCCAGTCGTTTGCATACTTCACGTTCGCAAGGTTCAGGATACAGGTGCCGTGCAAGTGATCCGCCGTCTCGTCCAAGTACTTCACGCGAAAGGCAACCTTGTCGAATACGGCATTGCACGCCTCGTCGTCCTCCAGCGGAACGCCGCGGCGATACGCCTCCTTCAGCTCCTTTTGGAGCGCGTATATCAGTTTGATTCGCTGGGCATAGGGATAACGGCCTACGGAGAGATAGATCTCCTTCGCGAGAATCTTGTTTTTTTCCTTCATCTCGGGCGTGATCTCGCCGGCGATGGCTTTCTCATATTGTTCCTTCAGCTTATTCATCTGCTCGTTATAAACGTTCAGGTAAGCCTGGTCTTCCGCAAGGTGCTTTGCTGCCTTCTCATTCTCTTCCTTCATTTCCTTGGAGAGTACCTCAATCTGCTGGTCCGCGGCCTTAATCTCCTCTCCCAAGGCTTTGATCTTGTCCTTTTCGTTCTTCGGATCCAAGGTCAGGCGAAGGTTATACTGATCCGTGCGCTTTGCCTTGAGATCGGCAAGCTTCTTCTCATACTCTTCCTTCTTTTCCGGCGAGATTACGCCCTTGGCATTCTTTTCCTGCTCTAAGCGCTCCATCGTGAGGAACTCATTCTTTCCCAGGGAAAGCTTGGAATATTCATTCAGCTTCTTTTCCGTTCTCGCAATGATCCTATTCGCTGCAGCATTCAGTGACACCTTCGTGTCCGCAAGCTCGGGATCGTTGAAGATGATCTTTCCCTGATCAATATATCCGTTACTGTCAAGCATGCCTGCAAACGTCTTAGTGAAAACGGACTTTCCGGAGCCAGACTCTCCCACGATGGCAATGGATTCTTCCTCATAAATATCCAGGGAGATGTCACGGATGGCGGTAAGTACCCTGCCACGCACGCGAAACCGCACGATAAGATCGCTGACCGATAATAAAACCTTTTTGTCTTCCATAGTCTACTCCATTAAATATGATTACATATGCGTACGAGGATCTGACGCGTCACCAAGGTTCTGTCCGGCTACGTAGAGCACGACAGAGATGATGGCGGTGATTGCCACGGGGCTCCAGAACTCAAACTCCCAACCGGGCGTTACCATGGCGCTCTGCGCTTCAGATATGATCACGCCGAGGGACTTGTCAGAAAGACCCATGCCGATGTAAGCCATGAACACCTCAAAACTGATATATCCGGGAATCTCCGAAGCTGCCAAAGTCACGATGATGGAGGTCATAAAGGGTAAAATGTTTCGGAATGCGATCTTGACGGTCGAGGTTCCAAGACATTTGGAGGCCAGATTGTACTCCCTGTCACGAATGATGACCACCTGGGTACGGATGAAGTACGCAATAAACAGCCAACCCGTAATGGTAAATGCGAAGACCATGCTCCAGAAGCTTGCGCCTACCAACATGATGAGAACCGCGATCACCAGAATCGAAGGCACGTTGGCAATGATGCTGTATACCTGCGTCATGATCATGTCCACTCTCTTGGAAAAGCCCCAGACGGCACCGAGGAGCACGCCAACCACCATGTTGATCAACGCACTGATAAAAGCCAGGGAAATAGAGATGCGGGAGCCATACCAGATGGCATCAAAGGTGGACTCTCCCGAGCCGCCCGTCCCAAGGATATTATGAATGTTATAACCGAACTTTTCCATGGCAGCCTTGGGTCCTAAGTGCTTTGCGGTGGAATTCATGATGTTGACAAAGGGATCATAATGCACCAAAGCAGGATACACGTAGGCCATGAGCACAACAACGGCTAACAGCGATAAAATAACGATATTGAGCCTCTTGCGGAAAAACACGCGGAAAACTGAATGCCAATAGGAATATCTGGGTGCCGTGATCTTCTCGGCGCTCAAGCTGTCTAAAGGCACGCGTGCAAACAACTCTTCCTCCGTATAACCGGCAAACACGTCGTCGTTTTTCTTTCGATCTATCGTTTGTTTTTGAATTTCTTTTGCCATGTTCCCTTACCTGTCCTTTGTCGTAAATGAAATTCTGGGATCTACGATTGACATCAGTATGTCGCCTAGTATTAGGGACGTAACGGTTAACGTTGCATAGAATAGCGTTACGCCTACGATAACTCCATTATCATACTTAGTGATGGCAATGGTGAGCAAGTTACCGGCACCGGGCACCACGTACACGCGCTCCGTCACGATGGCTCCCACCATAGCACCCAAAACCGCACCGGGAATGCCGTGGATAATGGGGATCGACGCGTTTTTCATGATGTGCTTCCGGAAGATTTCTTTTTCCGAAAGACCGCCGGATCTTGCAAACTTCACGTAGTCTGAGTTCATCTGATCGATCATGTATCTTCTCATCCATCTCATTAATCCTCCGATGGCGGGAAGGGAAAGCGAAATGATCGGCAGGAAATACATCAGGCGGTTTGTGGATTCCATGTCAAAGGTGGTAGGCAATCCCAACTTTCCGCCGATGGCCTTGATCATGAAAATGTAAGCCAGGCTGGGTACGGCAATGACAAACACGATATAGAAGGTACCGATCTTATCAGCCAGCTTGTCCTTCTTTCTGGCCATCAATACGCCGATGGGCAAGCCAACCAGATATGCCAAAATCACTTCGATAATACCGATCACAAAGGAATAACCGATCTTAGAAAGACCATTTTTCTTGGTGATCACATTGGTATAGTCATCCGTAAAACGATCCTTGTTTACCAGGCTTGTGTCACGGGATCCTTCCAAATAAGTTGCGGTATGCAGGTCATCCGCACTCATCTCCGTATATCCGGAAGGATAGGTCACCATGGATTTTACGTAAGATCCCTGCGGAGCGTTCATGGTCGTAAATACGTCAACGCCCTGATTTACGGTATAGGAGGTACCCAAATTCAGCGAAGCAAAATGCTGATGAACGTACGGGAAACGATCATCCACGTACAGAAGATACTTATGGAACGTGCCGTTGCCAAGAATGGCAGGCGACAATTTATACCCGCCGTAAGCGGGATCATGCCAAGTGAAGGTCAGTTTCCTTTCCCCACTAATATTTTCTACTTTATGAATGTTGTCAAAGGTGAGGAGCCCCGTGAAATACTTCCAGACTCTCTCTCTCAGTGGAATGTCGCGACAGGCAAACAGCTGCTGCTGACCGCCGGTTGCCACCTTTTTGCCCGATAATTTTGCATCAAGACGCACAATGGTGTAGCCCTTGGAACCATAGTATTCCTTAAACTTCGCCACGTACTCTTTCGTGATCTCCGAATCCTTGTCTTCCTTGCGTCCGATCGAGGCTGCGGCCGCCCTGGTCTCCTCGTCGATCTCTCCGGCCTTCACAAGGTCTTTCAAATAGTCGCCGTAAGGCACGTAATCTACATACCCATACTGCTCCCATTTGTTGTACTTATATGCTTCCTTCTGGTTTGCCTTCTGCTTTACGTAGTTGGCGTCACCTGCAAAGACAAGCTCCCTGTCAAGCATGGAATAGATCAGGATCATGACGATCGCCACAACCGCAACCAGAGAAAAGATGCCATATAAAATTCGCTTAAATAAATATTTAGCCATAATATTATACACTCATTGACACGACTATAGGAGAATGGCGCAAAACGCCATTCTCCTACGCTTTTATTTTTTGGTGCTGCGCACCAGGTACTATTATAACCTTATAAATCTTTCAAATGCCAAACCTTAGTAGATACCAAGCATCTTGGTCATGTAACCTGCATACTCATCAAGGAAGGTATCCAGATAGGTCTTGGGATCACCATAGTCAGGGCCCCAACCAGACAGGTCGCAAAGGTCAAAGTTGCTCTGGTCACCAGTGGAAGGATAGTATCCTGCATAGTACCAGTCGGTTGCTTCCTTACACTCTACCAGGTTAACGATCACGTTCTTGTCAAGAGCTGCCTCGATGGACTGCTTGATAACGTTTGCTCTGTTGGTGTAAGTGGTGCTGCCGGAGAAGTAAGGAAGGTCAAGGTAGATGGGATTGCTTGCGCTGATCTCAACGCCCTGTGCCTTCAGCTCGTCGATTGCTGCGGAAAGCTCAGCCTTTGCGTTTGCGGTGTTGTACCAACCGTCAAATGCATCGGAGGAACCAGTTGCCTTATCATAAGCCTTGATCTTTACGCCGTCAGCGTCAAGCTGAGCCTGAAGGATCTCACCATAGTTGGTGCCGGCCTTGAAGGTGGTTGCCTTGCCATTAATGTCAACGGTTACGTCCTGGGTCAGGAATACGAAGGTACCAGGGGTATAGCTGTTTCTCAGGGAAGTGAGCTTCAGCTCCTCGCCTACGGTCTGTGCATTATAAGCTGCTCTGTCTACGGAGAAGCAAATTGCACGACGGAAGTGAATGTTGTTCACTGCAACCTTCGTTCTGAGCTGATCATCCTCGGACTGGGTGGTAACAGCCTTGGTGTCATCGTTGAAGTTTGCATAGGTGCCACGGTTCAGGTTGATGAACAGGGAGAAGGTCGTTGCATCACATTCGCTGATGGAATGATACTTGTCAAAGTTACCATCCTGCTTTGCGATCTCCAGAGCGGAGCTGTTCAGTCCTGCGCCGTCGATCACGCCTGCTACTGCGTCGTTGTAAGACTTCAGGGTATCGGTACCATCGTTGAACAGCCAGTTCTGAACCTTGATGTTCACGTTATCCTTGTTCCAATAGCTCTTATTCAGCTCGAACTTAATGATGTTCTTCTCGGTAGCGTTGGTTACCAGGTAAGGACCGCAGTATGCGATGTTGTCCTTGGTAGTACCATACTTATAGGTATCAGCGGCGGGATCATAATCTGCACCGAACTTACCGCCCTGAGAAGTATAGTATGCTCTGCTCATGGGAGCAAATGCGCCATAGCCAAGCATGGTCAGGAAGTAGGAAGCGGGCTCCTCCAAAGTATAGGTTACGGTATGATCGTCAACAGCCTTTACGCCAACCTTGCTAAAGTCAGTGATCTCACCCTCAATGTATTCGCTTGCGCCAACGACAAGGCCCTGAACCAGATACCAAGGTGCATCCGGGCAGTCAAGCATGTGCTGGAAGCCTGCAACAAAGTCATCTGCAACTACGTCAGCAACCTTACGGCCCTGGGAATCAACCCATACGGTGTTGCGAAGGTGGAAGGTGTAGGTCTTTCCGTCAGCGGAAACATCCCAGCTCTCAGCCAGTGCGGGCTTCAGAACACCCTCAAGGTCATACTCTACCAGACCATCATAGGTCTGAACGATCTTCTCGGAATCAGCAGCCTGAGAAGTGGAGATTACGTCCCAGGTGATGGGGTCAGAACTGTAAGCGGTATTATAAGTATCCTTCAAGGTGTAGCCCTTGCCGGTCAGATAATCCTTTGCCCACTGCTCCCAGGTTCCGGTACCCTTTAATTCAGTGTACTTTGCACGCATCTCCTCACGATCGCCGGAGGTGATGAACTCGGTACAAACGATGGCCTGATGCACTCTCTCATTGTCATTTCCCCAAAGAACCGGCGTTACGGACTTGGGAGCGATTCTGGAGATGGCATAGTTACCGCCTCTGGACTGGGTGGGAAGCATTACGGCAGCTTCAAGCAGCTTTGCCTCAGCCAATGCCTGGAGCGCATAGCTCTCGGAATCAGACTTTGCACTTGCTGCCTTCGCGTAGATGTCACTGAACTCGCCAAGTGCGGCATCATACACATAAGCGGAAGCATCATCATACTCCATGTCTGCCCACGCGATGCTGGGAGTTACAACTTCCGGCTGCTGGGTGTTACCGCCATCAACGGATGATGCGTTCGAACCCTGCTCGGTGGAAGCGTTGGAACTCTCTCCCGAAGGATTGGTTGCAGTATTGGTACATGCGCAAAGACTTGCCGTCATGGCTGCCACCAATAACATGCTAAGAACTTTTTTCTTCATAACAACAACTCCTCTCAAAACTTTTGTTTATTGTTTGCAAAACAGGAACTCTCTATTTCTGTTTTTTGGAAACATATGAAATTTTACCACAAAAAACCCAAATGGTCAAGATTTATCGGCATTTTCGACCATTTGGGGCTGATTTAGAGGCGATCGTTTGTGCAGTTTTCAAAACATCCTTGATACATAATCCTTCACGGGAGCCGTCGGATTTTCAGTTTCTCATTTTTTTCATTCTTTTCGGGCTATTTTACCTTCTTTGATCCAAGCGGTACCACGTCTCTCACGGTCAGGACGCCCTCTTCCACGGTGAAACGCACGTCCCATCCCGCAAAGCCCATTCCATAGACGTAATCCGGCTGCTTATGGTAAGCCGCGCGGGGATCCTGCGAAAGGACCGTAAGCAGGGCTTCCCTCTTCTCCTTAGGAAATCGCTCCAACAGTTCCTCGGGAAATACCACCTGGATCCGGTCATCCCGATGCTCCTGCCCGAAGCCTCCACGCGCCTCGGGATAGGCGTCCGCATACGGCAGATACGGCTTCACGTCATAAACGGGCGTGCCGTCCATCAGGTCTGCGCCCGCGATCAAAAGCTTTGGCGCATCCTCCCCCTCCGTCACAACCTTCAGGAGCTTTACGCAGGAAAGGCCAATGGGATTGGGCCGGAAGGGCGATCTCGTCGCGAACACGCCCCTCTTCTCCTTCCCGCCAAGTCTCGGCGGATGCACCGTGGCCGTCCAATTGTCCCTTTGCACCTCGGAGAAATCCCAAAGGAGCCAGAGGTGCGAATACTCCTCTAAGCCCATAAACGCCTCGACCTGCCGGTACTCCGGCGTAAAGACCACCTCCGCCGTCAGTTTCTCCACCAGGCCGCTCTGTCTGGGCACGCCGAACTTCGTCGCAAAATCCGTGCGGACGTGCGCTATGATCTTCAATTGTCTCCCCTGCTTACTGCTCATGCCCTGCTTTTCCTTTACCAATGCCGCAACCGGCCGCGGCTTTTTCCATCGACACGTTTCATTCTAACACGGCCTCGCCAAAAAGTAAATTTGGGGCGCGCGAAAAAAGAAAAATTATGTATTGACAGATGCGGAAACATTTGCTAATATGATACACGGTGACTGCGAAAGCAGATCCAAATGCTGCTGTGGCTCAGTCGGTAGAGCGTCACATTGGTAATGTGGAGGTCACCGGTTCGATTCCGGTCAGCAGCTCTGAAAAAACCCTGAACGATTCCGTTCAGGGTTTTTTTGATTCCTCTGTTTCGAAAATCACGGGTTCCACCTTCTCCTGCTTTCTCCTGCGCGCGAAAATGTCATAGACGCAAGGGATCACGACAAGCGTAAGCACGGTGCCGTAGAGCAGACCTCCGATGGTCACGATGGCCATCGGCTTTCCCATGGCAGCGCCCATGTCGTTGGAAAATACCATGGTGGACAGTGCAAGGATCGTGGTTAACGCCGTCATGAGCACGGGACGAAGTCTTGTCTTGCCCGCGAGCACGATGGCCTCGCGCCGCTCCATGCCGCCCTCCCGCAGCTGATTGATATAATCCACGAGCACGATACCGTTGTTCACGATGATGCCCGCGAGCATGACAAAGCCGATCATTGCCACCACGCTGATCTCACTGTGGCTAAAGTACAGGCCAAAGAACCCTCCCGTGAAGGCCAGCGGGATCGTAAACATGATGATAAAGGGCGAGAGCAGGGACTGGAACTGCGCCACCATGATCAGGTACATAAAGATCACGGCGAGGAGCAGCATCAGATAGAGCTGATTCATGGCGTCATTGATGCTCTCGTTCTCACCGGACATCACGAGCCGATAGCCCTCCGGCACCTGATAGTCCTTCAGCCGCTGATCCAAAACAGCGGAAACCTTTCCAATGTTATACCCGTCGGCAATCTTCGCGGATACCGCGATATAACGGGACTGCTCGATCCTGCTGATGGAATCGAGGGACTTTTCATCCTCAAACTCCGCGATCTGCGAAAGCTTTACCTGGATCTTCTCCTGATTCTCTCCGGTTCCGGTGATCTCGATCTCCTTAAGAAGCTCTCTCGTCAGGGCCTCGTCACTGTCATTCGCCACGTAAACGCTGTAATCCTGGTCATCCCCGGAAAGCACGGTGGAAGCATTGGCCGAAGCCACCTTCTCCATCACCTGCGCGAACACCTGCGCAACCGTTAAGCCATATTTCACGGCCTCTTCCTTCTTTACGTGAATGCGAAGCTCCGTTCCGGACTCCGCAAGGCCGTCGTTTACTTCCGTGGTTCCTTCCGTCTCTTCCACGATCGTGGCTACTTCCTTCGCGATCCGTCGCAGCACGTCAAGGTCACGGCCCCTCACCTGAATGGTGATGCCGCTTCCGCCAAGCGCCGACATATCCATGCTCGAGGTCTCCACGGTCACCTTCGCGGGAAGATCCTCCGTCATCTGCAGGATCTGCGCGGAAAGCTCCGCATTCGAGCTCTGCTTATCTTCCCTCGTCACCACGTAGATCGTCGAGGCATTCTCTGCCCCGCCGCCTCCAAGCATGCCAAGGATCGAGCTCCCGGACGAGGTCATTGCGCCCGCGTCCGTCACGTCCTCCATGGCGAGAAGCATCTCGACCACCTCATCCGTCAGCGCCGCCGTATCCGCAAGGGTGGCAGACTGATCCAGCTCAAGGTTCACCGTCATCTGCGTGGAATCCATCTCCGGCATGAAGGCCGTTCCGTTGGAATATGCCGCATAAGCGCTCACGCCAAGGAGCGCAAGCACGATCAGAAATACCAAAGGCTTTACCTTCAGCGCTCCGAAGAGCACCTTCCCATAGCCGTTGATCACTGCTTCAAAGAACTTCGTCTCCTTCTTCAGGCTCTTGCCCGTCAGGAGCTTCGATGCCATCGCGGGCACGACCGTGAGCGCCACCAAAAGACTTGCGCCCAGGGAGAACGCGATGGTCAGACCCATGTCGACAAAGAGCTGTCTCGTAATGCCCTCCGTGAACACGATGGGCAGGAATACGCAGACCGTCGTCAGCGTGGATGCCATGATGGCGCCCGCCACTTCCTTCGATCCCTCGATGGCCGCATCCTTCAGTGAGGCTCCCTCACCTCGCATTCGGTAGATGTTCTCGATGACCACGATGGAGTTATCCACCAACATTCCAATGCCAAGCGCCAATCCGGACAGAGAGATCACGTTCAGCGTCACGCCCGAAAAATACATGCAGACAATGGCCGTCACCAAACTGATGGGAATGGAAAAGGCCACGATCATAGTAGGACGAAGATCTCTTAAGAAGAGGAGCAGGATCAAAATGGCAAGTCCTGCGCCAAAGAGAATGTTCTTCACGATGGAATCCATGACCATGTCAATGTAGATGCCCTGGTCCATCAGCGTGATGACGTGGAGGGTCGGATCCTCCTTCATCAGCTTGTCAAATCTGTCCTTCAATTTATCAGACACGTCGCCAGTAGAATACCCCGTCTGCTTCTGCAAAGAGAGCATCACGCCCGCGCTGCCGTTCACGTTCGCATAAATACTGTCAGAATTGTCCGAATAGAAGACGTCCGCCACGTCGCCGAGAGTGATGGCGTCAATGCCATCCATGTGCAGGTCGATCAGAGGCATTGCCTGCAGCTCCTCCGCGGAGCGGGGCTTATCTCCCACGCGGATCAGATAAGACACTCCTTCCTCCGTCACGTACCCGGCCGGCATGGAAAAGTTCTGTGCCACAAGAAGTCCCTCGATGGTCGCCACCGTCAGGATATTCTTCATGTTGGCCTGCTCATAAGCGCTCTCGCGGGCTTCCTCCAGTTGTTTCTCGCCCTGCAGGATCTGCTCGAGGGCCTGTTCCAACTGCTCCTGTCCGCTCCGAAGCTGCTCCTCGGCCTGCTCCAGCTGCGTCTTTCCGAGTTCCATCTTATACTCACCGATCGTGAGTCCTGCGGAAGCATTGGCGAATTCAATGGCTGCCTGCAATTCGCCTTTTTCCACGGCCTCCAGGCCCTGGTTCACCGTCGCAAGGTTTGCGTCGATCGTTCCCATGGTGGAATTGATCGTATTTTGCAGGGTCTGAATGGTATTTTTCAAAACCTGGTGGAGCGTCAGCGGATCGGTCTCCGGATCCGTCTCCTCCAGTGCTGCCAAAGCCTGCTTCAGGGCAGGGATCTGCTCCGATGCGTCCCTGAGGAACTGACTTTGCAGGATCTGATCGCGCATGGCCTTCAGAGCCTCACGGATCTGCTTTTCCTCCTCGGACATGCCGGGATCGGTCGTATCCGTCTCGCCACTCTCCCCTTCAGGATCCTCATCGCCGCCAAGGCCGATCGTCTCCCTCACGTTCTCCCGGAAGGTCTGGATCCGCTTTTCCATGTCCGTCAGCTGCGTCATCAAAGGATCCACGAAGCCCTTTGCCAGCGTCATGGTAACCTTCGTCGCATCCAGCTGATTCTTCGCCGTCGTCAGCATGGACTTTGTGGACGCGAGCTGTGCCAGGGTCTCCTCCTGCTTCTCCGCGAGCTGCTGTTTTCCTTCCTCCAGCTGCTTTTGGCCGTCGAGTAAGCCCTGCTTTCCGTCCAGGATGCCCTGTTTTCCGTCCTGCAGCTCCTTCTGTCCGTCCTCGATCTTCTGGCGTCCCTCCGCCAGCTCCTTCGCCGCTTCCTCCATCTTCTTGTCGATGGCGGCGCGCAGCTTTTCATTCATCTGATCCACCTTCTCCTGGCGGATCATCACGTGTACGCTCTTTTCCAAAAGTCCCGTCGCGGAAGCCGACGCCACGCCCTCGATGCTCTCGAGCTCCGGCATCAGCTGATCCCTTACGTAGGAACTGATCTGCGCATTATCCATCCCGTCCACGCCCACGGCCGCGATCATGACGGGCAGCATGTTGGGATTGAGCTTCATGATCATGGGATTGCCCACGGTATCATCCCAGTATGCCTTGATCTGATCCAGCTTCTCACGGATCTCCAGCGAGACGGAATCCATGTTGGTCGACTGCGCGAACTCCAGGATGACCATGGAATAGTTCTCCGACGATACGGACTGAATGGATTCAATATTGCTCACCGTCGCCATGCCCGCTTCCACCGGCTGCGTCACCACGGTCTCTACCGTCTCCGGACTGGCGCCTGGATAGGTGGTCACAACGATCACGTAGGGCAGACTGATATTGGGCAAAAGATCCGTGGTGGTCTTCATGAAGGATACGACGCCCAGCACGATGGCAAGCACCACGCCCACCAGCACGGTATATGGTTTTTTCACACTAAAACCTGACATATAAAAGCCTCCGAAAATTCTTGTCAGCTCCCCCTGCCCCAAGACTTCTCTTTTTAGCATATCACGTTTGAAGCATTGGTTACAATATCCCAAGGCCCGCATAAGTATTAAAAAACAATTAAAAAAGTGGCCATTTTGACCACTTTTTTACCTCGCCTCTTATTTTTTGCAGGTTCCCTTTTCACTCCGCTTTTTGTTTCCTGATCCTTCTCATTATGTATTACGTATTGTTCCCTTTTCTCCCTAAGCGTCGCGTTTTTCGTTCAGAACCTTCTTGAGCTTCGCCTTGAGCCGCTGGAGCGCATTGTCCGTCGACTTTTCATTCTTTCCGAGGATCTTTGCAATGTTCGAAGTGCTCATCTGCGTCAGATAAAGATCATACACCTGCTTCTCGAAGGGACTTAAGGTCTCCTCGATGACCTTCTCAAGCTCCTCGAGCCTCTCCCGGTCTAACACCACCTTCTCCGGATCCTGCCCGTCGTCATTGGCAAGCTCCTCGAGAAGAAATCGCCCTTCGCCCTCGCCCGTGGGATCCACCTGGCTATAAAGCGAAACAGCCTCATTTAACGGCACGTGCTTTTTGCGCCGCGACGCCTGCACTGCCGTATAGATCTGTCGATTGATACAAAGCTCCGCAAAGGTAAAGAAGCTCGCGTCCCTGCCGCTGTCGAAGTCCCGCACGGCCTTAAACAGCCCGATCATGCCCTCCTGGATCAGATCCTCCGTGTCTCCCCCCAGGATGAACATGCTCCGGGCGCCCTTGCGCACCAGATTTTTATACTTGTCGCAAAGATATTCCGCGATCTGCGTCTCCCCTGCCCGGAGCCGGTCGATCAATTCCTCATCCGTGCAATTACAATAATCACTCATGCTAATCCCCTCGTCACAAACACCCCTGACGCCATGTTTCCGCGCTTTGGACCTTACGCGTTCAGGCGCTGCCTTACGATCTCATACGCGAGCACGCCAGCCGCCACGGACGCGTTCAGGGAATCAATGTTCCCCTTCATGGGAATGGAGGCGATCATGTCACAGCTCTCCTTCACGAGGCGCCCCACGCCCTCTCCCTCATTGCCGATCACAAGTCCGATGGGCCCCGTCAGATTCAGGTCATACATGGTCGTCCCGCCCATGTCGGCGCAGACGAACCAAAGCCCTTCCTTCTTTAAGTCCTCAATGGTCTTTGCAAGATTTGTCACCTTCGCCACAGGCGTATAATTCAGCGCTCCGGCGGAGGTCCTTGCCACCGTCGCCGTCAGCCCCGCCGCACGATTCTTCGGGATGATCACGCCGTGCGCGCCTGCAAGATTCGCCGTACGGATGATGGCGCCAAGATTATGAGGATCCTCGATATTATCCAGCAAGATAAGAAACGGAGCCTCGCCCTTCTCCTTCGCCGCCCGAAGAATGTCATCCACCTCCGCATATTCATACGCAGCCGCCACGGCAATGACGCCCTGATGCTTTCCGGTTTCCGACATCTGATCAAGACGCTCCTTGGTCACAAACTTCATCAGAACGTCCTTCTTCTTTGCTTCCCGTTTAATGGTCATGATCGGGCCATCCTGACAGCCGTCCAGCACAAACAGCTTGTCTATGGGCTTCCCCGCGCGGAATGCCTCGATCACCGCATTTCTTCCTTCAATGGTAAATTCCTGATATCCCATGTTCTACCTCGTTTCATTTAATCCGTCAACGCCGATCTTGATCAGCTCCAGCATTCGCTCCGTCCGCCCTGCCAGATAGAGATACCCAAGCAGCGCCTCGAATCCCGTCGCCCTGTGATATTCTCCAAGGCTCGCATTCTTCGCCACGGTATTAGGCTTCGCGTTCCGTCCCCTGCGAAGCACGTCCGCCTCTTCCTCCGTGAGATGGGGCTTTAGGATTTCCACCATCTTCGACTGGTTCTCCGCCTTGACGTACTTCACGGTGTCCTTATGCAGGTCACTGTTCGCACGATTTGCCTTCGTCACCGCCATGGTTCGGATCACAACCTCATAGATGCCGTCCCCGATGAAAGCCAGAGTCAGCGGCGAATAGGTCCGTATGTCCACCTCCGGACAGGGAAAGGTCTCCTTGATCATATCTAATAAATTCTGATTTTCCATAGTTACTCCCGGGTCATCAATTCTGATTCTCCATATCTGCTCGCGAATGATCACGCGCGACACTTAAGCGCGGCGCGAAATTCTTAAGCCTTCTCCCACAAGGTTCCTTCCCTGGTATCCTTCAGGACGATCCCCTTCTCGAGAAGCTCCGCGCGAATGGCGTCCGCCTTTGCAAAATCCTTTTCCTTCTTTGCCTGTACGCGCTCTGCGATCTTACTCTCCACAAAGGCTGCGAGATCCGCGTCCACCTCGTTATCCTTGGCATATGCGGCCGCACCCGTCATCAGATCCAGGGACAGCACTTCATCAAAGCTTTCCGCCAAGGCACGCTTCGTAGCGTCGTTCGTCTCCGCCTTGAGCATGTCATACAGGATCGTGATGGCCATGGAGGTATTGAAATCATCGGAAAGAGCCGCCTCAAATTTCTCGCGATACTGCGCGAACACGGCCTTGTCCACCTCGCCGTCCTTCTTCAGGGAGTCAATCCTCTTCACCAGCTTTTCATACGCCTGCGCCACGTTGTCCAGGTTCTCATAGGAGAACTCCAGCGGCTTTCTGTAATGGCTCTGCAGGCAAAACATACGATATACCAAAGGATTGTATCCCTTGGACTCTAAGAGGGACACGGTGAGGAAATCCCCCTTGGACTTGCTCATCTTTCCCGTCTTGTCATTTAAGTGGTGCACGTGGAACCAGTAATTGCACCACTTGTGACCAAGATAGCTTTCACTCTGCGCGATCTCGTTGGTGTGATGCGGGAAAATGTTGTCCACGCCGCCGCAGTGAATGTCCATATACTCGCCGAGGTGCTTTAAGCTGATGCAGGAGCACTCAATGTGCCAGCCGGGATATCCGACGCCCCAGGGACTATCCCACTTCAGCTCCTGGTCCTCAAACTTGGACTTGGTGAACCAGAGCACGAAATCACTCTTATTCCTCTTGTTGCCATCCTCCTCCACGTCGTCTCGAACGCCCACGAGAAGCTCCTCCTCGCTATGATTCGAGAGCACGTAATATTCTTTAAGCTTCGAGGTGTCAAAGTAAACGTTGCCGCCTGCCAGGTAGGCATAGCCCTTGTCGATCAGTCCGCTGATCATCTTGATGAACTCGGGAATGCAGTTGGTCGCGGGCTCCACCACGTCAGGCGTCTTAATATTCAGCTTTGCGCAGTCGGAAAAGAACGCGTCCGTATAAAACTTTGCGATCTCCATGACCGTCTTATGCTCACGCTTTGCACCCTTGAGCATCTTGTCCTCGCCCGTGTCCGCGTCGCTTGAAAGATGGCCCACGTCCGTGATGTTCATGACGCGTTTTACGTCATAGCCCACGTAGCGAAGGGTCTTTTCCAGAATATCCTCGCAGATATATGTGCGCAGATTTCCAATGTGCGCGAAATGATAGACCGTCGGGCCGCAGGTATACATCGAAACCTTTCCGTCCACGTTCGGAACGAAAAGCTCCTCCTTCTTTGTCAGCGTATTATAAAACCTCACCTTGTTCTCCATACTCTTTCTCTCCTCGTTTTCTTTCTATTTCTACTTGTGATTATGATCACGCCGCCTGCAGGCACCTTACGCCTTCGCGGCCTTTTCTTCCAACTGATCCAGGCGGCCCTTCAGCTTCTCGTTCTCCGCCTGCAGCTCCGTGATAGCCTCCAGGATCGGGTCCGGCAGGTCCGTCTGGTTCAAGGAATCCTGCGGATGCGTTGCATTCCCGTAGGATCGCACCACGCGGCCCGGAACGCCGACGACCGTCGATCCGGAAGGCACCGAACAGAGCACGACGCTTCCCGCGCCAATCTTGGAATCATCCCCAATGGTACAAGAGCCTAGGACCTTGGCGCCCGCGCCGATCATCACGTTGTTCCCGATGGTCGGATGACGCTTCCCCTGCTCCTTACCAGTTCCTCCGAGGGTCACGCCCTGATAGAGCGTTACGTTGTCCCCAATGATGGAGGTCTCGCCGATGATCACGCCGTTGCCATGATCGATAAAGAAGCCCTTTCCGATCTGTGCGCCGGGATGGATCTCAATGCCGGTCTTACGCGCGCCTCTCTGCGAGACATATCTTGCAAGGAAATAATGCTTTTTCAGATAGAGCTTATGCGCCACACGATAATGCAGCATCGCCTTAAAGCTTGGATATAATAATACTTCCATGGAAGAATGGATCGCCGGATCCCGTTCGCGGATCAGCTTTACTTCCTCCTTGATGCCCTTGATCAGTCCCATGTCTGCCTCCGATTCTTTTAAAACAAAAAGGAACAATCCATCTAAGAGACGAATTGTTCCGCGGTTCCACTCTCATTAAGGGGCAAGCCCCTTCCCTCGATGGCTTAACGCGCCGATGACGGACCGGGATACTTTCGCCATGGCGGGTTCCCCAGGTCAGCTCCCGGATGCACTTCCTTCTCCCAAGACCGGGCGAGCTTTCAGCCGGTGACACGCCCTCTCTGTGATCTCTTTCGGAAAAGTACTCTCTCCGTTCCTTGCTTTTCCCTGCGAGTGAAAAAAGAAATCTTTCACCCGTGATAAATTGATTACCTACTGACAGAATATGCAAATTTCTTTCATTTGTCAACTCATTTTTTTACAACCTTTTTTCTCCTACGGCGTCAGACGGTTCGGTCCCCTGAACAGGAACATGGCCTCCTTGATGGAAACGTCGAGAAGTAGCATGGTCATGCGATCCACGCCAAGGCCAAAGCCGCCGTGAGGCGGGCAACCATACCTAAAGAACTCCAGATAGAACTGCACGTCCTGATCGAGGCCCTTCTCCTGCGCCTGCTTTTTCAAGATTTCATATCTATGCTCGCGCTGCGCACCCGTCGTGATCTCCACGCCGCGCCAGATGAGGTCATATCCCTGCGGCATGCCCTGCTCATCGCGCATGTGATAGAACGGACGCTTGTCAACGCTGTAACCCGTCACGAACAGGAATTCATGCCCGAACTTCTCCTGCGCATAGCGGAAGGAAAGCTGCTCCGCCTCGGTGGTCAGGTCGCCCTTTTCCTCTTCTGGCGCAACATACCCATACTCCTTCTCCAGCGCTGCATAAAGGTCCTGCAGATCGATCACCGGGAAGGGCGTCGTCGGAACGATCACTTCCTTGCCAAAGAGCTCCTTGATCTGCTCACCGTAGGCTTCCTTTACCTCGCGAAGCATATCCGTCAGGAGTTCTTCCTCCATCTTCATAACATCCTTCACGGAGTTAATATAGCTGAATTCCAGGTCAAATCCGGTGAATTCGGTCGTATGACGGTTGGTATAAGACTTCTCCGCGCGAAATACGGGCCCCGTCTCAAAGATCCGCTCAAAGCCTGCTGCCATCGCCATCTGCTTATAAAACTGCGGGCTCTGCGCCAGATATGCCTGACGGTCAAAATACTCCACCGCGAACACGTCCGCGCCGCTCTCGCTGGCCGCGCCGATCAGCTTGGGCGTATGAATCTCGATAAAATTCCGGTCCAAAAGGAACTTCCTCATGGCATTCACCATGACGGTCTGTACCTTGAACATCAGCTGATTTTCATCCGTCCGAAGGTCGATCCATCGGTAATCAATGCGCTGATCAATGCTGGAGCGCTCCACTTCCTTCTTTTTCTTCGTCGCGGGAATGGCTTTTCTCGCAATGGGCAGAGCCTCTGCCACCGAGTCCACGCTGATCTCGGAGGGAAGAATCTCCACGCCGCCCATCTTCACGTAATCGTTCGCATTCACCTCTCCGACCACGCTGATCACGGAATCTCCCGTAAGGCCGGCGAGAAGTTCTTCCCACTCAGGGTGCTTCTCCTTCTCGATCGTGATCTGAACCTTCCCGGTAATGTCCTTGAGGACGATAAACGTCATATACTTGCTGTCGCGAAGATTGTCCACAAATCCCCGTACCGTCACCGTTTCTCCCGTTTTCTTTAGTGCATCCGCCACGTAAACTCTTTCCATGATACTACGCTCCTGCCTCTTCTTTTCTGTCTTTTTGCTGCGCCTGCGGCCGGTCGGCTCCGCACTTTCCGCGGATGATCCAGATCGCAATACCGATCACCACGATGAACAGCGAAATGAACTGGGACGTGGAGAACACGCCCACGCTCCCGCGCGCAATGTCGCCGCGCAAAAACTCAATGCCAAACCTTCCGATGCTGTACAAAACGAGATAAACCGCGCCCACCTGTCCGGATTTCTTTGCGTGATAAGCATACCAAAACAGGAGCCCTGCGATCAGGAACATCCCTGCACTTGAAAGGAGCTGCGTCGGGATCATCTTCACGCCGTTCGGCGCATAATCAGAATGGGAAAACGCGATCCCATACCACTTGCTCGTTTCCTTTCCATAGCAACACCCCGCCATAAAACAGCCGATGCGCCCGAAGGCCTGCGCGACCGCCACGGAAGGGAGCACAATGTCAAAATAGTCCCAAAAATCAATCTTCTTGATCAAGCAGAATACCAAAGAACAAAGCGTTCCGCCGATGATGCCGCCGTATACCACAAGTCCGCCGGAGCCCAGCATCGACATCGGATCCTTGATGAACTGCTTCCAGCCGACGATACAGTACATGATCTTCGCGCACAGGATTCCCGTGATCACACAGTTCATGGTCAGGGGAAAGATCATTTCCTTGTCCAGTCCGTTCTTCGGCGCACGGTACTCCGCGATATAAAGCGCCGCGAGAACGCCGATCCCGATCATCAGTCCGTAGGTGTGCAACGTGAGCGGTCCCAATTTCAGCAAATCATTAAACATGTCCAATACCCTTTCTTGTCATGCAAAACTAGCGTTTTTATACCATTTTGCATTTCGTTTACCTGCGCATGGCTGCCTTCTGCTGCTCCGCAAGGTACTGCAGCGTCCCGACAATGTGCCTGCGTACGAAATCCCTCTCCTCATCCTTCACCAGGAAATACAGATAGGAATCCAGAACGAACTGCTGCGGCAGACCCCGTCCCACGATCTTAAAGTTCCGATAGCCCCGCTCGATATAGCGGTCCACTTCCTCCGTGGACATGAACGCGGGCCTCTTCATGCACTCCTCAAAGGTACGCCGATCCTGCGAATGATTCGGGCAGTGGAAATCCGTCCGATTGTCGAACTCCAGCTGAGAGCGCGACTCCTCGCGATAATGCTGCGCCCGCATGGGACAACCCGGATAACAGATCTCGTTCACAAGGATCTCAATCTTGTCCGCCACGGGTTCCAGAAGCTTAATTACGTCTTCATTGCGGTTTAAGTCATAATCCAGCACCACCAGGAAATAATCCTTCTCCACCTCTTTTTTCAGCGTCTCTATGTCGAGCATGCGCTTCGTCGTAGAAGAGATCAGCTTATAACTGGGATATTCCCTGCGAATATACTCCTCCAGCACGGGCTGATTGACAATGGCCTGATTGAGCCCGTTGTCCGCGATCTTCATGATCATGTTGCAATACGTGTCATACACGTGCTTCTCTTCCAGAAGGGAATTCGACCAGGTAAAACGCGCGGGTATACCATACTGATTATAAGTCGCAATGACGCGCTCGATCTCAGCCTTGTTGCTGATGCCAAAGACTGCCCTTCCGCCGTTCCAGATGGCCCCCGGGATCGTCCCATACACTGAACCGATCTTATAACCATCCCGGAATTTGTCCGGATAATCCTTCATGGTATTGATCAAAATCTGATTGAGTAACCGAAAATAACACAGTCCCGGCAGATGCCAGTATACCTCTCTCGTTTCCGCCATGCTCCCTCTCCTTTATCTTCCATGCAAAAACGCCATATATGCGCAAGCATTCCAAAGTTGCATAAAACCCTATTTATTTTAGCGCAAATTCATCCGTTTCGCAAGCCCGTCAGCTTTGCTTCCATAGACTCTCATCCAACCTTCCGCTCCGCCTCAGTCCTGCCCGGCTTTTTTGCATCTGCGCCTCAGTCCTGCCCGGCCTTCCACGCCCTTGCTTCTGCGATTCAGTCTTGGCCGGCCTTCCACGCCTTGATCTCATCGAGGCGCTTCTTCGCGGCGGCCTCCGCCCCCTGCGTCGTCGGGCGATAGTACTCCCGATCCTGCAGGCTCTCCGGCAGACACTTCATGCGCGTGAGCTTCTCCTCGGTATTGTGCGCATATTCATAGCCCTTGCCATACTCGAGCTCCTTCATCAGCCCCGTCACCGCATTGCGGATCTGCAACGGCACGGGCTCCGCCGGCCGCTCCTTGATATCGCGCTTCGCCTCCTCGCACGCCGCATAGCAGGCGTTCGATTTCGGTGCCAGCGACAGATAAGTCACAAGATGCGTCAGGTGCACGTCGCACTCCGGCATGCCAAGGAAATGACAGGCCTGATAGACCGCCACGGCAAGCTTCAGCGCCTCCGGATCCGCCATGCCCACGTCCTCACTGGCGAATCGGATCAGGCGTCTTGCAATATACAGGGGATTCTCTCCCCCCTCCAGCATTCGCATCGTCCAATAGATGGCCGCGTCAGGATCCGAATTCCGCATGGACTTGTGAATGGCGGAAATGATATTATAATGCTCCTCGCCCGATTTATCATATAACAGGGACTTGCGGCTCACGCACTGCTCGAGCCCCTCGTCCGTCACGATCATGCTCCCGTCCGGCTGGATCTGACTGTTGAGTACTGCCATCTCCAGCGTGTTCAGCGCTGTTCTTGCATCGCCGTTGGCGAACGCCGCGATCGCCTGGATCTGCCTTTTCGTCATGGACACCTGCTGCCGTCCAAAGCCCTCCGGCGCACTCAGCGCGCGCTTTAAGAGCTGCGCGAGATTCTCCTCCGTCAGCTCCTTTAACACAAAGACCTTACATCTCGAGAGAAGTGCCCCGTTGACCTCGAAGGAGGGATTCTCCGTCGTCGCGCCGATCAGAATGATGCTGCCACGCTCCACGTAAGGCAGGAACGCGTCCTGCTGCGCACGGTTAAAGCGATGGATCTCGTCCACAAAGAGCACGGTCCGTCTGCCGCCCCGCCTGTCGTTTTCCGCCTGCTGCATGACCTCCTTGATCTCCTTGATCCCGCTGGTCACCGCGCTGAAATTGATAAAAGCGGATCTTGTCTGACCCGCTATAATGCTGGCAAGCGTCGTCTTTCCAACGCCGGGCGGCCCCCAAAAGATCATGGAGGAAATCTGGTCGCGCTCAATGAGCTGACGCAGCATTTTTCCCTGCCCCAAAAGATGCTCTTGCCCTACAAATTCTTCCAAAGACTTTGGCCGCAGACGATTCGCAAGAGGCATCGTGAAATCCACGACCTGCTCCCCGCCTGCCGCGCCCATGCCGATCTCCTGACCAGTGCCAGAAAACCCGTCCATATGATCAAACAAGGACAACTGTTCCATCCGCGTGCCCTCCCGACTCCCGCCATACTCGCACGTCCGATCAACATTTCCAGCTAGCAGCGAAAGCTTTTCGTTTAGAGCTTCTGTCCGCCGCCCGCACAGCCGCTGCAGCCTGCGCATCCCATCGGCACCGGCGCTGCCGCAAGATCAAAGGGACTGGTCAAAAGGCACACCGCCTGCGAAGAGATCCCCTCTCCCGTTCCCGTAAAGCCGAGGCCCTCCTCCGTCGTCGCCTTCACGTTCACCTGCGACACTTCGATCTTCAGCGCCTTCGCGATATTCTCCCGCATGGTATCGATATAGGGACGCATCTTCGGCGCCTGCGCGATGATCGTCGCGTCAATGTTTTCAATGAGAAAGCTCTTCTCCGCGATCAGATCCCCCACCTTCTCTAACAGGATCATCGAAGAGATCCCTTTATATGCGGGATCCGTATCCGGGAAATGCTTCCCGATGTCTCCGAGCGCCGCCGCGCCAAGAAGCGCATCCGAGATGGCATGGAGCAACACGTCCGCGTCCGAATGACCAAGGAGCCCTTTTTCATACGGGATCTTCACCCCACCGATAATGAGGTCCCTGCCCTCCGTCAGCCTGTGTACGTCATATCCCATTCCCACTCTCATCCGCTCTTCCTCCAAATATCAAGTCTATTTTTCTTTTTAAGATCCTTATTCCCAGACGATTTCTCTATTCATCCGCCGCCTATAAAGTCTATTTCTTAATCCTCTTTGGCCTTCCGAAGTTATCTACGTCAAGGACCTTGCGGGCATCCAGCTTCGATGACTTACTTTCTTTCGAAGCCTTGCCGCTCTTCGAAGACTTTCCGGCCTTATCTCCCTTGGAAGACTTGCCTTCCTTGGAAGACTTGCCGTTTCCGGAAGCCTGCTTAAACATGGCAAAGGGATCCTCCTTCGCCCCGGCACCGGTCTTACGCTCCTTCTTTGCCAAGTGCTTTTCCAGTGCATCCGGGATCTCTACGAACTCGGGCTTCTCCATCTCCCAGAACTTTGCGCCTTCCTTCTTCCCGAAAATCTTCTCGCTAAAGCTCTCGTCCTTCCTGCGTCCGCGCCCTCTTTCCTCGCGACCTTCATCGCCACGGCCAAAGCCTCTGTCCTTGAAATCTCTGTCTCTAAAGCCTCTGCCCTCACGGCCTTCTTCGCCGCGGCCAAAGCCTCTGTCCTTGAAATCTCTGTCTCTAAAGCCCCTGCCTTCTCTGCCGTCTTCTCCGTCCCTGCGGCCAAAGCCTCTGTCCTTAAAGCCTCTGCCCTCACGGCCTTCCTCGTCATCCCTGCGGCCGAAGCCCCTGTCTCTGAAGCCTCTGCCCTCGCGGCCTTCTCCGTCACGGCCAAAGCCTCTGTCTCCAAAACCTCTGCCACCGCGCTCGCGGCCACTGCGAGGTCCTTTCTGCCTGGGCATGGGCTTATCCTCAGGGATCTCCTCGCCCTTCTCGCCGATCTGCTGTTTCAGCATGCACGCTGCCAACTCCATCAGATCGCACTCATCCTTATCGATCTTCCTCTGAAGGTACACCTTCATAAGCTCAATGTCTTCATTCTCACGCAGCTCCCACGCGCCGTTTAGCACCTTGCGCGCCTTAGATTTCAGCACCTTCGAAGCATCGGGAAGCTTTCTCTCCTCGATGGTCGTCTTGCAGAAATGCTCGATGTCGTGAATGCGACGAAGCTCCCTCGCGTTGGCAAAGGTAAAGGACATACCCGTCTTGCCCGCGCGCCCGGTTCTTCCGATGCGGTGCACATAATATTCATTATCCAGCGGAATGTCATAATTAATGACAATCTCCACGTCGTCAACGTCAATGCCTCTGGCCGCTACGTCCGTCGCGATCAGAATGTTAGTGCTTCCATTGCGGAAACGTCCCATGACAATGTCGCGCTGATGCTGGATGAGGTCACCGTGCAGGCCCTCCGCCTGGAATCCCGCTTTCTTTAATACCTCAGAAAGCTCCTCCACCTTCGCCTTGGTGTTACAGAACACCAGGCAAAGTCTGGGCTGATAATACTCCAGGAGCCTTACCGTCGCCTTGTCCTTGTCCTGATTCTTGATCAGAAAATATTTCTGGCTCACCAGCGGGATCGTCAACTCACCCGTGGCAATCTGAATACGCTTTGTATCTTCTTTCTGGAACTTCTTCGTGATCTCCAAAATGGGCTTCGGCATAGTTGCGGAAAACAGCGCCGTCTGATGCTCCCCAGGAATTGCGCCGAGGATCACCTCCATATCCTCACGGAAGCCCATGTTCAGCATCTCATCCGCCTCGTCCAGCACCACCATGGATACATGATCCAGCTTGATGGTATGACGATTCATGTGATCCATCACACGTCCGGGCGTGCCGACAATGATCTGCGTTCCGGGAAGCGCGCGGATCTGACGGCCGATCTCCTGGCCGCCGTATACGGGAAGCACGCGAAGTCCCTCAACATATTTCGCGATCTTGCGAAGCTCCAAAGCTGCCTGAATGGCCAGCTCTCTGGTCGGGCAAAGCACGATCGCCTGGAGCTTCTCCACGCTGGGATCCACGCCCTGGATCACGGGAATGCCGAAGGCTGCCGTCTTACCAGTGCCCGTCTGCGCCTGCCCGATAATATCCTGGCCCTCTAAAAGCGCAGGGATCGCCTGCTCCTGAATGGGCGTAAGCTTCGTAAAGCCCATGTCATCCAATGCGCGCTGGATCCTGGGATCCAACTGCTCGCGAATATCGTCCATGTTGGCATCATCCACGCCGGAAGTCACGATCGCCTCAGCGGCACCCTCTGCAGAGCTTGCACTTTCCTCCGTGCCTGCCTCGATTCCATCTTCCTCAGCGCTTTCCTCTTCCGCTCCGTCCAGGATCCCAAGCTCCCTCATGGCCTCGGCTTCTTCCGCCTCCAAAGCAGTCAGATCGCCTTCCTCTTCCTCGACCAGTGCTTCGCCGATGCCGGCCGCTGCAAGCATCTCATCCAATTTCTTCTCATACTGTTCCTTCAAATTCTCGTCCAATTCTTCTTCCAAACCTTTCTCAACTCAAAAACAAATCTTCCCAATCCCACTACCCAAAATACTTCTTCGCAAGACGCATCTATTTCTTAACAACAGAAAATAAGGAGAAATCATCCCAGTTGCAATGATTTCTCCTTCATCATCTCACCTATCACGAGAAAGTATAGCATTAAAAACTTTTTTTGGCAAGGATAAAACTTTGTTTCCAAAGATATTTCACTACAATTCTTCTGTGAAGTCGCAAAATGCGACTTCACCAAATCAACTTCATCACATTCCCAAAGCAGTGACAAGCAAAAATAATAAACCATCACGTTATTTCTCTATTTCATTGCGAAATGCGGCGTGGTCACGGCGGCCTTCCTTCGTGAACTTGATGGCCGCGCGGGGATGCTGATTCTTCTGACCAGTCAGTAGATACTGCGTGTCATACCCCCAGACGACGCCCTTCGACTTCAGGCCCTCCATGTACTCATCCAGGAAAGGCAGCGCCGGCGCCATCTGATACTTCTCATAACCCTCGCGCTCAAGGTAGCTAAGGAGCAGCTCCATCGCACAGTTCCCGGCACCGCGCCCCATGGCATCATACGTACCGTCCAGCCAGGTTGCTCCCATGGAATGCGCAAGCATCGTGTTCGAGAAAGCCAGCTGCAGATTGTTATGCGCATGCATGCCGACCTGCTTTCCGTACTTTGCGGCCACGTCCAGATAGGTATCCACCAGACGCTTTGCGTGATCCGGATAAAGCGCGCCATAACTGTCCACGACATAAAGCACGCTCGCCGGCGTCTTTGCGATCGTCTCCAGGGCACCTCGAAGATCATACTCATCCGACCTCGAGATCGCCATAACGTTACAGCTGACCTCATATCCCTTTTTCGCCGCATCCTCGATCATGTCCACGGCGCCCGGAATGGTGTCCAGATAAGTCGCCACGCGGATCATGTCCACGGGGCTCTCCGCCTTCGGCCGAAAGTCCTCCTGATAATCGCACCGCCCCACGTCCGCCATCACGGCGATCTTCAAATTCGTCCGATTCTCTCCGACGATCGCGCGGATATTCTCATCATCACAGTACTTCCACTTGCCGTTCACCGCCGGATCAAACATCTTTTTCGATGCCTTATATCCGAACTCCATGTAATCCACGCCAGTCCTCTGGTTCGTCTGGTAAAGCGCCCTTACGAGGTCATCCTCGAAATAAAAGTCATTGACCAGACCGCCGTCCCGAAGCGTGGCGTCTACAATTCTAATTTCATTCCCGTTTTTCATTTCAAAAACTCTCCCTGCATGAAATCATATCATTTCCCTGCAGAAATTTCAACCTCACAAATAAAGACCTGCAAATCCTCGATCTGCAGGTCTAAATATCATAGCGAAGGGGGGACTCGAACCCTCGACACCACGGGTATGAACCGTGTGCTCTAGCCAGCTGAGCTACTTCGCCACAGTGGAAGTTATAGGGCTCGAACCTATGACCCTCTGCTTGTAAGGCAGATGCTCTCCCAGCTGAGCTAAACTTCCAAATCAACTGTATTTACAGCCGACTTTGATAGTATACAATGGGACAGGGTATTTGTCAACATCTTTTTTATCAATCATTGATCATGCGCACGCACTTGGTCGGAGTCCTGTAATTGTACTTGCTGATACGGATGCCGTACTTCTCACAGCTTGCGTGGATCACCTGACCGCCGCCGATATAAAGCGCCACGTGATTGATGGATCCGTTCTTGCTATAGAAGACCAGATCGCCGGGCAAAAGCTCCGAAGTCGAAATCTTCGTTCCCTTCGTTGCCTGTGCGCTGGAGCTTCTCTCAAGCTTGATCCCAAACTTCTTATAAACAGCCTGCACGAAACCGGAGCAATCGATGCCCTTGGTCAGGCTGGTTCCGCCATACTTATAAGGATTTCCAAGGAATTGCTTCGCATATTCCACAATGTCCACGCGGATGTCAGACACGCCATTGCCATACAGCAGCTCAGACATGGTCACTGCCGTATCGAGCTTCGTCTCCACCGTTACGTAATCAGAAAAGACGTACGCATCCTCATCATCTACCATCACGTGGATCCAATCCTCAAGATCCTCGATAAACTCTAACTCCTCGCCCTTGGCAACCTGGGTCATGACCTGGCTGTCCGTCGAAGGCTCCTGACGCACGTTCAGGCCATTCTCCTTTGCGATCACGACGGTCTCCACCAGACTCTTCGCCACCGTAACGGCATCCGCGCCGACGAGCAGATAATCACAGCTCACGTAACCTTCCACTTCACCGGAAGTGATCTTTGCCCATCCGTCCTCGATCTCCAGAACTTCACAGCCCGCATGATTACGCATCTTTCCCACAAGCTTACCGCTGGTGGAAGGCGTCTCACGCACGTTTAAATTGGACCCGTCCGTATTCGCAATGCCAAGATTCGTATATCCCCAATGCGCGCCCTGTCCCGCATCCGCAAACGCCACGAGCTCTTCCGCGGAATAATCCATGGAAAACATCGAAGCCGCGCCAACACTGGCAAAGAGCTTCTCCGCGCTGGCCGCACTTACGCGCATAGGAACGGCGGCAAAGCATACTGCCATTGCCGTCGCCATAAACCGAACTATATTCTGAATTCTCACATTTTTCATAACCAATAACCTCATGCCTGCTTTTCCCCGCTTCCCCAAAGCCAAGGATTAGCTACGGCCGATCTTCCCCAAAACCGAGCCGATCAGGCATCCCCATCGTATTTTTTAAATTTATTACGAAATTGTTACAACCTGTTACAGATTATACCCGAACCACGCCTACTCTGTCAACCCTAACCTTTCCTATTGACCTTCTCAGTCATCCTGGGCTGTATAAGGACCTCGAGGGTGCTTTTGAGATAGCCCCTTGCAGGCCCATGTGCCAAGCGTCGGTACTTAGGCGACGTACTATGGCGCCTTAGTACCGCTACGCTGCACGATGGAGCGCGAGCGTGCCTGCAAGAGGCTATCTCAAAGTAGCACCCGAGTCCTTACACAGCCTCTTTCTCTTGGTCCATGATAGCGAACGCGATATTGGTGGCGTGGTCGGATACTCTCTCGAGTCCAGAGATGACGTCCGAAAACAGCATTCCTGCCTCCGGCGTGCACTCCCCCTTCGTCAGACGCTCCACGTGCGCCCTCTGGAACTCCCGCTCCATCTCGTCCACGCGGTCCTCGAGATCCACCACGTCCTGCATATGCTTATATTCACTCTTTACGAACATCTCGATGGCATAACGCACGATCGTGTTGACCAGCTCGAGCATCTCTCCCATCTCATGCTGCGCTTCCTTGCTAAAGCTCGATCCGTCCTGCTTCCTTTGCCTTGCACAGTCTGCCACGTTCTCCGCGTGGTCACCGATACGCTCGATATCGTTCACGACATGGAACAGCGCGCCGATGCTCTTCAAGTCTTCGATGGGTAGCGTCGACTGGTTGATCTTTACGAGATAATCCGTAATGGCGTGGTTCAAGAAGTTGATGTTCTTCTCCACCTCATATACTTCCTCAATGTCCTCTTCATCCAGCGTGATCAGCGCGTTCATGGCACGGTTTAAGTTCTCGCTCGCAAGCGATGCCATTCTGTCAAGCTCCTTGATGACCTCGACCACTGCCGTCGCGGGGTTGAACACTACCTTGTCACCGATATATTTCAGCTGATAGCTCTCGCGGTAACCAACCTTCTTGTCCTCGCCGGGCACGCAAAGGCATGCCAGCTTGACGATGAGGTTCGAGAACGGGAACAGCACGATCACCTGGAAGACCTTGATCAGCGTGTGCGCGTTCGCAACAAATCGTCCGTTGTCGGCGGAGATCATCTTGATCAGGGAAACCACCTGATCCTCTGCCACGAACAGGATCAAATAAACCAGGATCGTACCGATCACGTTAAACCAGAAATGAATGAGCGCTGTACGCTTTGCGTCCTTCTTACCGGCAAGGGATGCAAGCAGCGCCGTGCTACATGCGCCAATGTTACAGCCCAAGATAATATACAGGGTGATCGGCAAGGATAACAGCCCCTGATTTGCCATCAGTAGTGCGATGCTGACCGTCACGGATGAGCTCTGGATGATGGAAGTCAGGCAAAGGCCCATGATCGTGGCGAAGAAATGATGTCCGTCCACGGAAGCAAGCAAGTTTACCACGGCCGGCTCATTCTTCATCGCGGACATGGCGCTGGACATCGTGGAAAGGCCAAGGAACAACACGCCGAAGCCGATCACGATCTCCGAGAATTTCTTGACCTTGTCATTCTTGATAAACATCATGCAAATAACGCCCGCGAGCAAGATCACGGGAGCATATGCGGATAAGTTGAACGAAACTAGCTGTGAGGTAACTGTGGTACCGATGTTGGCACCGAAGATCACGCCGGCCGCCTGAAAGAGATTCATCAGACCGGCATTAACAAAGCTGACGACCATGGCCGTACAGGCCGATGACGATTGAATGATGGCGGTAAAGATCACGCCGACGATCATACCGGAGAACCGGTTGGTGGTGAACATTTCCAGAATGTTTCTCAGCTTGGCACCTGCCACCTTTTCGATGGAGTCGCTCATCACGCGCATGCCAAACAAAAAGAGCCCCAGGCCACCTGCCATTGATAGAAGCACACTTGCACTCATAAAACTTTCCCTTCGTACCATTCTCCCCACCCAACCGGGGAGCAAACAAGTTTATCCCAATTCATATACACCTATATTTTAAGGGATTTTTCGGAAAGTTACAAGTCATTTTTTTGATTTTTCCGATTAATCATTTTTCGATTTTTATGATCGATCAAAAGCAAAACGTGCAGGAAGGGATCATTCCATCCTGCACGCTTCTACGTCTTTTGCGATCTGCGCCTTTAACGCCTCCAAATTTTCGAACTTTTGCTCCGGCCGCTGAAAATGATGCAGGAAAACCTGCGCCTCCTGATCATACAGATCCCCGTCATAATCCAGCAAGTGCGTCTCCACGCCGGCATGCATGACATTTGCCTTGTTCGTGAGATTCTTGTCATTTTCGCCGGCAGTCTCGCCGTCTCTGGCATGGCTTGCCACATTTACGTTCGCGACGGTTTCATCGTTGACGGTAGGCTTCAGGCCTATGTTCGTAATGGCCTTATAAAGCTTATTCTCAATCCGTACCTTGGATGCATACACCCCAAAAGGCGGAAGCAATTTGTCTTCGTCAGGTATCATATTCATGGTCGGAAAACCAAGTGAATGGCCCAAATGACGGCCGTGAAGCACCGTCCCATCGATGCAATAAGGTTCGCCCAGGAACCGAGTTGCTTCTTCCATTTTTCCGGCTTCCACAAGGCTACGAATATAGGTTGAGCTAGCCGGTATCCCATCAATCTCTACCTTATGGATCGTCTTTACCTCAAAGGCCAATTCCTCTGAAAGACGCCATAAAAGCGCCGCATCGCCCTTGCCATGCCTGCCAAAGGACAGATCATTCCCAGCAGCGATAAACCTTCCGCAGAGTGCTTCCGACAGATACTTCCTCGCAAACTCTTCCGCATCAATGGCTGCCGTCTGATATGTCATGGGAAATTCCACGAGCACGTCCACGCCAAGTTCCTTGAAGATCCTGCGTTTCTCTTCGCGAGTTGTCAACACCTTTCCGTCGCCAAAGCCAAAGAGCACGGCGGGCGAAATGTCGAACGTGAACACGCAAGCCTCCAGGCCCTCCTTCTTCTTTGCAAGGATCTCCTCCAGGAGCCTTCTGTGTCCCACGTGCACGCCGTCAAACTTTCCGATGGCAATGGCCGTTTCCCGATTCAATTGAAAATCCAGACTATCCGCTATGATTTCCAAATTCTGATTCCTCTCTATAAAAACATCTTCACGGGTTGATATTTTCCCGCGCGCCCGTCATATTCATACAGTCCAAGAAAAGTCCCGTCCGAGGCGCACATCCGCACGCGCTCGCCGTCCTTTTTACTACTACGGCCGGCTTTCTTTGCCTGATCCACGCCCGCCATGCCCGCATTGCATTCTTTCTTCGCCGTTCCCGGCATGATCATCCCCGGCAAAATGGGATTTCCGTTGCGAAGCAAGCGATCGGCATCCGGCAGTACCTGAAGCCGCCTGCACTCCTCGAACGCTTTCTCCGTCGGGATCAAAACGCTCGCCAGCCCCTGCTCCAGCATCACCCTGTCATAAGTGATCGCGGCATTCTCCTCATCTAGCTCCTGCACGGCCTTGTCACGGATCTCCTGAAGCTCCCCCAGCGTCAGCGCCTGCGCGAGCGTAAACCTTCCGACCCTGGTCCTTCGCAGCGACTTCATGGCGGCGCCGCATCCAAGCTTCTCTCCGGCGTCCGCGCATAGAGTTCTGATATAGGTTCCCTTCGTGCAGACCACGCGGAACTTGATCACGGGCAGCTTCATCTCTATGATCTCCAGCTCCAGGATCTCCACGCGCCTTGCCTTCCGCTCCACTTCCTTCCCCTCGCGGGCAAGCTCATAAAGCTTCTTGCCATTCACCTTCAGCGCGCTGTACATCGGCGGCACCTGATCATAAGGCCCCACAAAGCTCATCAGCGCTTCCCGCGCCGCCTCTTCCGTCACCTCGACGGGGCGCTCGGAAAGCACCGTTCCCGACAGGTCCTGCGTATCCGTGGACACACCTAAAAGAAGCTCTGCCACATACTCCTTATCCCTTTCGGCGAGCATGTCACAAAGCTTCGTGCCGGTCCCCAGACACACGGGCAAAACCCCCGTGGCGTCCGGGTCCAGCGTTCCCGTGTGACCAACCTTTTTTTGTCTGCAGATCCCGCGCATCTTCGCCACCACGTCATTGGAGGTATAGCCGGGCTCCTTATATACGACAATAATGCCATTCAACATATCATTGCCTCTTGTCTTCGCGTCCAGTCACCTTGCTACTTCAACGTCTTACGCATCCAACTGCATTGCAACCTCATCGCTTTACGTGTCCAGCTGCTTTGCGATCTCCGCGCTTTACATGTCCAGCTGCTTTGCGATCTCCGCGCTCAGATTGTTCACGCAGTCATGGAAGGTTCCCTTCATGTTACAGCCTGCCGCCCTTGCGTGTCCGCCGCCGCCGAAATACGCCGCCACCTTTGACGCATCAATGCTCTGGTCCGTCCGAAGGCTCACCTTATACTCCAGCGTGCCCGTCTCATACATAAAGATCGCACAGCTGACGCCCTTAATGTTGCGAAGCTGATTCACGATCCCCTCGAAATCCCGATTGGTCACGTGATAAAACTCCATGGCCTTTCGATCCACCAGGCTCACGATGCACCTGCCGTCCATAAAGCGCACGCTTTCCATCAGCGCGCGGCCCAAAATCTGCGCCTGCACGTAAGTCTTCTGATAAAAGGTCTCCTGAATGATCCGATAAAAATCAAACCCAAAGCTGATCAGGTGCGCCGCCTTCCTCATAGTGTCAGGTGTCGTGTTTTCATATTGGAAAACGCCCGTGTCATGCACCATCCCGACATAAATAGACTTCGCCAGCTCCATGTCTAGCCTTTCCTTGTCCACAAGGTCATACACCAGCTCCGACGCCGATCCGACCTTGGGATTGACGTAATTTAAGTCCCCGCACCCGTTCGCATTGGTGATATGATGATCAATGTTGATCACCTTACCCGCGCCCTTCGCATACTTCTGCGCAAGGCCCGTCCGCTCCAGGTTGCAGTCCATGATGAACAGCACGTCGAAGTGCTCCTGCTCCGGGAAATCCGTCACAATTTTCTCATAGCCCGCAAGCTCTGCGAACACGGGATCCGGCTCCTCCAAAAATACCGTCACCTCAGCGCTGTCCAAATTCTGTTTTAAGTAATACCATATGGAAAGGCAGGCACCAACGCAGTCACCGTCCGGCTTTTGATGCCCCGTGACGGCAATGCGCTTAGCTCCCGCACATTCCCTTAACAAATCTAATTCCATACGTTTCGAAGGCTCCTCTCCTTCCAACTTCCAAGGATTCTCATCCTTCCTCTTCAAACCGTTAACCTGCTTTCAAGGATTCTTGTCATTCCTTTTCAAACTAGATAAGGCGCGCTTGCATCTAAAACAAGATTTTTACTGATATTAGATGCTACTTTCCTTCGTTGGAGAAGTCATTTTTAGTGCTCTTTTATCTAAAACAAGATTATCAACCTATTTTAGATGCTGCTTTCCTCCATTTGGGAAACCCTTTTAAAGACTCTTTTATCTAAAGCAATATTTGAAGCTTGTTTTAGATAATCCTCTTCTTCTTTTGAAAAATAAGATAGAGAGAAGCACGTATCTAAAATAAGAAATTTAGTTGGTTTTAGACAATACTCTCCTTTTTTTGAAAAGGCAGGATAGAGTTGGCATGTATCTAAAACAAGATACTTAGTTGATTTTAGATAAGACTCTCCTTT
>CAMZDG010000017.1 GCA_947305245.1 uncultured Lachnospiraceae bacterium
AGTGGCTCAGTTGGTTAGAGCGCCGCCCTGTCACGGCGGAGGTCGTCGGTTCGAGCCCGATCTGGGTCGCTTGTGTCGCAAGCTTTGCTTGTGATCTTTGGTGAAGCCAAAGATCGGCGCCTTAGCCGGCGATGTCGCAAGCTTTGCTTGCGATCTTTGACGAAGTCAAAGACCGGCGCCTTAGCCGGCAAGTCACGTGATTCTCACGTGAAGATGCGGGGTCTTAGCTCAGCTGGGAGAGCATCTGCCTTACAAGCAGAGGGTCATAGGTTCGAGCCCTATAGGCCCCACGAAAAAATATCCGATCATATCGGGTATTTTTTTTGCTTTAAATCGCTTTTGTTGACTTTCTGTGGGCCATGCAATATAGTTATAGTATAGGTTTTTGGGAAGGTGAAGACATGGGAAATGAGTTTGAGGGAAGCGTTAGCGTTGATGAGCTACTCCGTCTGATCGACGTGAAGATGGAAGGCGGCGTGAGCAGGCTTTCCGTAAGGTTTTCAGATGAGCAGGAAGCTGGCACAAAGGTGGAGACGCATCATCACGGAAGATGTGACGTTGGAAGCCCTTGGGCCAAGGGAACCGTGTCAAATTGTGAGGTTGCCGACCACTTGGATTAAGTTGTTCGCGTTTATGGAAATGGGGTGGAAAACGTGAATTATATTCAGATCGCAAAGGAAAGCATTCGGATCACGAAAGAGCGCAAATATGACTATGAGGACCGTGAGGTGACGTTGCCAAACGGTGATTTGGAAAATGTGATCGTGATTTCGCCGCAGATGGGTGAGCGTATGTTGGAGGAAGACCTTTCTCCTTATTATCGTGATGCATCTTGCGAGTTCTTTGTGTGGAATGCAGATTCCTTCCAGGCGGCAAGAAAACTGAATGCTCCCCTGGTCATGAATTTTGCGAACGCGCACGTAGCGGGCGGAGGGTTCCTTCTCGGCGCCACTGCGCAGGAGGAGGCACTCTGCAGGTGCAGTACTTTGTATGCTTCCATCCATTCGAAGCATGCTTCAGAAATGTATCGATATAATAATGCATACTTAAGTCCCGTAGAATCGGACTATATGCTTCTTTCCCCCGAGGTTTACGTATTTCGGGATGAAAAATGTCAGTTGCTGGAAGCGCCAGTGCGCGTCGGCGTGATCACAATCCCGGCGCCGAACAGGCACGGCGCAGCGATCCTTGCGTCTTCCTCCGTGATCCGGGAGACGATGCAAAGGCGTATCCGCATCATGCTCAGAGTTGCGGCAAAGCAAGGCTATAAAGAGCTGGTGCTTGGCGCGTGGGGGTGCGGTGCATTTGGAAATAACCCCAAGGACGTGGCTGCATATTTCAAAAGGGTTCTGGTGCAGGAAGAGTATGGGAGATGCTTTGAGAAGGTGTGCTTTGCAATTTATGGCAAGGAAGACGGCAAGAACATTACCGCATTTCGTGACGCGTTTGAGAGAAGCTGACGGCATGGCCATTGCATGGACGGGAGCGTGAACATAAAAAGGAGGAGCGAGAATGAAGGGATATTTTTACGGATATTATTATAAATGCCAGTCGGATGACCAGACCATCGCTCTGATCGCCGCAACGCACGGGTCCGGAAAGGAGCTGTCCTGTTCCCTTCAGGTCATTACCGAGACGGACGCCTGGGTGGCGGAATTTCCCGCGGATGCATATGCGCAGAAGGGGAGCCTGATCAGGATCGGAAAGAATCGTTTCAGCCGGCGCGGCATCCGGGTGGACGTGGAGACCGCGGATCTTTGCATTCGCGGAAGCCTTTCCTTTGGACCGATCACGCCGCTTCGATATGACATTATGGGGCCGTTTGCCATGATCCCGTTCATGGAATGCAGGCATATGGTGGGAAGCGTCGAGCATGTGGTCAACGGCACGCTGACCGTAAATGGCGTGGAGTATCGATTTGAAAATGCGAGAGGATATTGGGAGGGCGACACGGGCCGCTCTTTCCCGAAGGAATATCTTTGGACGCAAAGCTTTCTGCCGGACGGCGATTCACTGATGCTCTCCGTGGCGGACATTCCCTTCCCCGGATTTCGTTTTACGGGCGTGATCGGCTTCGTTTTTCATGCGGGCAAGGAATACCGCATTGCCACCTATTTGGGCGCAAGAGCGGCCGAAATACGAGACGGAGGGGCAATTATCGAGCAGGGCGGGTTAAAGCTCAAGGTGAGGCTGATAGAGGCCTCAGGAAAGGCATTGAAGGCGCCTGACTGCGGAAGCATGGTGCGAACGATCCATGAGAGCGCAACCTGCAAGGCGGCGTATGAATTTTGGATCGGGGAGGAGCAGGTCTTTCAGGTGGTGACGGACCAGGCGACCTTTGAATATGAATATCCCAGATAGGCGTAAAGCCTATCTTTGTATTGAATTGAGTTGAAAAGAGGACGGAATGATGAAAACCGTAAGGAAAGCAATCCTTTGGACTGCAATGATCACGCTTGTGATCTGCCTGGTCGGATGCGAGGGAAAGAACGACAAGGGCGGAGCAGAAGGACAGACGGAAGAAAAGAATACCGCGTCGCAGGAGGACAAGGATGGTGACGCTTTGACGGAAGAGGAGATCAATGAGATCCTTTTGGATCATGGGCAGGAAGTGCTGGATCTCATGATCGAAAAGATCGACAGCGAAGCTTACGTGGAACTTTTGGGGTCTTCTAGCCTCACGAATTCTGAGTATTATCAAAAGCTGAAGAAAATGGAATACTCGAAGCCTCTTAGAATCTATAAGATTACGTTGACGGAAGAGTTCCTCAATCTTGTCTGGGCACAGATGACCTCTGATGCGGCAGAAATTCAAGACTTATCCGAGAATTTACAAAAAGAACTGAGAAGCCGCTTGCTTGGAACGATCGTGACCATTTTTAATCAGAGGATGACAAGCGTGGAATCCGTTGCCGTCGGGAGCCTTTTAAACACCGGGAAATCCTTTGTGGAAAAGGGAATGTCAAGCGACTCCGTCATGCTTTTGTATATCTATGAGGACGCCTATCCGCTGGTGGTGAGCTTCAATAGTAACGATGAGGGAGTTCTTGGGGTTAGTGCAAACGTACTCTTTGTGGAGGAGATCAAGTCAGAATCGGAAAGCGAAATCAGGACTTCCATTTCAGAGCTGTTTTCCGGCGTGTCGCAATTCTTTGCGGGCGCCAGCGTAAAGATTGAGAAGATCAGATAAGGCGAGGATGCTTTACACTATATCATAAAAGTGCTATAATACCTTTTGTATGTGCACTTATGGGAAGAACTTGTTGGAGGGTATGACATGCAGATCGTAATCGTGGGCGGAGGCAAGGTTGGCACGGCCTTGGTGCGAAGCCTGAGTCAGGAAGACAATAATATCTGTATCGTGGACGTTAAGCCGGAGGTCGTGCGTCAGCTGGCTACCGAATATGACGTCATGGGCATGGTGGGAAACGGTTCCAGCTACAGCGTTCTAAAGGAGGCGGGGATTGAGACCGCGGACCTGCTCATTGCCGTGACGGAGCATGACGAACTGAATCTATTATGTTGCGTGATCGCGAAGAAGGCATCCAAGTGCCAGACGATCGCTCGCGTGCGTAATCCCGTCTATAGTCAGGAAAAGCGTTTCCTTCAAAGAGAGCTTGGCCTTTCCATGATCATCAATCCGGAACAGACGGCCGCGGCGGAGATCGCATCGCTTCTTGGTTTTCCGAGCGCGCTGGGCATTGACTCCTTTGCGGGCGGCAAGGTGGAGATGATCCGTTTCAAGATCCCCGCGGAGTCAAAGCTGGACGGCATGACGTTGCAGGCAGTGAACGCGAAGATTGACAGTCCGTTCCTGATCTGCGCCGTGGACCGCGACGGACAGGTGTCCATCCCTCGAGGCGACTTTATCTTAAGGTCCGGGGACAGTGTCTCCATGGTGACCAGCAGAAAATCTGCGAAGAATTTCTTTGAAAAGATTGACATGAACACGAACCGCGCCAGAAATACCATGATCGTGGGTGGCGGAAAGATCACGCTGTACCTGGCGAAAATGCTGGACAATCTGGGCATTGCGGTTAAGATCATAGAAAAGAATCCGGAGCGTTGTCTGGAGCTAAGCGAAGAGCTTCCGCACGCGACGATCGTCAATGGAGACGGGAGTGATGAGGCCTTCCTCAAGGAGGAGAGACTGGACACCATGGATTCCTTTGTGGCGCTCACCAGCATGGACGAGGAGAACATTCTCCTGTCGCTGATGGCAAAGAAGAAGGTGAGCCGCAAGGTCGTGACAAAGATCAACCGCGAGCAGCTGAATGAGGTCATTCATAATCTTGAGCTTGACAGCGTTGTGTATCCGAAGCTCCTGACGGCGCAAAAGATCCTGCGGTATTCGAGGGCGACCAAGAACTCCCTTGGGAGCAACGTAAAGACCTTGTATCGCATGTATGATGATAAGGTAGAAGCGCTGGAGTTCTACGTGACGGAGAATTCAAAGATCACCGGCATTCCCCTGCGTGACCTGAAGCCGAAGAACGGACTGATCGCTGCGATCATTCGAAATGATAAGCTGATCATCCCCGATGGCCAGACGGAGATCCTGCCCGGCGATTCCATGATCGTCGTGACAACGCAGCTGGGACTGAAAGATGCCGGAGACCTCCTTTCCGAGTAATACCGAGATCGTCTAAAGGAGACTTGAAATGAATCATTCCATGATACGGTATGTGCTTGGCGCCGTACTTTGTTTTGAAAGCATATTCTTATGCCTGCCGATGGTGATCGGATTTGTCTGTGGGGAGAAGAGCGCATTCGCCTTTTTGATCTGTGCGGGAGCCTGCCTGATCCTGGGCGGCCTGCTGGTGATGCGAAAGCCCAAGAGATATGATTTCTATGCCACGGAGGGCTTTGTGAGCGTGTCCGTCAGCTGGATCGCAATGAGTCTTTTCGGTGCGCTTCCTTTTTGGATCAGCAGGGAGATCCCCAGACTTGAGGACGCTTTGTTTGAAGCCATTTCCGGTTTCACCACGACGGGAGCTTCCATCTTAAGTGACGTGGAGGCGCTGTCCCACGCGTGTCTCTTCTGGAGAAGCTTTACGCACTGGATCGGCGGCATGGGCGTGCTGGTGTTTGTGTTGGCTGTTTTTCCGCTGAGAGGCGGCAACGTGATGTTCCTGATGAAGGCAGAAAGCCCGGGCCCTTCCGTGGAAAAGCTGGTGCCCAGGGTGAAGAATACGGCAATGATCCTGTATGGCGTTTATACGGTGCTGACGGTGGCGGAGATCATTCTTCTTCTGATCGCCGGAATGCCTGCCTTCGATGCCGTGAACCTGAGCCTTGCAACGGCGGGAACCGGCGGATTTGGCGTGCTCAATTCGAGCGCGGGATCCTATGCATCCTCGCAGCAGGTGATCATCACCGTCTTTATGATCCTCTTTGGCGTGAACTTTAACATTTATTACCTGATCCTGGTAAAGAAGATCAAGGACGTATGGCATTCCGAGGAGCTGCGCGCTTACCTTGGCATCATCCTCGCCAGTGGTCTTCTGATCGCGTATAACATTCGAAAGATTTTCCCGGATCCGCTGGAAGCATTAAAGCACTCCTTCTTCCAGGTGGGCTCCATCATTACGACCACTGGTTTTTCCACGGCGGACTTTAACGAATGGCCGGCCTTTTCCGGGGCCATTCTCGTGGCCTTGATGTTCATAGGCGCCTGCGCCGGCAGTACGGGCGGCGGCATGAAGGTTTCGAGGATCATTATCATGGCGAAGACCGCCGTGAAGGAGATCTTTACCATCAAGCACCCGCATGGCGTAAAGACCATCAAGATGGACGGCAGGGTGATAGAGCATGAGACCATCCGCTCCGTCAACACCTTTGTTGTCATTTATTTCCTGGTCTTTGCGGGATCCGTGCTCCTGGTCAGCCTGGACAATTTTGATTTCACGACGAACTTTACGGCCGTTGCGGCGACCATCAACAACATCGGTCCCGGACTTTCCATGGTCGGTCCCACGGGGAACTTTGGTCAGTTCAGTGCCTTCTCGAAGGTGGTGCTGATGTTTGACATGCTGGCAGGCCGTCTCGAACTCCTGCCCATGATCGTGCTCTTCTCCCCGATGGTGTGGAGTAAACATCGATAAGAGGAATAAGGTAAAGATACGGGGATAGTTATGATAGTCTTCTCAGGCACGCTCGCGCTATGAGTGCAGCGTAGCGGTACTAAGTCACCAAAGTACGGTGACTAAGTACCGACGCTTGGCACACATGCCTGAGGAAGACTATCATAACTATCCCCTTTGTTTTACGAAGTTTATTATTCGATGTAATTTATAATAAAGAATTAGTGTTCATTGGCTGAGATGGTCTGTTTTTTGGTCGATGGTATTGTTGGGCTTTTGGGTAATAATGAGGAAGGCGGCGAGGAGGAGCAGGAGGGCGGCGCCGCAGATCATGAGGACCCCGGTGCGGCGGCGGGCAGCCTGAAGCTCCTTTTCGGCCTGGGCCAGTTCGGCGGCGGCCTTTAACGCATTATCTTCAGCCTCTTTTTGAAACTGTGCTAATTGCTCGTCAATTTTGGCGAGCTTTTCTTTTTCTGCGGCCTCGGCCTGCTCTTTTTCCAAGCGTTCTCTTTCCAGTCGTTCCTGTTCTAGGCGTTCTTCCTCTGCAATGCGTTCCTGTTCGGCGCGAAGCACCAGATGCTCTAACATGGAATTGTTCTCGTCCACTCCGACAGTGGTCTTATAGAGACCAAACTCCGCACAGCTATATTTATAAGTGTCAGAGACGTAAAACCAGCACCACTGCTGGGATTTGTGCTGCAGGTAGGCTGCCTTTGCGATCTCCAGGGCAGTTTTTCCGCCCATCGCTTCGATGGGTACATTGAGATCCATGCGGATCTTGTTTTCCGAATAGAGATGGAAATAGGCCTTGGGAACGTCGAAGGAAGCCTGCTCCAGGGCCTGCGCGACTGCCTTGGCCGTGATCTGATGGAAGCCGTGCCCATATTCCCCATTGAAATCATGCGTGACGACGATCTGAGGCTCAAAGCGATCGATACACTCTGCGACGAAGGCCGTCAGGGCATCCAGATCATAACGCTTTTCCGCATCTGCCAGGTCATCGACGTAGACATCCTTAAAATTCCCACAGACGGGGTAAGTTCGAAGCCCGTCCGTCCAAAGACCGTCAAGCTTCTCGTGCTCCCTGACGGGAGAAGTGCTCCAAAACTCCGTCATATATGCGACCTGCACTCTTGCACCCTGAGGCACGTAGGTCGGGATGATGCCTCCCATAAAGAGGATCTCGTCATCCGCATGGGAGGAGATCAGAAGGATGTCCGGGCGCTCGCAGACGGGCTCCCAGATCTGAACGTCCTCCGGAACGTTGTTGTCCGAAAAGAGGCGGATCTCATAGATCCCCATGGGATTCTCCGCAGGCAGGGAAAAGGTCACGCTCTGACTGGGATTGTCGAGGGCGATGAACTCGTGCAGGAAGCCGTAGGTCCCGCAGGAAATCTCTTCCGTGTCCGTGATCAGCGTATAGGGTGAGACGGCCTTATTCCACTTGACGTAGATGGCGCCGATGGGAGAGCCGTCCTTTGCTGTTACCGTGATCTGACTGCCCTTGCCGGAGGTCTGTGCCTTTAGTTCGTCGGCGCGGACGGGCTTTGAAAATAACAGGATGCAGCTAAGGATCATACACAGGCTTAGCAATGCCCGATGGATTCGTTTCATGAAACTTGCCTTTCTAAATGAAAATTCTTGAAATACCACTTCATTTCTTCAACAGCATAACACATTTTTGGTAAACATGAAATCCCATATTGTCTTTTTAGGCAAAAAATGATAATATAGTTTAATGGATTTTTATGTGTAACAATTCTGAAGACGAAGCAAAGGAAAAGTGGCATGAAGGGTATCACGATCGTCCTGCCGTCCCTGGATCCGGACGAAAAATTGAATATGGTCGTACGGGGCCTTTTGGCGGAGGGCTTTGAGGACATTGTGATCGTGGACGATGGCAGTGACGAAGCGCACAAGGCACCCTTTGAGGAGGCTGCGCAGCATCCGGAAGTGACCATTTTAACCCATGAGGTAAATCGGGGCAAAGGCCGCGCACTGAAGACCGCATTTTCCTATGTTGTGGAGCATCGCAGCGACATTCTCGGCGTCGTGACGGTGGATGGCGACAATCAGCACCTGCCCAAGGACATTAAGGCCTGTGCGGAGAAGATGGCTCAGACGGGTGAAATGGTTTTCGGATGCAGAAATTTTAAGCTGCCGAACGTTCCGAAACATAATCGTATGGGAAATCAGATCACTAGCACCGTGCTCAGACTGTTTTGCGGCATCAAGCTCTCCGACACGCAGACGGGACTGCGCGCCATTCCCTTTCAGCATCTGCAGTTGATGACGCAGGTGAAGGGGGAGCGCTTTGAATATGAGACGGAGATGATCTTTGCGCTGAAGCGGGAAGGGATCCCGTTCCATGAGGTTTTGATCGATACCGTTTACATTGAGGAGAATAAGTCCACGCATTTTCATCCCGTGCGGGATTCCTTTCGGATCTACAGCATGATCCTTGGATTCATCTTTAGCTCGGCAACTTCCTGTTTTGTGGATTATCTGATCTTTACCATTTTGGTCTTCTTCCTGGAAGATAAAATGACGAGATGGATGAAGCTGCTGTTCGCCGTTTTCCCGGCGAGGGCGGTCTCCTCCATGGTGAATTATACTTTGAACCGTAAGGCCGTATTCCGCAGCGAAGCACCTGTAAAGCAGACGATCGTGCGGTATTATGCGCTTTGCGTGGTGCAGACTGCCTGTTCCTACGGCATGGTATTCCTGCTCAGTACCCTTCTTGACGCAGGATCCTTCTTGGAGGTCTGGCTGAAGGTGATCGTCGACGTATTCCTGTTTATGATCAGCTTTAGAATCCAGCAGCGCTGGGTGTTCCGGACGTAATGCTTTGGTAAATTTACCTTTGAGGTAAAATTAAATATTTCGCCTTGCGCGAGAGGAGTTTTATGAAAGTAAGAAAAGTACTGCTGCGCGTCCTTCTGGTGATCGTGACGTTCCTTGTCATCACCTTTGCGGGCGCAAACTATACGCTCTACACCATCTGTCACGGACCGTCCGACACGGCCCGGGATCTTTTTGTGTCTACCATTCTGGAGACCGGGGCCTTAAAGTTCTTGGCCTCTTGGTATTTTTCCGAGGAAGAGATCCTCGCGATCACCAACCGAAATGCCATGGCGCTGACCACGGAGGAAGTCAATACGGACCTTATCGTGATTAAGGCTGAGGACGATGGGACGGGGGAAACGGACCTGACGGAGGAAGAGGAATTTGACTTTGACGAAAACGGCATCGCCATCATTGAACTGACGGGCCGCGCATATATGGCCAAGCTTATGATCGTGAAGGATCCTTCCCAGGTGAAATTATCCACCATCTATCCCTGGTCGGACATGAATCACAGCAAGAGCGGCGTGACGCTGGAGGAGCTTGTGAAAAAGACGGATGCCGTTGCCGGGATCAACGGCGGGGAATATTTCTCCCAAGGCAACTGGGGAGGCCGTCCCAAGGGCATCACGGTGTGTGAGGGAGAGCTTCAGTACAACGACCCCAAGAAGGGGGACGTCATGGTGGGCTTTAACGAGGATGACATCCTTGTGATCAAGGACGTCGGCGGAATGTCGGCGAAGAAGGTGGAGCAGATGATCGCGGACGAGAGGATCCGTGACGCCGTCAGCTTCAAGGATGAGGAGAATGGTGACAGCAATCATTTCACCAAGCTGATCATCAACGGGAATTCGAGACAGATCAGCGGTAACGGAAGCGGTGCCAATCCCCGCACGGCCATCGGACAGCGGGCGGACGGCATGGTACTTCTCCTCGTGACGGATGGAAGAGGCGCGTCGGGACACTTGGGCGCGACGGCAGCGGATCTGCTTGCCATCATGGAAGAGTACGGCGCCGTGAATGCCGCAAACCTGGATGGAGGAAGCTCCTCCGCCATGTACTATAATGACCATTATGAGATGACCAGCGTGACACTGTATTATTCTACGGCTTCCTGGAAGTTGCCCACGGGCTTCGTGGTGACGAGAAAGGGGGCGAAATAATGGCAATGGATCAGTCAAAAAAAGTAACCGCCCGGAATGCGCAGGCAAAGTCCAAAAAGAGATTCCCGCTGTTTTGGGTGCTTTATGCACTTTTTGTGATCGCCATGATCGTCTTTTGGATCAGGGCAGTGGATTACGTGAAAAATAGCCTTGTGCGCTATGAAGAAAGTCAGCCCGTGAATGCCATGGAGGGCATTATCTCGGAGCTCTTAAAACAGGGCCTGGAATCCTACGTGAAATTGGATGGAGAGATGTCCCGCTTTGATTCGCAGGAGGACTTCGCCAGAGAGGCCCAGAAGCTCGTTAGCGGCAAGATCTTGGATTATGACCTGGCTAAGGGCATTCAGGACCCTTCTGCGCCAAAATACGAGCTTCTGGCGGATGGTGAGGCCGTTGGGTACGTGATCCTAAAAGAGACGTCCTCGGAATCGTTCTTTTTGAACCTTCTGACCATCAGCGAGTGGGGGCTGGATCAGGTGGAGATGCAGTCCGTGAAGGGGGAGGAGGCCGTGGAGGTCACTGTCCCGGACGCTTATCAGGTAAAGATCAACGGGATCCCCATGGACGAGCGTGAGCTTCAGCCCGAAACAGAGACCTCCGAGGAGTTTGCCTACGCCTCGGCTTACGTGGAAATCCCGAGCTTTGTGACCTACCGCGCGGAGGGAATGCTGAATGCGCCGACGGTGGAGGTCTTTGATCAAAATGGTAATCCCGTCGCCGCCAAGGTGACCGTCAAAGGGCATCTGACCAGCGCCTCCCTCAAGGAGTTTGCCGAGAGTGAAATGCCGGAAGAGCTTCGCAAGATGGTGCTAGAACATACCGAACGCTATACCAATTTCTTTTCCGTGGATCTGCCAGGATGCCGCGGAAGCGTGAATCCCATCAAGGACATGTTCCCGGCGGATTCCTATTATCTCGAATTGGCGGACACGTACCGGCGCGAGGACATGTGGATGTACAGCTCTCATGACGCACCCGTTTTCCGAAATGAGCGGGTGGATCACTATATCCGTTATAGTGACGATTTCTTCTCCTGTGAAGTGTATTTTGACAAGGACATGCTCCTGCACAAGACGGGCAAGGTCAAGGTGGATACCACCAATTTCCGCCTGTATTACGGGCTTTTGGACGGAGAGTGGAAGATCCTCGACATGGTGACGCTTTTGGGGAACGAATAGCATGCATATTTCTTGACGTTTTGACGCATACTGTGCAAAAAGCATGGAGGTGTTGAAATGGAACAAGTCAGAGAGCATACCGTGGAACTTTTGAAAGAATGCAGCGCCGGGTGCCAGATGGCACAAAAAAGCGTAAAGCAGGTGCGTGAGTTCGTCACGGACGAAAAGTTAAGTGATTTACTGGAATCCTACGGGGAAAAGCATTCCTCCCTGGAGAGGGAAGTGGCTTCGATGCTTGGAAGCTATGGAATGAGCGAGGAGAAGCCTCCCGTGATGGCCGAGGTTGGAGCCTGGATGAACGTGGAGATGGGCATGCTCTTGCATCCCAATAACCGCGAGGCGGCAAAGAAGATGATGGACGGCTGCAATATGGGCATCCAGTCCGTCAGTGAGTACGTGAACCGCTATCCGGACGCAGAGGAGAAGGCGCATGATCTCGCAAAACGCCTGATCAAGGTCGAAGAGGATTTCATGGAGGAAATGAAGGCGTTCGTCTAGAAAATGCCTCCTTGACGCGAAAATCGCGCTTAAGGGCATATTCCTGCGACTCCTGACATAAGAATCATTGAGTGACGCTTCGAGGTGATTCTTATGAAGTTTCAGTGGAAAGCATTGGCCGTATGCATTGCATCGGCTTTGGGAACGGGATTTTTATCCTCCCTGTTCGCCGTGACAATACGAGAGAAATATGCCCAGCTGTATCAGCCGCCTTTGGCGCCTCCCGGCTGGGTTTTTCCTGTTGTATGGACTGTTTTATACCTACTCATGGGCCTTGCGGCCTTTTTGGTCTGTGTTTCGGAAGAGGCGCCGCAGGATGAAAAGAAGCAGGCGCTGATCCTTTATGGCGTTCAGCTCTTTTTCAATTTCGGCTGGCCGATCCTCTTTTTCCGCTGGAATGCGTATCTTCCGGCGTTCCTTTGGCTGGTCGTTTTGTGGATCCTGGTCTTTGTAACGCTTAAGCGCTTTGATGCGATCGACGAGCTCGCAGGAAAGCTGATGGTCCCGTATCTGCTCTGGCTGACCTTCGCCGCTTACTTAAATCTTTCCATCGCACTGTATTATCTCCCGTAAAGGCACAAATTACAGATTTTACTGGCATATTCTCACAAGATATGGTATACTTGACCTGTCGTGAAATTGACGGATTTAGGAGGCAAATACCATGTATTATACCAACGTGTTGGACCTGATCGGAAACACGCCGTTACTTAGCTTAGAGCAGACGACGGGATTCCAGATTTATGCAAAAGCGGAGTTTTTGAATCCCGGCGGAAGCATCAAGGACCGCATCGCACTGAACATGATCGAGGACGCAGAGAAATCAGGCAAATTAAAGCCCGGAATGACCATCATAGAGCCCACCTCGGGGAATACGGGCATCGGTCTTGCGCTTTGCGGCGTTCGTAAGGGCTATAAAGTGATCATCGTCATGCCAGAGAACATGAGCGAGGAGAGAAAAAAGATCATTCATGCGCTGGGCGCGGAACTAGTGCTTACGGATCCCAAGCTTAGCATTGACGGAAGCGTAAAGAAGGCACTTGAACTAGCTTCCTCATCGGAGGAATACTTTGTTCCCCAGCAGTTTCAGAACCCCGCAAACCCCGACATGCATTATCGCACGACGGCGAGAGAGATCGCGGAGCAGCTTGGAAAGAAGGTTGACGTCTTTGTTTCCGGCATTGGAAGCGGCGGTACGCTGCAGGGCATTGCGCAGTATTTGTTAGAGCTGAATCCTGACATGAAGGTGGTTGCGGTAGAACCTAAGAACGTAAGCGCGCTTCTTGGGGATGAGCCCGGATTGCATCAGATCCAGGGCATCGGCGACGGATTCATTCCTGATATTTTGGATACGAAGATCATCACGGACATCGTCGAAGTGAGTGATGAGGATGCCATCAACACTGCGAGAGAGCTTGCCAGGGTGCAGGGACTTTTGGTGGGTACCTCTTCCGGAGCAAATGTCTGGGCAGCGAAGCTGATGGCGGAAAAATATGGCAAGGAAAAAGTGATCGCCACGGTGCTGGCGGACCGCGCAGAGAGGTATTTCAGCACTGCACTGATCTAAAAAACGCAAAATTTTCATGAAAACGGGTGGGAGAATCTCTCCAAAACGCAGTCAGATCAAGGGAAGAAGAGCCATGCAGGGCTCTTCTTTTTTTGTGCAGAAAAAGACGGAAAAAATGGAGTCCTGGGAGAACTGAGTGATCGAAAAAATAAAATAACGAGAGATATGATCCCAAAAATCGCTCAAATTTTGAAAAAATGGAGTCAGAAAAGTGAACTGGGATTTCGCAGAAGACAATAAATAACACACATCATTAAAATTTTCGAGCCTTTCAAAAATGATTTAAATACGTATGATATAAAAACGATAATAATTTTAAAATTACAGAAAATAACGTGCGAAAAGCAGAAACGTCAATCTCATGGTCCTAAAATGTCACACAAACTGTCATGCGTGTTGTCATGCCTAGGAAAGCTTGTAAAATAAGGATTTTTCAAAATGCTATATCGTAATAACGATAATTTGAATACGACAATACAAAAACCAATAAAGTCAAAAACCGCATGTTGTTTTAAAAATGGCCGAAACTAACCTTTCTGGTCAACATCGAATTTTGCTTAAAAACAGGCGTTTTTTAGGCTTTTTTGACTTTGGAGGGGAGGATTTGGCATCCAGGAAACAGAAAAAGAACGACTGATATCGAATGTGCATGCCGCTCGAGGGGCGGATGAATGGTCAGGCAAACCTGTTTTCCGCCCTCAAAATTAAATAACAAATATTCTTTAATAATCAATTACACAAAAAGTAAGACAAATCACGGGGAAACCCCATAATTTCTTGACAGTTTACACTATACAAGCTATAATTATAATGAATTTATTGTACAAATATTCCAAAATGCTGAAATGCTGGAAGAGAAGACTGGAGGAAGTTCTATGGTAGAGAGCATTCTTGGTAATTATTTAATGGAAAGTGGCAGGATCACACAGCAGCAATTCCGGTCGGCCCTGGATAAGATGGATGCCGTCAGAGTTAAGCTTGGATTGATCGCAGTGTCGGAGGGATTCATGACTTTTGCGCAGGCAGAAGAGGTGAACCGCCTGCAGGCGATCTGTGACAAGAGATTTGGCGACATTGCCGTGGAGAAGGGATATTTGTCTGACGAGCAGGTTGGAAAGCTCCTGAAGCGTCAGGGAGATGCGTATCTTGCCTTTATCCAGGCGCTGGAGAATGATCATCTGATCACGATCGGAGAAGTCGCCAATATTCTGGAGGAGTTTAAGCAGAATAAATGCCTGACGAACACGGAGCTTGAGGACATCAAGAGCGATGACGTGGACAAGATCGTTGACGTTTTCCTTCCCGAAGAGGCCAAGGATTATGAAAAACTGATCGCGATCGCGATGAAGACCTTGATCCGTTTGGTGGATCGTCATGCCAGCATCGTGAAGTCAGAAGAGAAGGTGATGGATTGTTCCGGTCCCATGGCAGTGCAGAGGATGATCGGTGACAATGAGAAGTGGGTCAATGGCCTGCGAGAGGTCGACGGAGCGCTTCTTACCGCTGCATGCTTCTTTGGTCAGGAAGATTTCGAGGAGATGGATGAGGATTCCCTGGATGCCGCTGCAGAGCTTTTGAACTGTATCAATGGCCTGTATGCTTCCTCCCTGAGCGGAAATCGGTTCCTGGAGCTGGTTCCTCCTGAATATGGTACGGATGGCGTTACTTATTCTGATCTGCCCGCACGCGTGATCACGATACAGATCGACGGTAAGCTCTGCGAGTTTGCCGCATTAAAACATAATTAAGAGGGGGGAAGGATCATGGCAGAAGTAAAGATTTTAATTGTAGACGATTCCAGAACCAGCAAGCGGATTTTGCGAAACCTCTTGGAAAGCCAGGGCTACGTCGTAGTGGCCGAAGCGGCAGACGGTGAAGAAGGCTACGCGAAGTACAAGGAAGTGAAACCGGATTTGGTTACCATGGACATCACGATGCCGAAGATGGACGGCATTGAATCACTGACTTTGATCAAGCAGTTTGATCCCGGCGCGAAGGTTGTGATGATCACTGCGGCCGGGCAGAAGGAAAAGATGGTGGAAGCGCTAAAGCGCGGCGCGGACGAGTTCATCACGAAGCCCTTCGATCCGGAGGAAGTCTCTTCCATCATCAAGCGTCTTACCACGTAAGCGAACAAGAATATCAATCAAAAAGGATATCTCCGCGGGGATATCCTTTTTTCATGTCTATTCGCTATGCCGGTGTCTATCGCAAAAATCCATTCACGATCTGTTCCTCGGCCTCGGCCTCCGTTAATCCTAAGGTCATGAGCTTGGTGATCTGCTCGCCTGCGATCTTTCCGATGGCAGCCTCATGGATCAGGGCGGCCTCTAAGTGGTTCGCCGTGATCTTGGGAACGGCACCGATCTTTGCATTGTCCATGATGATGGCATCGCATTCAGAGTGTCCGGCGCACTGGTTATTTCCGTTGATCTCCGAGAAAAAGAGCTGCGTGGAATCTTCCTTGGCAACGGAGCGGGAGATCAGGTTCGCGCTGGAGCCGGCTCCATTTAAGTCCACCTTGAAATAGGACTCGGCATTCTGCGAGCCGTGCGTCATCAGGCGCTCCGTGATCACGATCTTTGCGCCGTCTGCCAAAGCGGCGGAGGTGCGTCGCTTCGTGGAATCCACGCCGCGGATCTGAACGGTCTCCATTTCCATAAAGCTGTTCTCGCCGACCTCCACGACGGTCTCGGGATTCATGATGCGCTTTCCTTTTCCGTCGCCGCTTCCGTAGTGCTTTTCCACATAGCGGACGTGAGAATTCTTCCCGATGAAGAAGCTGTGGATGCCGTCATGCTTGCTCATTTCGTCGCCGCCGTTATGAATGCCGCAGCCGGCGATGATGGTCACGTCGCAGTCGTCTCCGACATAGAAATCATTATAAACCATTTCCGTGAGGCCGCTCTGGCTGAGCACCACCGGAATATGCACGCTTTCCTTCTTGGTGCCGGGCTTTATGATAATGTCGATGCCCTGCTTGTCCTCCTTGGTCACGATGTCGATGTTGGCCGTCGTGTTTCGGGAAACGCTCTTGCCGTTTGCGCGGATGTTATATGCGCCTGCAGGAACCTCATGCAGCCCTGCAATTTCTTCCAGTAAAGTTTTCTGTATCTGATCCATCGTTAGCACCTCGTTCCTTCCTCTTGCTGATAATACTTGCAGCCTGTCGTGCCGCCAAGAAGCTCGGGCAGGATGTCCTCCCGCGCGCCCTGTGCCTTCACGGCGCCGTCAGCAAGCACGACGATCTCGTCAGCAATGCTCAGGATCCTCTCCTGATGCGAGATAATGATCAGGGAGTTCTCACGCTTTTCATGCATGGCCTCAAAAACCTTGATCAGATTGGAAAAGCTCCAAAGGTCGATCCCGGCCTCCGGCTCGTCGAAGACGGAGAGAGGGGTGTTGCGCGCGATGATGGTCGCGATCTCGATACGCTTTAACTCACCGCCGGAAAGGCTTCCGTCCACGTCGCGATTGATATAATCACGCGCACAAAGGCCAACCTTGGAAAGATATTCGCAGGCACTCGCCGTGCTGAGCTTTTCGCCTGCCGCCAGGGTGATCAGATCCTTGACCTTGATGCCCTTAAAACGAACGGGCTGCTGAAAGGCAAAGCTGATGCCAAGCTTTGCGCGCTCCGTGACGTCAAGGTCCGTGATGTCCTGACCATTCCATATGATCTGGCCGCCCGTGGGCTTTTCCATTCCCATGATCAGCTTGGCAAGCGTGGATTTTCCGCCGCCGTTGGGCCCGGTGATGGCCGTAAAGGTGTGATCCTTTAGCTGAAGATTGACACTCTTTATGATCTCTTTCTTTGCGTTGCTCTGCTCGGGCACCTGAAAAGAAAGGTTGATTAATTCTAACATGTCTTTTGACTCCTTATCTTAATGATCGATATGAAACTATTCTATATCATAAAAAGAAATTTTTCCATACCATTTTTTGTCGCTACGTGATATAATAATTCAAGTAGCCCATTTTACGAGACAGGCATTGGCCGGAGGCACAAAATGGCAAGATATCGAAAGAGACGAAAGAGGTTAAGACAAAGAGGCGCTCTCAATGAGATGGCGTACATCAATCGGCAGGCATGGCTGGGTCACCTGATCATGAACGTCGCAATTCTGATCGCGTATTTCCTGGAGTTCTTAAAGGGGACGAGAGATTGGGATTACATACTCCTGATCGCACTGCTCACGGTGGGACCCATCGTGGGAGAGCGTGCGCTTTGCCGCAGAAAGCCGGACAGCAGCAAGATGAAGCTTTTGATGACTGCGTGCTTTTGCGTGCTCTATGTATTTGTCCTCTTTACGACGCAGAGCATTCTTCCCTTTGCCTATGCGATCCCGATGTTTTTCCTGGTGACGTTGTATTCCGACCTTAGATTTTGCGTGATCATCGGCCTGATCGCAAACCTGCTGAACATTATGAGTGCCATCATAAACATCTCTCTGCACGGCATCACCGAGGCGCAGATCCCGGACATGGAGATCCGCATTATCTTGTTCCTCGTGCTGACGGTATATCTTAGCATCAACACGATCACGATCCGCCGGGTAAATGAGGCGAAGATCGCGAACATCCGGGCTCAGAAGGATGATTCGAACAAGCTCCTTCAGGTGGTGCTCCGCATCGCCGGCGACATGATCTCGAACGTGGATGACGTGGCAAAGAAGATGAACGCCCTGCGAGAATCCGTGATGCAGATCCGAGATGCCATGGGCGAGGTGAACACGGGCAGTACGGAGACCGCGGAGTCCATTCAGGACCAGATGCGGCAGACCGAAAATATACAGACCTACATCGAAAAGGTAAAGGATACCGCGGACTTTATCGAAGAGAACATGAGCCACACGGAGCAGCTCGTGGATGACGGCCGAAAGAAGATGACGGCGCTTGCGGATCAGATGGAGCATTCCATTCGCACGAATGAGGCAGTTCTTCGTCAGATGGACGAGCTGAACGCTTATACGATGAAGATGAACAGCATCATCGAGACGATCACGAGCATTGCAAACAATACCGGCATGCTCGCGCTGAATGCAGGAATTGAGGCGGCGCGCGCCGGAGAGTCCGGCAAGGGCTTTGCGGTTGTGGCGGACGAGATCTCGAGGCTGGCGAATCAGACGAAGTCTGCGACGATCAACATCACGCAGCTGATCAATAACATCAACAAAGAGCTCAAGGACGTTTCCAAGGCGATGGCGGCGGCCACCAAGAGTAATGCGGAGAACGTCGGAAGCACGCTGGCAGCGCAGGAGAGCTTTAACGGCATCGCAGATGAGACCATCAGCATCAACGAGCAGGTGCGTGAGCTGGTAGTGGCAGTGGAAGCACTTGGGATCGCGAACGCTGAGATCGTGGAAAAGATCCAGACCATTTCCGCCATTACGGAGGAGGTTTCCGCGCATGCGAGCGAGACCTTTGACGCCTGCGAGGAGAATGAAAAGATGGTGGGTCAGGTGGAGAACCTGATGCGGAAACTGAGCGACAATGCGGAGCGGTTGAAGGCGCAGGAAAAGTAGCGGCTGGAAACTTCCGGAAAAAATAAAATTGGGCTTGACTTTTCGAAACAAAGAAGTTAAAATACATACTGTTGCAGGAATGCGACAGGTTTGTGCGTTTAGCTCAGCTGGATAGAGCGTTTGGCTACGGACCAAAAGGTCGGGGGTTCGAATCCTCTAACGCACGTGGAAAAATAAGGAGATATGCGAAGGCATATCTCCTTATTTTTTCGCGGGCGTATCGCCCGCGAACCGGGGTTCGGATCTCGCCTTCGCCCCCCACAAGGAATCCTCCCATGCTTCGCATGGGCCCCTCCTTCGTTCAACGGTCGGCGCTGGACAGGCTCCACCGGAGCCTAGCGCCCTCTAACGCACGATAGTTTGTTTTATAGTGCGGTAGTTAGGACTATATTTAACAGGGTGGGGGAGGTATGATGGGGTTGTAATAAATGAGGAGCCGGGGAGCGGTGAATCGTTAAAGAATCATCAAGAGAAGCCACGAGGTGGCGAGTGTAAGAAGGAGGAGTTGGTTTATGTATATTTATAAGTCGGAGATTTTGCCGGTGAGTATGAAGCTTTTTTCTGATAAGGCGAATGAAAAGGACATTATGGAACTCGACGAGGTTTTGAATCAGAGGGCTGCAGAGGGGTGGGAACTTGTGAATTATGATTATATGGCAACTTCCACGCAGATCAAGGGAGCATTTCTGATCACTTATCGCAAGGAAGTATAGAATGACCATGGCATAGATCAGTTGGCAAAGAGCGCGAGTTTCGGAGTGGATAGATCCGGGGCTTGCGCTTTTTCTATGGCGGGACAAGGTGTTTGGGACAGGCTCTAAAAGGTCGGCTGATAAATTGACGCAGGGGTTTCTTTTTGTTATAATATAAAATGGTGTAAAGTTGAGATTTTCGGACAAACTTAGGTCTGGCCGGAAAGATGACATTGTCCGAACATGGCTTTGCGGGAAATGGTTTTTGAATTGATTTGGCGGGGATGAGGATATGTTGTTAACAGGGGAAGATCGTTCGAATCAGATCGCATTCATACAAAACTTAAAGATGGTCAATTGTTATCAGATCTTCAGTGAGAATGGCCTGGTGGACGGCATCATGGCTTATTACGGGGATCAGACGATCAATCTGTGTGAACTGGAGGAGGATTACGGGGAGCTTTTTGATAAGCTCGTGCAGGTTTATGCGGAGGAATCGGGAAACGCAAGAATTGTCGTTGATGAGAACACGAAGGAGCTTTTGACCAGGGGGCGGGAGGATTTTTCGGCCGAATTTGCAAAGCGCCTGGAGGGATTTCAGGAGACCAACATGCCGGTCTTCCTGTCGAAGGCGTTTTCGCACTGTTTCGTGGTGCCCATCGTGGAATTTCTTCTGACAAAGCTGTATGGCGTGCAGAAGGAAGAGATCCAGTTCGACGGATTGAGAAGGAGCTGGTATGGCAAGGGCGTGATCGGCGCCACGTGTCAAAAGAAATCGCTGCATTTTCCGTATCAGATCCAGTCGAGGGATGACGAACATTATGAGGTGACTGTCAGCAACGTGCTGAGGACCGGCGATGACATGAGGGTGCTGATCTCCTACGGCATTAACGGGCTGGTGGTTTCTTTTCGGGTGAAGGCGATCCGTTATCAGGGAAATTTGATCCTGAGAATGTCGGATCAGAAGGCAGAGCTCTCCTGTTTCATTCAGGAGGGGGAGAAGGCGATCCTTGCGCAGGAAGTGGAGTGCGACGTGGCAGGTGCAGAGCCGACGGCGCTCACGAGAAGGATTGCCGAGGACGCGGACATGAAGGAGAAGATCCAGTGGAAGGCATACCGGCTCCCGTGGGGGCAGATGATCTATCACGCTGAAGTGGGAAGGGATGAATATCAGGTTTTCACGGCCGGAGAGGATCTGACGATCAGTCATTGCATCGTTTCTCGGAATCTGACAGAGGTAGGAGAGGAGCCGATCCGCTTTGGAAAGCTGGCGTTTCGGCTGTATGAGAGGGACACTCTGGCGGAGCTTCACCTTTTGGAGATGGCGTGCCCCAGATTTGCAAGCTTTTTTGAGAAGTACGCAGGAACTTTTTATGAGATAAAAAAATAAAGGCATAGGGGAAAAATCATGGCGACGAGGAACACAGAGATTCGAAAAGAAGAAACTGCTAAGAGATTGGATCGGCTGATCTCGCAATTTAAGGTAAAGTGGCGCAATGATTCGCTGGATGCCCTGATCCAAAAGATGGAGCAGATCAGGCAAGGGCAGGAGGAGCCAGTGATCCGTCCGTTTACGCTGTATCTGGAGGTTTTGGAATCCATCCAGAGAAGCAACGAAGATCCAAAGTCTTATGCATCGCTTGTCAAATTCGCGGAGGAATTTTATCAGGAGCTGTTTTTCCTGGGAGAGGACACGCCGGACTATGAAGATACGGTTGCCATTTTCAGGACGATGACCTCCGCCGAGGGCCTGGCTTCCAAGGGGCTATATGACCGCGCCCTGTTTGCGTCCTTTAGTGATAAAAAGAATTACGTGACGCTGGTGAAAACGATCGCCGCTTCCACGAATGCTTATAGTGCGGTCTTTACCCATATCAAGAAATATGGGCTTGAGGTGCGGGAATATCTGATCGACGACATGGCGTATCTTGCGCATCTTCTCAGGGTTTCCAAGCGGCTTGCGCTTACGAAGTCGACGGGGATGGAAGCCGTCATTGAGGAAGAGCTCCTCAAGGTAAGGCGCAGTAACGGGCTTTATGACGTGGATCCCGTGAGACTGGCGCAGGTGGAGAAGAACGTGAATGAAGCTGCTGCGACGATCGAGTGCGGCAAGGACGTGCTGCAGATGATGGAGCGCAAGTCGAAGACGATGGAGCGTCTGACGGACGAACTCGCGGAGAAGGCCGAGGTCTTTATGCAGGTGACGGAGGAGTTCATCAACACAAAGACGGAGAATGCGAAGAGTGAGCTGGAGGCCGCCGCCAATGAATATAAAGAGGCGCAGAAGAAGGCCGTCTTTATGGAAAAGGATCTTTTCCTGAAGCAGGTCTTTTCGGAAGCGGAGATGGAGCTGAACCGTTATAAGACGCAGGCGGATACGATCGCCGCGAAGGCCGCCGCGGACATGGACGGCCTGAGCAGGGAAGCGGACCGCGTGGTACAGCGGATGGAGCGCATTGCGAAGGATGACGCGACGATCAAGAAGGTTCTGGAAAAGGCGCGCAAGGACGATGAACTCATGGCTCTCGTGGAGAGGCTAAACGCCATGAAGGGCGCTGACGTGGAAGCATTTTTGACTGGCAGAAGGGAGCCCTTCCCGGTCGCTCCCATGGAGATGCCCACGCAGGACAGACCTGCGCCTGAAATGTCGGGGCAGATGCCATTCCCCGGACCGCGTCCGGGTCACAGGGAGCAAAGGCCCATTCCGGCGGAGAATCCCCTGCTTTCAAGGAATGTTCCGTTTGCAGAGCGGTTTGCGCTTGTCATGAAGGAAAAGAAGAGACGCATGGCTAAGGGCGAACTGTTCCATGAGATGTTTGACGACGTGATCACGGCCGTGATGGAGAACGTCAACCCTTATCTGATCGGGCCTTCCGGCTGCGGAAAGACCTATATGGTGAAGCAGATCGGAGAGATCCTCAACGTAGAGTGTACGGACATTGGGTACATCAACGAGGAGTATGATATTCTCGGCTACGTGACTGCCATGGGAGAATATAACGAGTCCAATTTCTATCGCCTTTATAAATATGGCGGCATTGCGTTCTGTGATGAGCTGGACAACGGCAATAGTAAGGCGACGGTCAAGCTGAATTCCTTCCTGACAAATCTGGAGGATGCGTATTATTTCTTCCCGGGCGGAGAGCGCGTGGACCGTCATGCGAACTTCCGCGTGATCGCTGCGGGCAATACGGACGGAAGCGGTGCGGACGTCAATTACAGCACCAGAGAGAAGATCGAGGAATCCGTGCAGCAGAGAATGATCCCGATCTACGTGGATTATGACAACCGCGTGGAGAAGGAGATCCTGAAAAAGTATCCGGATTGGTTCGCGTTCGCCTGTGCCTTCCGAAATGCGACGGATCAGTGGGAGGAAGCCTGCGGCATGCCCGCACAGGGAATCTTTACCACGCGTGACGCGTACAGGATCAAACAGTATATGGACAACGGCAGCTTTACGCCGGAAAAGATCGTGAATTATGAATTCGTGCAGACCAAGGAGCCTGAGTACCTGGGCTTCTTAAAGGAGGCACTCGCAAAGAAGATCAAGCCGGATTCCAAGGCATATGGTCTTTATCAGATGTTTGTGGAGCAGGTGGATTCCATCCGGAAAAAAGGAAAGAGAACTTCATGTTGATTAGACCCGTTTCGATATTGAGTGCAGACAGAAAATATAAAGTATATCGGATCGATTTTCATTCTCTGACGGAGCTTGAGACATATCTGCTTGGCGACCCGAAGGTCAATGTGGCCGTGTTTCCCTCGCAAAAGAGCGAGTACATGCCGGAGTCCTTCGCGGGGGCGCCCCTGGCGCAGGCCATTCGCTATTGCCACGGCGGATATGACACTGGCTTTGATAAGTTCCTGCAGCTGAAAAAGGATCTGGAGCGGGCGAACGTAAAGGCGCAGAATTTTCGGCGCTCCGTGCCCTCCGTCGTGGGCTCAAGGCCGCACGTGCCCAATTTCCTTGCGGGAACGCCAAAGACGATGTTTCGCCTAGACAGGGCCAAGGAGAAAAAGTTTATTGATCTTTACGTCAACCTTGCCTACAGCGGTGAGACAACGGAGGGGCAGATCCTTAGTCGCGGGATCCTCGTTTTGAACATGATCAACCTCTTCGAGCAAAACGGCATCGCGGTCAATCTTGTCGCCTTTGAGGCGAGTCAGGTGCAGGATGAGATCTTTATCGCGGAGGTGCGCATCAAGAGGCCCGGAGAGTCGCTGAATGCGGGAAAATGTTATTATCCGCTGTGTGGGAAGGAGTTCATCCGGCGCGTGCTCAGCCGCGTGAAGGAGTCCATGCCCTTCCATCAAAAGTGGGGGCTTGGATATGGCGGCGTACTCTCAGAGGACCTGGTCAGACGGTGTATGGGCATCACGGAGGACGTACTTCTGGTGCGCTCGCCCATTGAGATCGGACTGAAGGGGAAAAACATTTATGAGGATGCCGATCTATTCTTCAATGACTTAAATCTTTCGGATGAGATCAAGGTGCCGAGGTATCTTGACTATATGAGGAAGCAAAATGAAAACGTATGATTGGAAGAGCGTTGCGGCGATCGTCAATTATGGGTTGGAGAGCCAGCGCAACATCGCAGATTTGAATAAGGTTTCATCAGAGATCATCCAGCAGAGGAATTATGATGAGGTTCTGAACTGTTTCCAGCAGCTGCTCGCCGTCTCCGGAGAGCAGTCGGAGGGAGATCTCGTAAAGAAGGAGCGGTATCTGGATGAGCTTCAGGCAGAGCTGACGAATCATCGCCTGGAGATCATGAAGGAAGGGATCCTGCTCGAGCAGCTGCGACATACCAATGAGGATTATACGCTGGTTTTGGAGGAAGAGATCAAGGAAGCGGAAACCTATCTGAAGGTCGGTCTTCCGGCGGAGGGAAGGGTGATCGACGCGGCTTCGCGCAGGGAGGTGCTCCGAAAGAGGATTGGTGAGCTTCGGACTTCGAAGACCGTGGCGGAAAGCTTTTCCGCGCAGCTTGCGCTTTCGGAGAATAACTGTAAGGCCATGTCGAAGCGTATCTGGAACGTGGTGGTCACGGTGATCCCGCTGCTTCGGGGCAGGATCACGATGGAGACGAGTCAGACCGTGATCCAACAGGCGCAAAAGATCCTTCGTGAGAGCGTTGAACTGTCGGATAAGAAGTAGGGGAACGGAGTGGCTTAAGCCTAACCGGAAAGAGGAAGCAATGGAAGGAAAACGGGTTCGTCTTTGGGTCGCCTATGACGGGACGAATTATCACGGATGGCAGATCCAAAACAATGGCATTACCATAGAAAGTGAACTGAATCGCGCACTGACGGACCTCCTCGGAGAGGAAGTGAAGGTGATCGGCGCAAGCCGCACCGATTCGGGCGTGCATGCCCTGGGAAACGTGGCGGTCTTTGACACGAAAAGTCCCATCCCTGCGGAGAAGATCTGTTATGCCGTGAATGCCAGGCTCCCGGAGGACATTCGCGTGACTCGCTCGGAGGAGGTTGCGCCGGACTGGCATCCCAGAAAACGTGAGAGCCGAAAGACTTATGAATACAGGATTTACTGCGCGGAGATCCTCCAGCCGGTGAAGCGCCTGTATTGTCATCACGTCTATCGGCCGCTAGATCTGGAAGCCATGCGAAGGGCGGCAGGGTACCTTGTCGGAGAGCATGATTTCAAGAGCTTTTGTCAGGAGAACGCACAGGTGGAGAGCACCGTCCGGACCGTTTATGACATTGCGCTGGAGCAGGAAGAGGACGGTTCGATGCTTGTCATCCGCGTGACGGGCGGAGGATTTTTATATAACATGGTTCGGATCATCGCGGGAACCCTTCTTGAGGTTGGGTGCGGGCGGTTTGCGCCGGAGTACGTCGCAGAGATTTTGGAGAAGAAGGACCGGAGCGCGGCCGGACCCACGGCGCCTGCGAAGGGACTTACGTTGGTTAAGTATGAATTCCCTGGGGAGGCGGAGCGCTGACTTGGCAAGGCATGAGCACGCGGGGAAATGGGCATAGATTTCCATGGTTGACAGAAATGGCATCAGCGGCTACAATAGGGATGCATAATTGTTACAGAAATGTTACAAATTTGTTGAATTATTGCTACAATAGAAAAGATTGGGATCATCGCGATGCAAATGAGAATTCATAGAGTTCAAAAGAGTTTCTGTTTTTGCCTGGCTGCCTTGGCAGCCCTGTTTTTACTGCCTTCAAATGCTTTGGCGGCACGCGCTGAAGTGGGGGAGCTTTGCGCGGAGCCGGCGATGGAAGCCGTGTCAGGGATCCAGATCGTTTTGGGAGACACGCTCGGCGCCGGGATCGGCACTTTGGAGCAAAAGCAAGAGAGCGAATATGCGGATCTTGCCATCGCAAAGGTGGACAAGTACGTGAACGTTCGGAGCATGCCAAGCACGGACGGGAAGATCTTAGGAAAGATTTATAATGGCGCGGTGGCTCACGTCATCGAAACCGCCGGCGAGGAAGGGGACTGGTTCCACGTCACCAGCGGCAGCGTCGAGGGATATATTAAGGCGGAGTATTTTATTTACGGGGAGGACGCGGCAGAGGTCATCGAGGATTACGTGACCCGGTATGCCGTGATCAAGGCTTCGCGCCTCAACGTCAGGAAAGAGAATTCGACGGCGTCCAAGCGGATCGGATATCTGGACCAGGGCGAGAAGGCAAAGGTGCTCGAGAACCTGGATGACTGGCTGAAGGTGGAATATTCCGAAGGACAGACGGGTTATGTTTCCGCGGAGTACGTGGAAGTGGAAGAGGAGTTCACTTATGCCATCTCTATCGAGGAGGAGAGGGCACAGATCGCAAGGCAGAAGGAGCTGGAGGAGCGCAAGAGGCGGGAAGAGGCCGAGCAGAAGGCAAGACAGGAGCAGGCGGCAGCAGACGCGGCTGCAGCGCAGGCAGCAAACGGTGAAGGCACTTCGGAAGCCGTGACGGGCGAAGAGGCAGGCACGGGAGAGATCACGCCGGCGGCAGCGTATTCCACGAATCAGGAGCTTCGGGATTCCCTTGTGGAATATGCATTGCAGTTCGTTGGGAACCGCTACGTTAACGGCGGAAACAGCCTGACGGAGGGGACGGACTGTTCCGGATTTACCAAGCTGATCTATGCGGAGTACGGGTATTCTCTGGGAAGAACGCCCGCAAGCCAGCTGTCTTCGGCGGGCCGGAGCATTGATTACAGTGAGATCCAAAAGGGTGACATCATCTGCTACAGCTCCAACGGCGGAAAGAGCTGTACGCACGTGGCGATCTATATCGGCGACGGCATGATCGTTCATGCGGCAAACAGCAAGAAGGGGATCTGCACGCAGAAGGCGATCTACAGCACGATCATGGGCGTGAAAAACATAATTGATTAAAAATACTTTCCTTACTTGGAAATTTGTATTATAATGCCGTTAAGTGTTTGATGACGGCACAGGATCAAAATTTGTCGAAAAGAAAAACGCGAAAGGATGAAAAGTATGAAGAAAATGAGATTTGTAACGAAGGGACTCGTCCTGCTCATGATGGGCGTGATGCTCGCAGGATGCAGCGACAAGGCTACCGTAAAGGACGAGGATAAGAAGACGGAGTCCGAAGAGAGCAAGAAGGCGTCGAAGGAGGATTCCAAGGAAGCTTCCCAGGAAGGATCCAAGGAAGATGCTTCGAGCGAAGCAGGCAGCAGTGAGGTAAGTTCCAGTGAAGAGATTTCCGGCGGAGACCTCAAGCCCATCAACGAGGGCGGCAACGGGGGTTCCGCGCAGGGTTCTGACCTTGTGCAGGAATATCGTGACAGCATGAAGAACTTCTCCATGGAAGGGAAAATGATCTCCTACGACATGAACATGGCAGAGGAAGGCATGGACATTGACCTCGCCATGAAGTTTGGCGTGAAGGACGGCGGCTCCTATATGTACCTGGCTGTTCCGACGCAGGATGGCGGGGCAAGCAGTCTGGAGTTCATCTATCTGGCGGATCAGGCAGCTTATCTGAGGATCGTGATCCCCGGAGAGGATCCCGTTGCTTACATGACCAAGAATCTTGATCCGGAAGAGGCAAGTGACATGAACATTGTCGGAGATCTGTCAGGCCTGACCACCGGTGAGAACGGGGACATTCCTGAAATGGAATATGTTGGCGAGGAGACGATAGGCGGCGTGAAATATGATGTTTTGAAGCCTGTTGATGATGATACGGGTATCTGCGCTTACTTCAATCCAAAGACCAAGGAACTGGAGAAGATGACAGTTGAGGCAGAAGGACAGAAGATATTGATGTCCATTCTTCCCATGGACTTTGAACTGAAACCCATTCCCGGTGCCGAGGAGCAGGATTCGGAATCCTTTGCCATGACCATGATGATGGGCATGCTTGGCGTGATCTACAGCACCGGCGGATTTGACCTGGACTAAGCGGTTTTCAGTAATTTTTGACGACTTCAAACGCCTTCCCACCACGGGGAGGCGTTTCATCTTTAGAAAATCTTTGTTTTTTTCTGCGTGGAATATTTATTTTCGGGTATATAATGGGAGTATATAAGGAGGCATGGGCTTATGGGCAAGAAATACAGCATTCTCATCGTGGAGGATGACAAGGAGATCCGGGACGGCATCGAGATCTACTTAAAGAATCAGGGCTATGAAGTATATAAAGCGGCCAACGGACTGGAGGGCCTGAAGATCGTGGAGGCCGTGGAGATCCACCTGGCAGTCCTGGACATCATGATGCCGGTGATGGACGGCGTGACGATGCTCATGAAGGTGCGAAACCTTGGCTATGAGTTCCCCGTGCTGATGCTCTCGGCGAAATCAGAAGAAGTGGACAAGGTAGTCGGACTGAACATGGGGGCGGATGATTACGTCACGAAGCCCTTTACGCCGCTGGAACTCCTCGCAAGGATCAACTCCCACCTGCGCCGTTATGAAAAATATTTGCAGGCGACGGTCGGAGAGGAAGCGAAGGAGAGCGATACGGTGTTCCGCCTCGGCGGGCTGGAGCTCAATGAGGAGACGGTACAGCTCCTTGTGGACGGGGAGCCCGTGAAGCTTACGCCCATGGAGTTTCGCATCGTGCAGCTCCTGATGAAGAATCCCGGAAGAGTGTTTTCCGCGGATGAGATCTATGAGCGGGTATGGAATGAAAAGGCCGTGAACACGGACACCATCATGGTGCACGTGAGAAACATCCGTGAGAAGATCGAAGTAGATCCTAAAAATCCCCGTTACCTCAAGGTAGTCTGGGGCGTCGGTTATAAGATGGAGAAACAATGACATGAAACGATTCTGGAACTGGAAAACTGCATTGATGGGAATTCTGACGGCACTGATCCTGGCGTCCATTTCGGCGATCGCCTTTGCGGCGTATTGTCAGTATCTGAGGGCAAAGGAGAATTCTTCGACCTCCGTGTCGTTGGAGGTGAGTGACGACGGGTCCGAGAAATCCCAGAGTGTCGTCGTCGCCTCAGGGGGAGACGGGGATTCTGTGGTCCTGGACGCGACGCCCACCCTGGACACGCTCCGGTATATTTATTACTATCACTATGTTCTGTACAAGGAGCTCTGTGACAGAAAGCTGGCCTTGGCGGGACAGGAGCCATATCTTCGTTATGAGGATCTGTTCTATCCCGAGCTGACGGAGCTGGAGGTGCCCACCGCCTATCGAAATGAGGACGTGCAGGGCATGCAGCTCCAATATGAAACGATGGTGGAGCTGGCCAGACAGAACGTAGAGGAGAGCCTGAAGGGCTACGAGAATGATTTCGCGAGCTTTAACGAACAGTATGACTATTGGATCGTTGACGGGGAAAACATCTCCTTCATCCTGAGCAACCGTGAGATGAATAACATTGATCGGATCGATACGTCAGACTATGCATTTCTGTTCCAGGTAAATTATGATGAGCACGGCGTGCCGACCATCGCGGAGAAGAATCTGTATTCGGGCAATCCGGACATGCTCCGGAAGAACGTTAACAGCGTCCTGCATGCGAAGATCGCAAACTATCTCGGCGGGAGCGTGGATACGAATGGCATCGAATATCCCTTCCTGAGAGATGCCATTGACAAGGCCCTGATCATAAAGAGGCCCGTCAACTGCACCATTGTCATCGGCATTACCTGGGAGAAGTATCACAACAATTTTGGATATACGTTTTATGACAGCGATTATTTAGATTATTTCCGTAAGCTCGGAACGCTTTCCGTCAAGGCATTCTGCTTTGCGATCCTCGGGATCGCTGCCCTATGCGGCGCGCTTTGGCTCAATCCCGGATCCGAGGAAAAGCGCAGGGACAGGATCCTTGCAAAGGCTCCGCTGGAGCTTGTGGCCGCACTTGTCTTTCTCATTTACAGCGGCGAGTACGTGCTGCACAGCTGGATGACGGATCTATGCCTCGGGATGCGCGTGGATTACGTGTCCGCTTATCTGTATGTCTTTTTTATCTGCCTGATCGCCTGGTACGTGGGCGGCTGCGCGGGGGAGCTCCGGATCCTTGGCATTTGGGGCTATCTGAAAAAGAGATGCCTTCTTCTGATCGTCGGATCCTTCCTGGGAAAGCGGTGTCTGAAGATCTACCGGGAGTATCAGGAGATCAACCTTGGCATGGATCTGAGGGGAAAGATCCGAAGACTTGTGATCTTTAACGCCCTGATCGTCTCCGTTTGCTGCTGCGGGTGGTTTTTGGGGATCATCGGAGTAATCCTATATTCCATCTTCCTGTTTTTCCTAGTCATACAGTACGTGACGGCAGTGCAGAAGGATTATCAGAAGCTTCAGCGCATGACCATGGAAATGTCGGAAGGGAATCTGAAGTATGAGCCGGAAGAGAGCCTGGGGCTGTTTGAACCCGTGAAGGAGGATCTGGTGCAGATCCGGAACGGGTTCGACAAGGCCGTGCAGGAAGAGGTCAAGAGTCATAAGATGAAGACGGAGCTGATCACGAATGTGTCGCATGACTTAAAGACGCCCCTGACGGCCATCATCACTTACGTAAACCTCCTCAAGGAGAAGAACCTGACGGAGGAGCAACGAGAGCAATACGTGAACACGCTGGATCAAAAATCCCTGCGCTTAAAGCGCCTCATCGAGGATCTCTTCGAGGTCAGCAAGGCGAACTCCGGCAACGTGCAGCTAAACCTCCAGAATTGCGACCTTGCGAATCTGATCAAGCAATGCTATTATGAAAACAAGGAAAAGCTGGAGGAGAAGAATCTGACCACAAGGCTGTCCTTCCCGGAGGAGAAGGTGATCCTGAAGCTGGACAGTGAAAAGACGTATCGCATTTATGAAAATCTCTTCAATAACATTGCGAAATACGCCATGTCCGGGACCAGGGTTTACGTTACGATGACGGATGAGAAGGACCGCGTGGTCGTGTCCGTGAAGAACATTACGGAGGCGGAGCTCTACGTGCCCGCGGAGGAACTGGCGGAGCGTTTTGTGCGGGGCGATGCCTCGCGCGGAAGCGTGGAAGGAAGCGGCCTTGGCCTTGCCATCGTGCGAAGCTTTACGGAGATTCAGGGAGGAAAGCTTGACCTCGAGATCGACGGTGATCTGTTTAAGGTGACGACAATCTGGAGAAAGCCGTAAGGGCGCGGAGGGCTTGCATGGACAATTTCATTTATGACACTCCCACGAGAGTGTACTTTGGAAAAGAGCAGGAAAAGAAGGTAGGAGAGATCCTCGCGGAGTATGGCGCGAAAAAGGTGCTGATCCATTATGGCGGAGGAAGCGCCGTGCGGAGCGGGCTGATCGGGCTCGTGGAGGAGTGCTTAAAGGCGCAGGGGATCGAGTACGTGCTCCTCGGCGGCGTACAGCCTAATCCGGAGATCAAGATGGTCCGCAGGGGAGTGGAGCTTTGCCTTAGGGAGGGCGTGGACTTTATTCTCGCCGTGGGCGGCGGTTCCGTGATGGATTCCGCAAAGGCCATTGCGAACGGCGCGGCAGACCCTTCGGTGGATCCATGGGACTACAACATGGGCAAGGCGCAGCCGAAAAAGACCCTTCGGAAGGGATGCATTCTCACGCTTTCGGCAGCAGGCTCTGAGATGAGCAATTCCTGTGTGATCACGGACGAGGAGCAGAGCATGAAGCGGGGCTATGGCAGTCCCATGAACCGCATGAATTTTGCGATCGAGAATCCCGAGCTGACTTATACCGTGGATGCCTATCAGACGGCCTGCGGCGCCGTGGACATTGCAATGCACACGATCGAGCGGTATTTCTGTCCCGGGGAAGACACTTATCTTACGGACGCGATCGCGGAGGCCGTGATGAAGAGCGTGAGGAAGGCCGGCGAGGATTGCATCAAGAATCCCAGGGATTACGTGGCGCGCGCGAATATGATGTGGGCTTCCTCGCTTGCACATAACGGTCTGACACAGTGCGGACGCGCTTTCCAGTTGGTGGTGCATCAGCTGGAGCATGAGGTTTCCGGAATGTATCCGAAGGTGGCGCACGGCGCGGGACTTGCGGCGCTTTGGTGCAGCTGGGCGAGATACGTCTATCAGGCGAACGTGCCGAGATTCCTGCAGTGGAGCCAAAACGTCTGGAACGTGGACGTTAACTATGAACATCCCGAGGAGACCGTGCTTCGCGCGATCGATCTGCAGGAGAACTATTATCGGTCGATTGGCATGCCCACCTGTCTTTCGGAGCTTGGCGTGAAGGAGGAAGACCTGGAGACCTTGGCGCTTCGGTGCAGCAGGGACAAGACGCGCACGCTGATCGGGTATAAGCCGCTGGCGTATGAGGACGTGCTGGAGATCTTCCGCATGGCATTCTAATCTTTTTCTAAAAAATTGAAAATGGATATTGACTATTTCTGATATTGGTGTTATAACACAAGTAGAACAAGAAAGAGCCAACGAGAAGAGAAAGCTTGCTGTCCGGGAACTGACAGTGAGCTTTTTTCGAAGGGCGCGCCGGGCAGGCTTTGGCGCGGCAGAAAATGTGGGGAAAGGAGTGAGAAAGCATGGCAAAACGAGATTATTATGATATACTTGGAGTTAAGAAGGATGCCAAGGAGCAGGAGATCAAGAGTGCATACCGTAAGCTTGCAAAGAAGTATCACCCTGACTCCAATCCAAATAATAAGCAGGCAGAGCAGACGTTCAAGGAGGTGACGGAGGCCTATAACGTGCTTTCGGACAAGGAGAAGAAGCGTCTGTATGATAAGTTTGGGCATGCGGCTTTTGACGGCAGTATGGGGAGCGACCCCGAGGCCTTCGCAAGAGAGAGGGAGCAGTATTACCGAGGCCAGGCAGGGCAAGGTGCTTGGTCAGGGTTTACGGGCTCTGGCGGACAGGGTACCTGGTCAGGGTTTACAGGCTCTGGCGGACAGGGTACCTGGTCAGGGTTTACAGGCTCTGGCGGACAGGGTGCTTGGTCAGGGTTTACGGGCTCTGGCGGGCAGGGGACTTGGTCAAGATATACTGGGGCAGGCGGGCAGGGTTCCAGTGGCTTTGGCGGGCAGTATGACGGCGCTACCTGGGAGTTCGATGATGATGTTTTGAAGGCCTTCTTTGGAGGAAGAGGGTTTGACGGCAGCGAGGATTATGTGTATGAGGCGCCCGGAGGGAACGACCTTCTCGGGGAGATCACGGTTTCGTTCCGCGATGCGGCCCTTGGATGCGAAAAGGTGATTACGGTGGCGCAGCAGGGAACGGCGCATGGCAAGGAGCAGAATTTGGCCGTGAAGATCCCTGCAGGCATCGAGGAGGGACAGTCCATAAGGCTTCGCGGCAAAGGACACGTGGGAAGAAACGGCCGCGCCGGGGACCTTCTCATCAAGGTGCACGTGCTGGAGGATCAGGTCTTTACGAGAAAGGGAAAGGACGTCTACGTCACGGAGAAGATCCCTTATACGACGGCGATCCTTGGCGGTGAGGCTGAATTCCAGACGCTCTACGGCAGGGTGAAATGTCAGGTTCCGGCAGGCAGTCAGTCGGGCACGAAAATGAGACTGCGGGGCAAGGGGATCGCGGCTGCCAAGGGAGGCAGGGGCGATGAATACGTGACCTTGCAGATCGCGGTGCCGAAGAATGTTTCCGAGAAGGAAAAAGAGCTGCTGCGGGAGCTGGAAAAGCTCCAGACCAGAAGAAGCGCGTAATGCTCTAGGCCAAAAGAAGTGCGTAACGTGCGGTGGCATGGAAGAAGCATAAAAAGGAATGTGCGAAGCGAGTAAAGGAGGATTAGACATGGCAAAGAATGAGATACAGGTGCATGCGCCCAAGGCAGGAAGAAAGCCGAAGATCAAGCCCTATGAGCATCGGACGCAGTATCATGAGACGGATCCGCAGGGGATCATCCATCATGCCAATTACGTAAAGTGGATGGAGGAGGCCAGGATGAACCTTCTGGATCAGCTGGGCATGGGCTATCGGCAGATGGAGGAGCTGGAGATCATCTCGCCCGTGTTATCCCTGTCCATAGAGTATCGCGGCGCCGTGAAATTTGACGAGACAGTCATGATTGAGACCAAGCTCCTTTCCTATGACGGACTTGGCATGGAGATCGCGTATCGCATCTACGACAAGGAGACGGGTGAGGATAAGGCCGTGGCGCGGAGTAAGCACGGGTTCCTAAATAAGTCCGGAATTCCGATCTCCTTAAACCGCATCTACCCGGAGCTCGACACAAAGTTCTTTGAATTCAAGTAATCCTGATTGCCCCTGTTTAACGGCAGGGGCAAAATTTTTTTTAAATGACCTGCAAACCCCGTCCCCCCGGCTCACCACAAATGACCTGCAAACCCCGTCCCCCTGGCTCACCACAAGAAAAAAAGAAAAAGGATGAAATTCTCCGGGGAAGATGGTAGAATAGAAAGAGTAAGGAACCAGACAAGGTTTGGCGAGATAAGACAAAGGAGAAAGCGATGAAACTGATCTCATGGAACGTAAATGGCCTTCGGGCGTGTCTGCAGAAAGGATTTCTGGAGTATTTCAAGGAGGCGGACGCGGACGTGTTCTGCCTGCAGGAGACGAAGCTTCAGGAGGGCCAGCATGACCTCGAGCTTCCCGGATATCATCAATATTGGAATTATGCGGAGAAGAAGGGATATTCCGGCACGGCGCTGTTTACCAAGAAGGAGCCGCTCAATGTCACATACGGCATCGGCGTGCCCGAGCATGACATGGAGGGGCGCGTCATCACGGCAGAGTTTGAGGAGTATTACGTGATCGTTGTCTATGTGCCGAATTCCCAGAGGGAGTTGACGAGACTGGGGTATCGCATGGAGTGGGAGAAGGCGTTTCTCGATTATATTAAGGGGCTGGATGCGAAGAAGCCCGTGATCTACTGCGGTGACTTAAACGTGGCGCATCAGGAGATCGACTTAAAGAATCCGAAGACCAATCATAAGAATGCAGGCTTTACGGATGAAGAGAGAAGCTGCTTTACGAAGGTTTTGGAGAGCGGATTCGTGGATTCCTTCCGCTCGCTGTATCCTGAGGTGAAGGATGCTTATTCCTGGTGGTCTTACATGGGCAATGCCCGTGCGAAGAACGTGGGATGGCGCATTGACTATTTCGTGGTATCAGAAAAGCTGAAGGACAAGATCAAGGATGCTAAGATTCATCCGATGGTGATGGGCTCCGATCACTGCCCGGTAGAGCTGGATCTCGCCTGACTGGCATGAACGAATGCGCATGAATGAACAGGGCCGGCTGCAAAATTTAACAAGTTTTGCAAGCCGGCTTTTTAGAGAGTTTTTTGGGACGCAAGGTGTGAGACGATCTGGATGGAGGTGGTGAAATGGCGCTTCGATTCTATTTTGGTTCCTCGGACGGGGAGCTGAGTCAAACTGTATATCAAGAGGTGATCGCCCGTTCCTTAAAGGAGCCGGAGCAAAATTTCCTTGTGGTGGTGCCGGACCAGTTTACCATGCAGACGCAGAAGGACCTGTCCCTGATGCATCCGCGCGGAGGGATCCTGAACATTGACGTGCTGAGCTTTGGACGTCTTGGACACCGCGTGCTCGAGGAGGTGGACTGCCGTGAGGTTCCCGTGCTGGATGACACGGGAAAGAATCTGGTGCTGCAAAAGATCCAGGCGGGTCTTAAGGAGGAGCTGCCGGTGCTCGGTAGCTTTCTGCATAAGCAGGGCTACGTGAAGGAGGTCAAGAGCGCCATCTCGGAGTTCATGCAATATGGCGTGTCTCCCAGGGATCTTGATGATCTGATGGAGTTCGCGAAGGAGAAGAAGGCCCTCGCGGGGAAGCTGCGCGACCTTCAGGTCATTTATGCGCATTTTCTGGAGTATATTCAGGATCATTTCGTGACGGCGGAGGAGACGCTGGACATCCTTTGCCGGAATCTTTCGAAGTCCAAGCTTGTCAGGGACAGCGTCATCGTTCTGGACGGTTTCACGGGCTTTACGCCGATCCAGTACCGTCTGGTGCGGGAGCTGGCCTTGCTTGGCCGTGAGGTGATCGTCACGCTCGTATTGGGAGATGGGGAGGATCCCTATCTTCAGGACGGGGAGCAAAAGCTCTTTGCACTGACGAAAAAGACGGTGGCGGACTTAGAGAGGATCCTTTCCGAGGCCGGCATCCCGCATGATCGGAAGGGCGACGTATGCCTGCCGAAGAAAGCAGAAAAAAGTCTCCAAGCGGAAGGAAAAGCAGAGAAGGTCGAAAGTGCCCGTGCGGATAGAGAAGCTGAGGCAGGTGCGCAGGATGGCAGCGGAGCCGGCAGGCAGGATGGTAGCGGAGCCGGCACGCAGATGGATCAGCTAGGGTTCCTCCGTCAGCACCTGTTCCGTTATGACAAGGCAAAGTATGAGAATGGCCCTGCCGGACAGATCCGCATTTTTGAGATGACGAATCCTTCCGCGGAGGTGCATCAGGTCGCGTTGCAGATCCAGCGGCTCCTTCGGGAAAAACAGTATGCCTACCGCGACATCGTGCTGATCACGGGGGATCTCGAGGGGTATGCGCCTTTTGTGGAATCCGAGTTCGCAAGGCTGGGAATCCCATGCTTTATCGACAGGACGCGGAGCATCACGCTTAATCCGCTCACGGAGTTTCTATTGAGCGGACTCAATCTTTCGCTGAAGAATTTCTCCTATGAGGCAGTATTTCATTACCTTCGAAGCGGCATGACCGGGATTTCCGCGGATGAGACCGATCGGCTGGAGAATTACGTGATCGAGATGGGAATCCGCGGGAAGAAGGCTTGGCAGGAGCGCTTCGCAAAGAAGACCAAGGCCATGATGAGGCAGGATCCAAAGGACGAGACCGCCCTGGAAGCGCTAAATCACACCCGCGAACTCTTTGCTGCGCAGGTCCGTTTTCTCTCGGAGAAAAAGAAGGATACCGCGGCAGGATTTGTGGACAGGGTATATGATTTCCTGGTGGAAGCCAAGGCAGAGCAAAAGCTTCTTTCGATGGCGAAGACCTTTGAGGCGCAGGGAGACGCTTCCCGTGCCAAGGAGTATTCCCAGATCTATCGCCTTGTGATGGATCTGCTCAACCAGATCTATCAGCTGCTCGGAGAGGAGGAAGTGACCCTGCAGGAGTTCGCGGACATCCTTTCGGCAGGACTTTCTGAGATCCAGGTGGGGATCATTCCGCAGAATGTGGACCGCATCCTCGTAGGTGACATGGAGCGCACGCGCTTTAAGCCCGTGAAGGCTCTCTTTTTCCTGGGGATCAATGACGGCATCATTCCGAGAAATACCTCCAAGGGCGGGATTCTATCCGACGTGGAGCGGGAATTCCTTAAGGATTCTTCGCATGCGCTGGCGCCCACGCCCCGCGAGCTCATGTTCATTCAGCGCTTCTATCTCTACCTGAACCTGACCAAACCCACGGAGCGGCTTTTCCTGTCCTATTCGAGGCAGGGGAGCGACGGAAAGGCCATGCGCCCCGCCTATCTCCTGGATGCGATAAGGCGTCTTTTCCCGAATGCCACGGTGGAGATCCCGCAGAGGATGCCTGCCCTCGAGCAGGTGATGACGCCCGAGGAAGGCCGCGGCATGCTCGCGCAGTCCCTGCGGGAATTCGCAGGCGGAATGCTGCGAGATGAGAGGGAGAAGGAGTTTTATACCCTGTATGAGGCGTACGGCGGCGAGGAAGACCGAAAAAAGCGGGAGCAGTATCTTTCGGCGGCATTTCTGCGCCATAAGGACGCAAGGCTCCTTCCGGAGATTTCCAGGCTGATTTATGGGCAGGTGCTCGAGAACAGCGTCAGCCGCTTGGAGACCTTTGCGGCCTGCGCCTACCGGCATTTTCTGAAGTATGGCCTGTCCCTTAGGGAACGGGAGCAGTATGGCTTCGAGGCCGTGGATCTCGGAAATGTTTATCACGGTGTTCTGGAGGAGTTCTCGAATCGCCTGGGGGCGGAGGACAAGACATGGTTTACCTTTGATGAGGAATTCGCGAGGCGCGCCGTGGCTGAGGCCATGAAAAAGCAGGCAGCGGAATATCATGGCAGCATTCTGGAAAACAATCACCGAAACGAGTATCAGGTCCGGAGGATGGAACGGATCCTTCTTCGCACGGTAATGACCATGCAAAAGCAGCTGAAAAAGGGCGTCTTTACGCCGCTCGCTTATGAACTGAAATTCCGGCAGGTGCAGGAGCTCGGAGAGGGAGGTGGCGGAGAGCCCTCGCGGGAGCAGATGAAGCTGGTCGGGATCATCGACCGCGTGGATATTGCGGAGGATGCGGATCACGTTTACGTGAAGATCATGGATTATAAGTCCGGGGACAGGCGTTTTGACCTGCTGGCACTGTATCACGGACTGCAGCTTCAGCTCGTGGTCTACGTGAATGCTGCCATGGAGAGAATGAAAGAAAAATATCCTGAGAAAACCGTGGTCCCTGCCGCATTATTATATTATCACTTAGATGACCCCATCATCGAGGAGAGCGGCGAGATGACGGAGGAAGAGCTTGGGCTTATGATCGACCGCGCGCTGCGCGCCAAGGGAATCGTGAATGATTCCCCGGAGATCGTGCGGCTTCTCGACGGGGAGTTTTCGGAGAAATCGGATGCGATCCCCGTGGAGCGAAAAAAGGACGGGAATTATACCGCGAAATCCAGCGTGATGAACGCGGAGGACTTAAAGAAGCTCTCGAACTTTGTCAGCCGGAAATTGCAGGAGACGGGGAGAGAGATCCTTGACGGAAACATTGACCTAAATCCCTATGAACGCGGCGAGGAGACGGCTTGTAAGTATTGTCCCTATGGGAAAGTCTGCGGCTTCGATACCGGCATTCCCGGGTGCGAAAAGCGCGTCCTCGAGGATCTTCCGAAGGAGGAGATCCTTAAGCGGATGGAGGTGAGTGAGCATGAGTGTTGAATTTACGCCGCAGCAAAAACGGGTGATCGATCTTCGAAATTGTAATATTTTGGTCTCCGCGGCGGCGGGCAGCGGAAAGACTGCAGTGCTCACGGAGCGTATCGTCAACATGATCTGTGATGAGACAAATCCGGTGGACGTGGATCGCCTGCTTGTCGTAACCTTTACCGGCGCGGCGGCTGCGGAGATGCGCGAGCGCATAGGAAATAAGCTGAGCGAAAGGCTTTTGGAAAACCCGGAGTCAGAGCATCTCCAGCGCCAGGTGACGCTCCTTCATGCGGCGCAGATCACGACCATTGACAGCTTCTGCCTTTTCCTCATCAAGAATCACTTTCAGGAGATTGGCCTGGATCCGGCCTTTCGCGTGGCGGATGAGCGGGAGATCAAGCTCCTGCAGCAGGAGGTCATGGAAGAACTCTTGGAGGATGCCTTCACGGAGGGAAGGGAAGGCTTCTTAAATTGCGTGGAGGCACTGTGTCCGCGCGGCAAGGAAAGGGTTTTGGAGGAGCATATTTTGAATCTGTCCCGCTATGCGGCCAGCTTCCCCTGGCCGAAGGAATGGCTGAAGGAGAGAAAGCTAGATTATGCGCAGACAGAAGGCGACGAAGCGGAAGACAATGGGACGGAAGGCGATGGGACGGAAGGCGATGGGACGGAAGGCAGGAAGGCTCAGGTAACGCGGACCTCGGGTCAGCTGGATGATTATTTCAAGCACCATGTCAGCGGTGTTCTGTCGGGTTGCGTTCAGAAGATGGAACAGGCCATCTGGCTTTCGGAGCTTCCTGACGGTCCGTACGTGTATGGCAAGCTGCTGGAACAAGAAAGAGACATGATCGCGAAGGCGGCAGAGCTTGGGCGGCCTGAGGGGATCGTTTTCGGAAAGCTTCCCGGGAAGAAGGATGACAGTGTGGACCCCGCAAAGCGCGATTTGGCGAAGGGGATCCGCGATGAAGTGAAAAAGACTTTGACAGATCTGCAAGATCAGTTCTTCCCGGCGGCGCGAAGCACGGCCAAGGAGCGGGATCAGGCGTGTCAAAGCGTTGCGAATGAACTGATCGACCTCGTGCTTTCCTTCGACGAACGCATGCAGGAGAAAAAGCGGGAGAAGAAGCTGATCGACTTTACGGACATGGAGCATTTTGCCCTCGACATTCTCCTGACGCAGGAAAACGGGGAGCTGCAACCCACGCAGGTTGCAAGGCAATATCGTGAGTATTTTCATGAAATTCTGATCGATGAGTATCAGGACAGCAACCTCGTTCAGGAGTATCTGCTCTGGGCCGTATCTGGCGAGCAGGACGGGAAGTATAATCGCTTTATGGTCGGTGACGTGAAGCAGTGCATCTATCATTTCCGCCTGGCGAGACCGGAGCTGTTTCTGGAGAAATATGGCATTTATGAGCCCGAAGGGCCGAAGTGTAAGATCGATCTTTCGAAGAATTTCCGAAGCAGGGAGAGCGTGATCTCCACGGTCAATCGTATTTTCGAGCGCGCCATGAGCAAGGAGGTTGGCGGGATCGTATATGATGATGCTGCCGCGCTGCATCAAGGCGCAAAGTATCCTGAGTTGAGCGACATGGAGAGCGAACTGTACCTCGTGGCTAAGCCGAAAAAGAATGATAAGATCAAGCCAAAGCAGGCAGAGGCCATCGCCGTTGCCGAGCGGATCTCGCAGCTTTTGCGGCAGGGGCAGGTGACGGATCCTAAGACGGGATCGCTGCGAAGCGTAAGGTGCAAGGACATTGTGATCTTGCTCCGCACCTTGACCGGCTGGGGAGAACAATATAAGGCAGCTTTGGAGGAGCGTGGCATTCCTGCTTACGTCACTTCAAAGAGCGGTTATTTCACGGCGACGGAGGTGCAGGATGTCCTGAATTTCCTTCGCGTGATCGACAATCCTTTGCAGGACGTGCCGCTTTATGGCGTGCTGAGGTCTTTCTTTGGCGGGTTTACCGAGGAGGAGATCGCCAGAGTGCGCGGCGGCGAGCATGAAGCGACCCTTTATGAAAGTCTGCTTCGAAGTGAGGACTCCAAGGTGCAGGTGTTCCTCTCAAAGCTTCAGGCCTTTCGGGAGAAGACAAGCTTTCTGCCCATGCGCGCCCTGCTGGAGAATATCATTTGGGAGTATGATTATCTGAATTACGTGGCGGCCCTTCCCGGCGGAAGCAAGCGAAAAGCCAATTTGGAAATGCTTTTGGTGAAGGCGTCAGATTTTGAAAAGACCTCCTACTATGGGCTGTTCCATTTCCTGCGCTACATTGAGCAGCTGGAAAAGTATGAGGAGGATTACGGCGAGGCGGAGACGCTGGACGAGAATGCGGACGTGGTGCGCATCATGAGCATTCATAAGAGCAAGGGCCTGGAATTCCCCGTGGTCTTCGTTTCAGGACTTGCCAAGGGCTTTAACATGCAGGACGTAAACAAGGCCGTCATTCTGGATGCGGATCTTGGCATCGGCATGGATTATGTCAATCCCGTGGCGCGTTTTCAGAGCAGGACGCTTCGAAAGAGCATCGTCGCGAAGAAGATGCGGGAGGATACCATTGCGGAGGAGCTTCGCCTTCTCTACGTGGCGCTGACCAGAGCCAGGGAAAAGGTGATCTTGACGGCAGAGGTGGAGGATCCGGAAGCGATCCTTTCTGAGGCGCGGTTTTCTGTTATGTCGGACGCGCGTCTGTCCTATCTGGAGTTTATGAAGGCGGGATGCTTTTTGGATTTTCTTGTGCCGGTTTTACATCAGACGGGCCTTTTGGTCACAATGGTTTCTGGGGAAGAGTTGCTTAAGTGTCAGGTGCTGGAGCAACTGGAGCTTGGCGTGTCGAAAGAAAATCTGGAACGGGCAGCAGATCTGGCGGACCCTGAGGCTTTGGAGAAGCTTAAGGAGCGCTTTGCCTTCCAGTATCCGTATGGCGCGCTCAAGGATCTGTATACCAAGACCACAGTGTCAGAGCTAAAGATCGCCGCCATGTCGGAGAGTGACGAAGCTGCTTTCCATGCCTTTGAGGAGCACGAGACGGAGAGCTATGTGCCGGAATTCCGAAGAGAAGGTGAGGAAGTCACGGGAACGGTGCGAGGCAACGCGTACCACCGCGTCATGGAACTGCTCGACTTCGAACAAGTGCTGGGGTATGCGAAGGGAGAATTTCCGGAGACCTTTGAAAAGTACCAGGAGGAGTTGGCGCATGCGAATTTGACAGGCGCCGTGGAAGAATTCTTGCTGGCGCAGGTCCGCGATCTTCGTCTGTCCGAGGAATATCGAAAGGCCGTACGCCCTGAAAAGATTTGCAATTTCCTGAAATCTGAGCTGGGATATCGCATGGTCCGCGCAGACCTACCTGGCAAGCTAAAGCGCGAGCAGCCCTTCGTTCTTGCAATTCCCGCGCAGCGCCTGAAAGAGGAATTCCCTCCGGAAGAAAAGGTTCTGATCCAGGGTATCATTGACGTTTACTTCGTGGAAGATGACGGGATCGTGCTACTCGATTATAAGACGGATTCCATTGAGAGCATGGAAGCCCTCTGGAACCGCTACTCGACCCAGCTCGACTACTACCAGGAGGCGCTAGAGCGCCTGACCACCCTTCCCGTGAAGGAGAAGATCCTCTACTCCTTCCACCTGGAGACGTGGAAATAGGAACCCTTTTTCCTTTAGAACCTGACAGTAGGAACTTCTTCCTTGATACTGGAGTGCAACAAACATCTTTCCAGGAATTAGATTGAAGCAAGCTTCTTTTCCAAAACTTTCTTTTTCCCAAAACAAGATTGAAGCAAGCTTCTTTCTCAAAACATAGATATCAAAAAGCACGGTCCACATTTGTCCGCGGCCGTGCTTTTCCTTTATTTCTTGATGATCTGTATTCGTGATGATCAGTATTTCTTGACGATTGGCATTTCTTTGTGATCAGCATTTCTTGATGATCGGCATGAACACAGTCGATTTTTGATGATTATGCATCTAAGAATGCCCAACAATTGCAATTTAGATAAAGTCTTTTAAACCATGGCATCTAAGATAATATAAAGAGTGCAATTTAGATGCAAGCTTGCCCGACATTTTTTGTGGTACTGTATCTAAGAAAGTCGCGCGACCATTATTTAGCCCAAAATTTAACTCGCATTTTTAGTGCTTTTTGATGCCATTGCATCTAAGAAAGTCATGAGATTGTGAATTAGATAAATGGTTGCTAGGCTTTTTTTGACAATATTGCATCTAATCAAGCACTATGATTGCAGTTTAGATCAAAGACTGTTGAAACAATACGATGTTGTTGCATCTAAGAAATCCCTATGATTGCATTTTAGCCAAAGGCAGATAAATCATGGCATCTAAGAAATCACATAGTTTGTAATTTAGCCATAAGCCTTCTCAAACGGTTGGAACAGATGACTTTCTTGAGCGAAACATGTGATTCGACGGAGCTAAATCGATGCCATGCCGTTTGACTAGTCTTAGATGGCCGCCATGCGTTGTAACAAAGCTTAGGTAGTTGCCATGGTTTTGATTTGGCCCATGACTTTCTTGACCGGAGGCAAGAGGAGAAGCACGATGGTGATGGCTGCCTCGGAAAAGATATAAATTGCGTTGTAAACGATGGAATAGGGCAGGGCTCCCCAGCCTTCCCAGGCATAAGAGCCAAAGAAGATCCAACCGGAAATCACGGCGAAAACAAAGCGGCCAAGCACACCTGCGACATAACCTTTCACAAGCCCATTCTTTATGTTTTGAGAAGCAAAGAGACCGGACAGACCCAATGCACCAAAGGCCAGCAGGTAGTCTACGATCAGCTGTGTGGGATAAAGTACGTAAGGATCAAACAGGAGTTGCAAAAGACCGTAGGCAACGCCCGTCATGATGCCAACGCCAAGTCCGAACCAATATCCAGGCAGACAAATGACAAGCATGGAAAGAAGCGTAATGGAACCGCCAGTGGGGAAATGGAAAAGTTTGACGTTGGAAAGGATGGTGCCGAGTGCGAGAGCCATGGCACAGAAGGTCAGTTGTTTAATAGACAGCTTGGTACTGTGCTTTTTCACAAACAGCAGGGAGATTCCCAACAGTGCAAGAATTACGACAACGAGCAGAACATTACCGAGGGTTGTGGGGACATAAGTGGTTTCTCCCCAGTCATTGACAACTTGATTGTAAAGCATAAAAAAATCCTCCTAGTGTGATATTTTTGCGGGAAATAAAAAATCCCCCGCGGTTTACTGGGAGGAATCACGTCATGCCAATGCGAAGTGCCTGGACGGATCATGATGGATCATTCGACCGCTTGCAGCATTCATATTGGCGTTGCTTCCTTCCGCCGGTATTATCCGGTTCAAGTGATGAGGGTCTTGAAGGATCTCCTTCAATCTCAGCGACGTGCTCCCCTAGCATAATATTGTTTTTGTGACAGGCGCCTGTCACCTTCATGACTATAATCCAGGTGGCGTGAATTGTCAAGAAGAAAAAACCGACTTCACATGGAGAAGAGCACAGAAAAAACATGAGGAAGAAGAAAAAACCGACTTCGCATGGAGAAGGGCACAGAAAAAAACAACATGAGAAAGAAGAAAAAACGGCATATGAAAAAAACGGCAACCATTGAAGGATGCGGGGATATATGTTAAAATCAAAAAGGTGGATTTTGGGGGAAGTTCTTTGGGGGAGAGAAGACGCAAGCCAATAAAGATATGCGAATTGAGAAGGGTTTGGGGACGGAAAGAATGGGCAGATTTTATGAAAGGGAGTTGCCGAAGGGGTATGTCGAGGCGCTTGTGGTTGACGCTTATGACAAGAAAAGCAGTAGGGGAATGCAGTTGCTTGCCCTCGTGATCGCTGTCATTGCGTTCAACATGGTCTTGTTTTTCTACATAATTCCGCAATGGAGCGAGATTCGGAGCGGATTTTCAATCATTGGAGGCATCGGAGTCATTGTCGCCTATTTCCTGTACGTTTCTTTGCACGAACTGACGCATGGTGCGGTTTATAAGCTTATGACAAAGCAGAAGGTGATGCTCGGATTCAAGCCGCCGGCGGCATACTGCGGCGTGCCGGACATTTATTTATACAGGATCACTTCGCTGGTTTCGTTGTTCGCGCCATTTACAGTTTTCGGGATTCTGTTTGTCGGTCTTTTTTTCCTGATCGGAGATCCATTTGTGAAAACATTGATCTTGGTTTTGCTTGCGTTGCACCTTATGGGGTGCGCGGGAGATCTGTACGGTGCCTGGATATTATTACGCAAGCTTAGGGATCCCGCGACGCTGCGGAAGGACATGGGGCCGGCGCAAATCTATTATACGAGAATAGCGGACCAGGACGATTAATATTTGGACTTAAAGGCTATATGGAATAACGATGGAAATGAGGATGAGAAGATGAGTGAAGCGAAGATGATGAGACCGCCTATGGAGGTGCAGTATCGGGAAGAGCTGGAGGCGCTGGCAAGTCAGGATACGGCGAGAAAGCCGATCGGCTGGAAGCTTTCCCCGCAGGCCGTGAGAACCTTTATCTTGGGGAGCAAAAAGCCCATTCCTTATGGTGACGGGGAGATCACGATCCAGAAGAAATATTATGGCAATGACGCGCTGATCGAGCGGTGCATCGTGACGCTGGCGGGCAATCGCGGGCTGATGCTCGTGGGCGAGCCTGGCACGGCGAAATCCATGCTGTCGGAGCTTTTGTCCGCGGCGATCTCAGGCGTCAGCACAAATACCATCCAGGGCACGGCCGGCACGACGGAGGACATGATCAAGTATTCCTGGAATTACGCGATGCTGCTGGACCGTGGCCCCGTGAAGGAAGCACTGGTGCCTTCCCCGCTATATGTGGGCATGGAGAAGGGAATCCTTACGCGTTTCGAGGAGATCACGAGAACGCCTGCGCAGATCCAGGACAGCCTCATCAGCGTGCTCAGCGACAAGGTGCTCAACGTGCCGGAGCTCGGTGACGGAGGGCTCCTCTTCGCAAAGCAGGGCTTTAACGTGATCGGGACGGCAAATACCAGAGACAAGGGCGTGAATGAGATGAGCTCCGCACTGAAGAGACGTTTCAATTTCGAGACGGTACTCCCCGTGCGGGAGGTGGCCTTAGAGAAGCAGATCATTATCCAGGAAGTTGAGAAGCTCACGAAGGAGAATCAGATCGAGATGACCGTGGACGAATCCGCCGCAGAAGTGCTTGCCACCACCTATCATGAGCTCCGCGAGGGGACTTCCTCCATGGGGCATCAGATCGACAGGCCGGCAGCCGTCATGAGCACGGCGGAGGCAGTGTCCGTATTCTATCAGACCATGATGAGCGCATATTATTACGGCGACTCGAGGATCAGCATGGATGCCATGGTGCAGAACTTGGTCGGCGCCGTGGCGAAGGAGAACGGGGATGACCTGCCGAAGGTGCGCAGTTATTTCCAGACGGTCATTCGCGATAAAAGTGCAAAAGAGGGCGGCATATGGAGCGCGTATTACGAGGCGAAGAAATATCTAGGCTGATGGATGAAGCCTGCAGCCTCACGGGGAAATGTTTTTATTTCCCGGTCAGGCACCACAGTCCTGCCTGTTCCCTGCACCTGAAAAAAGTCATCGCCGCATATCGGCCGGATTGCATTTTGATCGAGGGGCCCGAGAACGCCAATGGGATGATTCCTGACATGGCGGACCCTGAGACGCAGGCACCTTTCTGTATTTATTATTCCTATCGGGACAAGAAGGGTCTGATCGACGAGAAGGCGGAAGATTATCGGTGTTATTATCCCTTTTTGGATGCGTCGCCGGAGCTTGTGGCGATGCGGGAAGGAACGGCGATTGGTGCTTCCCTTCGCTTTATGGATCTCCCTTATGAAGAGATCCTGATCGCTGAGAAGGAAGGGATGGGCCTTCGCAGGCAGGAGGAAAAGAATAGTTATAACGACGACAGGTATCTCGCGGAGAATGCCTTTATTTCCGGCGTCGTGGAGCGAAGCGGTCTTCGGAGCTTTGAGGAATTCTGGGAGAGCCATTTCGAGATGGACGGGCTTTGCAAGGAGACTGGCGAATTCCTGCGCGATGTCTTATATTATTGCGTGCTTTCGAGGGCGAGCACGACGGTGAGCGCCTTAAAAGAGGACGGATGTCTAGCCAGGGAAGCTTATATGCGCGAGCAGATCGCGAAGGCCATAAAGGAGCATCAAAGAATCCTGGTGGTGACGGGAGGCTTTCACGTGGCAGGCCTCGTCGGTCCGAAGGCATGGCTTTGGGGGCAGGAGGAGAAGGCGCTTGGCGGAGACCTCTTTGGGGAGGACCTTCCGGAGGGACTTACGGCGAGCGAGCCTAAAAGTAAGCTTCATGCCATAGACGAAAAGGATGTCGGTACCTATCTGATGTCTTATTCCATGGAGGCGGCGGACCGGCTGAACGGCTATTGCAGCGGCATGCCGCACCCCATGTTTTATCAAAGGATCTGGGAAGGAATGCAGGAGGATGGTGCGGACGCGGGCGAGGTCTATCGTCAGGTGATCCTGCAGTTCCTTGTGGAGGTCGGAAAGAAAGTGCGGCAGAAGGAGGGATATCCCTCCACCTTCGATGAAATCTGCGCCATGACCATGTGCAAGAACCTCGCGCTCCTTCGCGGGAAGCCATTTCCGGGCGCTCATGAGCTGCGCGACGGCGTGCTGTCCAATTATGTCAAGGGAGAATATCAGCTGGCGACGGACAGGCCCATGCGCGTTCTTCTCAAAAGGCTCACGGGAAATCGGATCGGGAAGCTGACGAAGAACGCAAAGCTCCCGCCGCTTTGCAGCGACTTTGAGAGGCTTTGCCATTTGTATCGTTTGGACGTGCATGCCGCGACGAAAAAGGAGTTGACGCTGTCGCCCTTTGCAAAGAAAAGACATCGCGAGATCAGTGCGTTTCTCTTTCGGATGAGCTTCTTGGGGACGGGGTTTGCGGTTCGAAAGAAAGGGCCGAACCTTCGGCTTCGAAAGGACAGGAATCTGATCCGGGAGATTTGGGAATATCATTATCAGCCGCTGGTGACCAGTTCGCTGATCGAGGCTGCCATTTATGGCGGGACCATTGAGGAGGCCTGCAGGGCCCTTGCGGACAAGCGCTTTCAGGAGGAGACCGATGCCGGCGCGGCGTCAGATCTTCTGGTGCAGGCCTTCGAGATGGATCTTGGGCTGGAGCGTTCCGGAAGCCTGGAAAAGCTGCATGCCATCATTCAGGGGAGTGAGGATTTCTTCTCACTGACGCAGACCTTCTCCAACCTGCTCATGCTCATGGAGAGAAAGGATCTGTACGGATATGAGATGGACCTCACGCCGCTCAGGGACCTGGTGATGCAAAAGCTCCTTGCGCTCTTAGGACACCTTACGAACGTCAAGGAGGAAGACGCGGCGAAGGTGCTTCAGGCCTTAAAGGAACTGTACCGCGCGCTCCTTGGCGCCGGTCAGGAGGAAGAGCGGGATTACTTTATCGACATTCTCGGGAAGATGTCCGAAGCGCCGGATCTGAACGCGCTTTTGGCAGGCGGCGTGTATGGACTGTTATATGCTTACGGGGAACTAAACGCGGAGCAGATCGCGGAAACCACCAGGGGGTACTTAAATGCATCCGGCGAGAAGGCCGGGAGGGCGGCAGATTTCGTGCGGGGACTCTTTTTCGTGGCAAGGGACGTGATCTTTGCCTGGGACGGCATGATCGACATGCTGGATGATTTCCTGCAAAGAACGGATTACGAAAGCTTCCTGAAGGTATTGCCGCAGCTTCGGCTGGCGTTCAGCTTCTTTACGCCGGCGGAGATGGACCGCCTGGCGGAAAAGGTTGCGAAGCGATTCGGACTGCGAGGCAGGGAGTTCGCACAGCTTAGGGAAGTGACGGCAGAGGAGTACGCTTATGGCAAGGCACTAGAGAAAAAAATACTTTCGGGAATGGAAGGGTAGGACCTAGTGGAAGACGGACGCAGACAAGAGCAACTGAATAAGTGGCGGCTGATGCTGGGAAGATATGCTGACGGGCAGATCACGTTCGGCGAGGGAAGCCAGTCCTACGTGGACATGGACAACGTGCTGGACTATCTCTATTCCAGGGAATACGGCGAGGACGAGGGCGTTCGGGATCCGAAGGAATTGATGGGCGGAAGCGGCGGATCGCAGCTCACGGTGTCAAAGTGGATCAATGAGGTCAACAGGCTTTTCCCGAAAGAGACGATCGAAGTCCTGGAGAAGGAAGCCTTGGATCGCTATGGCATGACGGAGCTTTTGACGGACGAATCCGTTCTGGAAAAGCTCGAGCCAAATCAAGAACTTCTGAAGCTGATCCTGCAGCTCAAAGGACTCATGAGCCCGAAGGTCCTGCAGTCGGCGAAGCAGATCGTAAGAAAGGTCGTGGAGGAGCTTCGGAAGAAGTTTGAGCAGCAGATCCGCCAGAATCTGACGGGCAGGATCGATAAGAACCAGGAAAGTCCCGTCGCGACGGCGAGAAACCTGGATATGAAAAAGACGATCCTTCGGAATTTGAAGCATTATGACAAGGAAAAAGAAAGGCTTGTCCTGGAGAAGGTATATTTTTATTCTCGCGTGAAGCAGAACACCACCTGGCACGTGGTGATCGCGGTGGATGAGAGCGGTTCCATGCTGGACAGCGTCATTCACAGCTCTGTCATGGCGGGGATTTTTGCCTCCCTCCCCATGCTGGAGACGAGGCTTGTGATCTTTGATACGAACGTGGTGGACCTGAGCGAATACGTGGAGGATGCCGTGGAGACGCTCATGAACGTGCAGCTGGGCGGCGGAACGGACATTGGGAAAGCCATGCGATACTGTGAGAGCCTGGTGACGATCCCGGAGCGGACGATCTTCGTTTTGGTGACGGACCTTTATGAAGGGGGTGGGCCGCAGGAGATGTATGCCTGCGCGAGAAGCCTTATGGAAGCCGGCGTGAAGGTGATTGTCCTGACTGCGCTCGACAAAGAGGCCAACCCCAATTATAACAGGAACGCGGCGGCAAAGATGGCGGCGCTTGGCGCGCACGTGGCCGCCATGACGCCGGGAGAGCTGGCCGAGTGGGTGGGAGGGATCATCCATGAGTGAGATCATGCAATTCTTAAAGACCGTGGATGAGGAATACCTCATCGGCCTTTCCAATAAAGGGATCGTGAAGAGGTCCTACAAGGACCTCGAGTCCGTAACCGTTAAGATCACGGAGGAGGGCGATGAGATCCTCGGGCAATATGACGACATCTCCGTTCGCTTAAAGCTCCCGCTGACAAGCAGCACCTGCAGCTGTCCCTCCACCAGTATCTGCAAGCATGTCATCATGACGATCCTTGCGGCGCAGAAGGTTGGAGAAAACATGGCGACGCAGGAAGGAAAGACCGAAGAAAGCGCGGCCGGGCAGGAAGCAATAACCAGCCAAGCTGTAGCAACTGGGCAAGGAGCAACCAGCCAGGGAAAACCAGCCGGGCAGGAAGCAACCAGCCAGAAAGCGGTGCAGGAACCCAAGGAAAAGACCTTGGGCAGCAGGCTTCTTGAGATCCCTACGGAGCGACTGAGAAAGGCTGCCACGGACAAGGAATGGATGGGGCTTCTGACGCAGACTGATTGGGAGGAGGATTTCGAGATCGCGGAAGGAAATATGATCACCGTGCGAAATCTGAAATTCCAGTGGACGGTGAAGCTGAGCTGGCCCATAGAGCTTTCGACTTGCAGCGCGTGCCATAATGAAAAGCTATGTGTTCATAAAGTGGCAGCCATTCTGGCCTGGCAGTTCAGAAATGGCGTGGTGACGCCGGAAGGGCTTGCGGAAGAGACGGTGGTCTCGGAGGATGATTTCGATTCGGAAAGCATTCCGGAGGTTCTTGCCGATGCGAAAGCCCTGTTAGATGAGATGCTGCTTGTGGGAAGTGCGAGACTTTCCCCGGAGACGCCGCTTGGATTAGAGCGACTTTCGCTTCGGGCGCACGGCGCAAAGCTTCCCAATCTGGAAGAGATGCTCCGCGTCCTTTCGGAAATGGTTTCGGGATATCACGCAAGAAGGGCGAACATCACTGCGGCCGACCTGCTCCGAAAGATCGTAGAGTGCCATGCGCTTTTGGGAAAGCTGGAGCGCGCTGTTTCGGAAGGGAAGGGAATTTTGACCTTCGCGGGAGCGTTCCGGTCGGAATATATGGACGTACCAGACCTTTTGCTTCACGGGATCGCAATGCGGGAGTTCCGCAGCGCGTCCGGATATGCAGGAAAAACCATCTACTTTTTCGAAGAGGGATCGCGAGCGTTTTATACCTATACGGCGGCGAGGCCGACCATTTATGAGAAGGCGAAGCGAAGAGGGAATGCGGGAGAACAGGTTCCGTGGGAACTTCCCTGCACGCTGCTCCAGCTGTGCTCCGCCACCGTGCGGCTAAGGGACGGGAAGGCGAATGCGGAGGGGAGACTCTCCTCCACGAGTCAGGCGCACGCAGAGCTTCTTCGCGTGGGAGGCGCGTTGCCGGATGCCATCGGAGAAATCATTTTTGATGATTTCGAGGAAATGTGGAAGGCATATCTTGAGAGGTCAAAAAAGGCGCAGGGAGAGCTCTCGGAAGCGGAAAAGCTCTTTCTCCTTCGGCCCAAGGATCTTTTGTCCGTAGAGTACGACGAGGTGCGACAAAAGTCCGTCTTTTATCTGGAGGATTTTCAGGGCCGTCGCCTTCGCGGGGAGCTTGCCTTTTCGAAGCAGGAAGAGACTGCGATCCGCAGCCTCGAGCGAATGCATGAGAAAAGAAAGAGGCAGGAAGAGGAACTGCCCGTGTTCTTTGGCAGTATCTATGTCAGGGACGGGGAGTGCATCTTCTATCCCATAGAGACGGTTGAGAGGGTCCGGCTAGAGAAGAATTGATGGAAAGGATCGGAGGTTCACTTGAAGGAGCAAAAGATCAGAGAAGAATTGATGCAGTGCAGGGAGCTTATGACGGATGTCTTCCAGAGTGGCCTGACGGGTCTGCCGGAGAGCCTGAAGGACAGATGCAGGCGGGAGGAGACGTTCGTGCGGCAATATGGCATGGAATGGCTGGCGGACAGGATCGAGGAGCTCACGGAGTTACTGGAAAAGCAAAGGCACCTGATCGGCGGCGAGAATGCCGAAGAGGTGGTTGGACTTTTTTGCAGGATCATAACATATCTTGAAGAGGGGATCCGGCTGAGCGGCCTTGAGGAAGCGGGGATCCGGATCAGTCAAAGAGAGTGGGAACAGGAGTAAGACAAAAACGGAGGGACAAAACGATGAGAAATCCACAGGAGGATCGGAAGGATGCATTGCTGGAGAGCCTGGAGCTTTGTGGCTTATCGGCGCAGCAGTTGGAGGCGGCGGAAAAGTACGTAAACGGCGAGACTAAGACCTGTGATCTCGGGATCACGGCGCTGTCTGGTTATCTTTCTGGCGCGAAAGATGCGGACAGGGAGCAGAAGATCGAGAAATGCATCGAGCGTCTGGAGCGGCATAAGGAGACGGAAACCTGCAAGCGCTATCTGGAAGTGCTGTTCCAGATCTTTGGCGTGAGCATGGTGTCTGCATATAATCGTGCTTATCAGTCGCGCATGCTTCTTCCCGCGAAGATCCGCGTGGCATTCGATGCGGGAGCCCAGGGCTGGGGAAGGGGGCTGTACTGCCGTTTTAAAAACTTGCTGAAGATCACGGAAAACCGGGAAGACTTAAAGGCTGCCATGGAATATACGGAGAAGTCGGCGGGCGGGCAGGATTATGCCATTTTGACGGCGATGTTTTATGATGGTCCGCAGAATAAGATCTGGGACGGGAAGCCCGTTGGCGGAGAGGCGAAGCAGGCTGAGAAGGGCGTGCTTGGATTCCTGAACGGACTGTTTGGCATCGTAAATACGGGGGAGGGGAGCTCTGGATTTGAGACCAACTCCTATGTGACGAAGTATCCCAAGGAGTTCGCAAGGTATCAGGAAATGTTCCCTGAGATCCTGGATCTGACCTTTAACACGGCCATCCCCGGCGGAGTGAAGCAGGCGATGTGCGACTTCCTCAAAGAGAAAAACGTAAGGAAGCCGATCCCGGCAGAGATCCTTTCGTTCACCTCGAATGGATCAGTTGCGCTGATGAATGAAAGGGCGGGCGCTTTGATCAGCCATGCGGCTGCGACCTACAGGCTGTCTCCCGTCATTTTCCAATATCTGCGGATCTGCCTGAGCGGAAGACTGCAGCGGCAGGCCATGGAGTACATGTATGCGGCGGAATATAAAAATGGCATGGATCAGGAGATCAAGCGCTGGAGAGTTGATTTCGGGCTGGATGACCTGATGCTCATTCAGTGGCTCGCGGGAAGACGCCAGGGAACTTACATGTCGGCACCGGCGCCGACGACGATCGCGGGAAAGCTGCTTGGGTTCATGACGAAGGTCGCTCCGGATGCTTATCTGCAGGCGATACGTTCTGCGGACTTAAATAGTTATCAGGTCCTGTTGGATGCGGCGAAGTCCAGCGGAAATTTCGCATTCATTCAAGGGAAATTGCAACCCATGATGGGTTCAGAGAAAAGTTCCATCCAGCAGAAGATCATCGCGCAGATTGTTCCGCAGGATGACGCTTCACTCAGAGCCGACTCGACGGATTATCTGACGGGCGTTAAGGGGATCGAAGCCGTTCTCCCATGGGAAGCAAAGCTGAACGGCTACTCCAATTATCAGAATTTGAGCGGCGCGGTGCTAAATTACGCGGCGACCTTCGGGACGGATGCGTTTTATGACCGTGCACTGGCGTATTTGGGACTGCGGCTTTTGACTTATACGACGGAGTGCCTTTGCAAGGACAAGAATCACAACTTCGTCCCGGATCTTATGAAGGCAATGTATGATTCCATGGAGAGGGGAGGCCTTCCCGTTCTGCAGAGACTGAAGGTTGCAGCCCTGCTCCTGGATGCTTATGCCGGAAAGCGTGAAGTGAAACAAAAGGAACTGGAAAAGTACTTTGCCAAGGTGCTTTCCGCAAAGCGCGAGGAGACGCTTGCGGCATTTCTGAATGCGCCCGTCTCCGCCAGGATCTTAGGCATCGCCATTTTGAACAAGGATGCGGTGGCCAACAAGCCAGAGCTGCTCAAGTATGCAGGAGACTCTTCCAAGCAGGCCAAGGAAGAATTGGTGAAGATCTATTCCGCGCACGAGGATTGGATGGACGATTTCCTGCAGATGCTGAAGACCTCCAAGAAGTCGGCGGAGCGTGAGATGGCGGCCATGGTGCTGGCAAAGTATAAAAAGATCTCCTCCCACAAGGAGGAGCTGGCTGCAGTGCTTGAGCAGGAAAAGAGCAAGAAGGTGATCGATCTTCTGCGCGAGATCCTGCGCACCGAAGGAACCGGGGGGACGGGGTTTCAGGGTCATTCCGAAGGGGCTGACGCAGGCGCCGCGCCGCAGATCCTCACGGCGGACGCCTATGTCAAGGAATGTCATAAGGGCGGAAGGAAGAAGTCGCTCGCGTGGCTTTATGATCAGCCCATGCCCGAGGTTCATTTTTGTGATGCGGAGCCGGCCCTCGCATCTGAGGAATATCTGCAGGCGATCTTGCTTTCCTATTCGGGTTCGTCTGCTGCCGGCCTTAGCAAGGACGTACATATCCTGACGGACGGGCTGAACCCGTCCGAGCTTGCAACCTATATGGAGGCAGTCTACGAGAAATTTATTGCAACGGGCGCTGAGGCAAAGAAGAGATGGGTGCTTTATTGCACCTCCATCCACGGCGGCGCGAGAATGGTCCCGAAGCTCCAGCATCAGATCAATGAGTGGGCTGAGAATTCCAGGGGAGCCATGGCGGCGGATGCCGTAAGGGCACTGGCACTCAACGACAGCCCGACGGCGCTCCTTGTCGTGGACGGCATGGCGCGTAAGTATAAGCATAAGCAGGTGCGCAAGGCGGCGCAGGATGCCATGACCTTTGCTGCGGAGCAGCTCGGTCTTAGCGTGGAAGAGCTCGCGGACCGCATTGTGCCGGATCTCGGATTTGATGAAAGGATGGAGCGTCATTTCGACTATGGAACAAGAAGCTTTACGGTAAGGATCTCGCCGAGTCTCGACGTGGAGGTGAAGGACGAGTCGGGCAAGAAGTTAAAGTCGCTGCCCGCCGTTGGAAAGAATGACGATGAGGCGAAGGCGACGGCGGCCCTGGAGGAATTCAAGGAGCTGAAAAAGCAGATGAAGACCACCGTGAAGACGCAGGCGCTTCGTCTGGAGCTTGCCATGTCGCTGGACAGAAAGTGGACGGCAGAGAATTGGAAGAGACTTTTCGTGAAGAACCCGCTGATGCATCAGTTCGCGATCAGTCTGATCTGGGGAGATTACCGGGACGGAAAGCTGGAGACGACCTTCCGTTATCTGGAGGACGGAACCTTCAACACGGTGGACGAGGAAGAGTATGAGCTTCCCGAAGAAGGCAAGATCGGTCTGGTCCATCCCATTGAGCTTGACAAGGAGACCATTGACGCGTGGAAGGAGCAGCTGTCCGATTATGAGATCACGCAGTCGGTGGAGCAATTGGACAGACCCGTTTATCAGCCGACGGAAGAGGAGCTTGGAAGCAATAAGCTGGAGCGCTTTGGAGGAAAGATCCTCAACGGGCTCTCCTTGTCCGGGAAGCTGACGGGGCTTGGCTGGAACAAGGGAATGCCAGAGGATGCGGGTATCTATTATAGCTTCTGGCGCAAGGACGTCGAGGCCGGATATGGCGTGGAGCTTCGTTTCTCCGGCGCATATGCGGGAGATGAAAATGACGAGGTGACGGTATTCGATGCGGGGATCTATACGGTGGAGGATTTCGAAAAGTGTTGCACCGGATATTCTCACGGCAAGAATAAGGAGCAAAAGCAGCTGATGCTCCGTCAGATCTCGCCCAGATATTTGAGTGAGATCCTCTATCAGCTCACGAAAGCGACGGCCTCCAGCACGGAGACGGACGCAAATTGGCGAAAGGCGAAATAATTGCCAAAGAGGATGCAATGGCCGGAAGTAAGCGGATGAGGCCGCGGCGAGGTTATTACTTGGAGAAAATGACATGAAGGAAAAACGCTTAGTGATTGGAATATTGGCGCATGTGGATGCGGGAAAGACGACCCTCGCGGAGGCTTTTTTGTATCTTTCCGGCGCCCTGCGAAAGGCGGGAAGGGTGGACCATCAGGATGCCTTTCTGGATCACTTTGCGCTGGAGCGGGCCCGCGGCATCACAATCTTTTCCAAGCAGGCGCTCTTTCGTTGGGAGGATCCAAAGCTGGAGGAGGTGCTCGCCGTCACGCTCCTGGATACCCCGGGGCACGTGGACTTTTCCGCGGAGATGGAGCGAACGCTCCAGGTGCTGGATCTGGCCGTGCTTGTGGTCAGCGGTGCGGACGGCGTACAGGGGCATACGCTGACGCTGTGGGGGCTCCTTAAGCGCTATGGCATTCCGACCTTTCTCTTTGTCAACAAGATGGATCAGGAGGGGACGGACCGTGAAGGGCTGATGCAGGAGCTGCGGGAGAAGCTGGATGCATCCTGCGTGCAGTTTGGTCCAGGACAGGCATGGCATAACGCAAAGCGGGAAGAAACTGCCGCAGACGGTGCCGAAGAAGCCTTCGAGGATGAGGCCCAAGAAGCCTTCCTGGAAGAGGTCTCCTTATGCAGCGAAGACCTCATGGAGGAGTATCTGGAGACGGGATCGATCTCTCGTGAGAGCATGGAGGAGGCCATCGCGGACAGGCTTCTTTTCCCGGTCTTTTTCGGCTCGGCGCTTCGGATGGAGGGCGTGGACGCACTGCTGGACGGCATGACGGCGTATGCGCCGCAGCCAGAGTATCCGGAGGAGTTTGGCGCCAGGGTGTTCAAGATCAGCCGTGACAAGCAGGGAAATCGCCTGACGCACGTCAAGGTGACGGGCGGGAAGGTTGCTGCGAAGCAGATCCTCAACACTTCTGAGAAGGTGGATCAGATCCGGCTTTATAACGGTTTGACCTTTGAGACGCTTCAGCAGGCCTGCGCGGGAGAGATCTGCGCGCTGGCAGGCCTGAAGGAAACCTTTGTCGGGCAGGGGCTCGGTTATGAAAGGGAAGAGGCGCAGCCCAGTCTGGAGCCTGTGCTCACTTATGGCGTGAAACTGCCGGAGGAGTATGACCCCGTGACGGCGCTCGGACTGTTCCGACAGCTGGAGGAAGAGGAGCCGCTCCTTCGCGTCAGATGGCAGGAGCGTGCCAAAGAAATCCATGTCTCCGTGATGGGAGAGGTGCAGATTGAGATCTTAAAGAGTTTGATGATGGAACGGTACGGCCTTGAGGTATCGTTTGAAAATGGCAGCATCGTTTACAAGGAGACGCTTGCGGAGCCGGTGCTGGGCGTCGGACATTATGAGCCGCTGCGGCATTATGCCGAGGTGCAGCTCCTTCTGGAGCCCTTGGAGCGCGGGAGCGGACTGCAGTTTGCCTCTTTGGTGAGTGAGGATGATCTGGATAAGAACTGGCAGAGACTGATCTTAACACACTTGGAGGAGAGGACGCATCCCGGCGTGCTCACGGGGAGCGAGGTGACGGATCTTCGCATCAGCATCACGGATGGGCGCGCACATGAAAAGCATACCGAGGGCGGTGATTTCAGGCAGGCGACCTACCGCGCGATCCGTCAGGGCCTTCGAAACGGCAGGTGCATCCTGCTCGAGCCGATCTATGCGTTTCGGCTGGAGCTCCCGCAGGAGTGCGTGGGGCGTGCCATGTCGGACGTGACGAGAAAGGGCGGAAGCTTTGAACCACCTGAAATCTATGGGGACACCGCCATTCTCACGGGGACGGCGGCCGTGGCGAAGATGTGGGATTATGCACGGGAGGTCGTTTCCTACACGAAGGGTATGGGAAAGCTCTCCCTGACCGTGAAAGGCTATGAGCCCTGTCAGGAGCCTGAGGAAGTGATCGCCAGGATTGGGTATGATCCGGAAGGAGACCTGGATAATCCAACGGGTTCCGTCTTTTGCGTCCACGGCGCGGGGACACTGGTTCCCTGGAATGAGGTCTGCGGCTGGGCGCATCTTCCGCTTCGCCTGGACTATCTCGAAGCCGCGAAGAAATGGCAGGCAAAGGAAGCAGGGGAAGAGCCTGCAGGTGGCGCTGAAGATGACGATGCGGAAGGCAGCAGGGAAACCCTGCGCGTGGCAGGGGAAGCGGCAGCACTTCCCAGGGTGCGCCGTGACTTATCGGGGTCATCCTATATCAGTCAGGAGGAGATCGACGCCATATTCGCGCAGGGAAGGAAGAACCAGAACCGCAAGGAAAATGACAGGCAGGGATATCGGAGATACCACCGCGGGAATCGCAGAGTGGAGGCACCTTCGGCGGCAGGATCCTCCGGGAAGGCGGCGGTCGCCGCGAGGGCTCCTAAGGAGAGGTGCCTGCTTGTGGACGGTTATAACGTGATCTACGCCTGGCCGGAGCTTCGGGAGCTCCTTTCGGTGAACGTGGGCAGCGCCAGGGACCGCCTCATTCGCGAGATGAGCGATTATCAGGGCTATACGGGAGGCGTTCTGATCCTGGTGTTTGACGCTTATAAGGTGAAGGGAAATCCCGGCACGGTGGAGCAGGCGGACAACATTTTCGTCGTTTACACAAAAGAAGCTGAGACGGCAGATCAATATATCGAAAAGACCGTGCATCAAATGGCCTCTGCCTATCAGGTCACGGTGGCGACCTCAGATGGTCTGGAGCAGATGATCATCTGGGGCGACGGCGCGTCGCGCATGTCCTCAATTGGACTTAAGGCCGACCTGGAGCAGTATAGAAAACAGGCCAGGGAGGCTTTTGGAATGACTGGGGAGGATTCCTAAAAGCGCCCTCATGAGAATGACAATATCCGACAAACATAAGGCAATTTTCCCTATTGCCAAGGGGATGATATTTATACTACAATAAACAAAAATATGTTTTGTAGTATTTTGTTTGGAGGGCGAAACATGGAAATTGCGAAGAATCAGGAAAAGGTGAAAGAGTACCGCGAGCGCGCGAAGCAGCTTGTGGCGCAGATGACCTTGGAAGAAAAGGTGGGACAGACCTTAAACTGGGCTCCTGCAGTGGAAAGGCTTGGCATCAAAGCGTATAACTGGTGGAACGAGGCGCTGCACGGCGTGGCGAGAGCCGGCGTGGCAACCGTTTTCCCGCAGTCCGTCGGACTGGCTGCGACTTTTGACGAGGACTTCATCGAGGAAGTGGCGACCGCCATCTCGACGGAGGGCCGCGCAAAGTTTAATGCGCAGCAGGAATATAATGATACTGACATTTATAAGGGACTGACCTTCTGGTCTCCCAACGTAAACATCTTCCGTGATCCCCGCTGGGGCCGCGGACACGAGACCTTCGGTGAGGATCCGTATCTGACCTCCCGTCTTGGCGTTCGCTTTGTGGAGGGCATCCAGGGACATGACGAGAATTACCTGAAGGCGGCAGCCTGTGCGAAGCATTTCGCCGTGCACAGCGGTCCCGAGGACATCCGTCACAGCTTTAATGCGATCGCTTCCAAGCAGGACATGGCGGAGACCTATCTGCCCGCATTCAAGGCCTGCGTGCAGGAAGCCGGCGTGGAGGCAGTGATGGGTGCTTATAATCGCACCAATGGCGAGCCTTGCTGCGGAAGCAAGACTCTGTTGCAGGATATTTTGAGAGACGAGTGGGGCTTTACCGGTCACGTGACCAGTGACTGCTGGGCCATCAAGGATTTCCATGAGGGCCATCACGTAACGGACACGCCCGTGGAATCCGTCTCCATGGCGATGAACAACGGATGTGACTTGAACTGCGGTAACCTGTTCCATTACCTGAAGCAGGCCGTGGAGGAGGGCATGGTTTCGGAGAGCCGCCTGGATGAGGCTCTGGTGAATCTCTTTACCACCCGCATGAAGCTTGGCGTGTTTGATGAGAAGGGGAAGAATCCCTTTGACAAGATCGGCTATGCCGAGGTGGACACGAAGGAGCATCAGGCGCTGAACCGCAAGGCAGCGGAAAAGTGCGTGGTTCTTCTGAAGAATGAGAAAGGGCTGTTGCCTCTTGATAAGAAGGCATATAAGACCATTGGCGTGATCGGACCCAATGCTAATAACAGAAGGGCGCTCGTCGGCAACTATGAAGGCACCGCTTCCCGTTATTGGACGATCCTGGAGGGCATTCAGGAATACCTTGGCGATGACGTTCGCGTGCTCGCCAGCGAGGGCTGTCATCTCTGCCATAAGAAGGCGCAGGGCCTTGGGCAGGAGGATGACCGCATCTCCGAAGTGAAGGCGGTTTGTGCCAACAGTGACGTGATCATCGCGTGCATGGGTCTGGACTCCGGACTCGAGGGTGAGGAAGGCGATCAGGGCAATGAATTCGCTTCCGGCGACAAGCCGAACCTGAACCTCCCTGGCCTGCAGCAGCATGTGCTCGAGACGATCTGCTCCTTTGGAAAGCCTGTGGTGCTGGTTCTGCTTTCCGGTTCCGCGCTGGCAGTGAACTGGGCGGACGAGAACGTTCCCGCGATCCTGCAGGGATGGTATCCCGGCGCACAGGGCGGACTTGCCATCGCAGACATCATTTTCGGCGAGAAGAACCCTGAGGGCAAGCTTCCCGTGACCTTCTACCGTTCTACGGAAGAGCTTCCTGAATTCACGGATTATTCCATGAAGGGACGCACCTATCGCTACATGAAGGGTGAGGCACTGTATCCCTTCGGATATGGCCTGTCCTACACTGACTTTGATTATTCTGACGTCACCGTGACCGCAAAGGATGGCGGCGCCGTCGTGAACGCGACCGTGACCAACGTCGGCAAGATGGCCGGCGGCGAGACCGTGCAGGTATATGTCAAGACGGCTGTGGAAGGCGCTCCCAACTATCAGTTAAAGGGGATCAAAAAGCTCTTCCTTGCACCCGGCGAGAGCGCAAACGTGACGATCGCTCTTCCGAGAGAGGCCCTTGGCGCATTCGACGTAAACGGCGAGCTCCAGGTAGGCGGCCCCATAAAGATCTTCGTCGGCGGCCAGGCACCCGATTCCCGAAGCGAGAAGCTGACCGGAAAGAAAGTCAAGGAATTCGAGCTGACGGTTTAAGGTTCCTACAGAATTAGCTACTATCAAAAAGGTCATCACTGGGATATCGGTGGTGGCCTTTTCTGATTCTGCCTTGCAAAGCAATGAGAAGGTCTGATGCACAATAATGGCCTGTAATATGCGGAATTACGGACTATATTCCTCCATCGAAATGAAATATGATAGACATATCATCAAGTAGCAGTTGGGTAGGATTCAGGAAGGTATTTCAGGAGGGAATTGGGATGGAGAAAAAATGTATGAGATGTGGGGGCGAGCTCAAGGCGGGAGTGTTAAGGACAAAGTCTCATCTGAGTCCAGTGTGCTTTACTCCACTGGAAGACGTAAACAAAGTGAAAGCACGAAATGTTGTCGTGCTGTGTGACGCCTGCGTTAGCTGCGGCGCCATTGAAAACATTCGCTTGGAAGAGACCAACGCGTTGTAATCGATAAGTGATGCAATCATATTTTAAAGTTCGAGGCATGGCATAGTAATATATGCCATGCCTTGACTTATCTAGCATTATATTGAGATCGTGTCTCCGGGGAATTGGAGGATCGACGTGATCAAGAAGCGGACGAAATATGAACGGGCGGAAAAGGGGAGACAGACTTCGAAGACATCTATGAGAGGATCAAATTTACGTACGATCAGGGACAGTAAGAATCTGAAAGTCTCTATTGAGGCTTTTGATAAAATGTGCTAAAATATATGCTGTGATTGTGTACAAATTTGGTGGGATACGATATGAAAAAGATTTGTAAGCGCATTATCGGGTTCTTGAAACTCATTCATCTTCATACGATCCTCCTCATTTTGACCTTGTATCTGCTGCTATGCTTTTTCTGCTACCTGGTGCTGAAGAATGAGGGGATGCACACGCCGTTTTGGGATATCGTCGTGTTTAACCTCCTGGCTGTCACGGGAAATGATTATATGTACGTGGACAGTGCCTGGACCAGGATCGCCGGAGTCTTTGTTCTGGTGCTTGGCATGGTGGGGCTTTCCTCCATCACGGGTTATGTCTCGTCGGCCTTCGTTGCCAGAAGGCTTAATTTGGAGAGAGGAGTAAAGAAGATGCAGGGCATGAAGGGGCACATCATCATATGCGGCTGGAAAAATGACGTAAAGATCCTGATCCAGGGGATCCTGCGCAAGAATAAAGATTTAAAGCTTTCCGACATTATCCTGATCAATAACGTGGATGACGTAAAGCTCCAGAGCTTAAGGGACGATCATGAGCTAAAAGGACTCAACCTCCTTCGGGGTGACTTTACGGAGGAGCAAACGCTCCTGAACGCGAACGTGAAGGAGGCATCGAAGTTCCTGATCATCGGGGAAAATCAGGAGAACCTGGACGACGAGCTGGTGGACTCGAGAGTGTTCGTCACGGCGCTTCTGGTCCGGAAGCTGAATCCCAAGTGTCACATTTGCGCCGAGGTAAAGACGGAGCGTTACAAGAACTATCTGGAGAGCCAGAACTGTGCGGAGGTGGTGTACGTTGACGAGTACACGCGCTATATTCTTTCCACCTCCACGAATTACAGTGGCATGTCCAAGGTGATGTCCTCGTTCCTCGATAACGGCGACGGCGTGTCCGTGCAGATCGCGCCCATTGGCGATCAGTGGGTTGGCAGGAAATATGGGGAACTGTTCCAGTGGTATAAGACGGAGCAGAACATTCTTCTTTTGGGCGTCTTGGAGAACATGGGCGTGGAGAAGGAATTAAAGCACCAGATCCTTTCGGAGGCGCAGAAGTCCACGAATTACGGCGAGATCATACAAAGGCTGAAATCCGTAAAGACCATGGAGACGAATTGTCCGCACCTGAATCCCGGAGATGATTATCTGCTTGGGAAAAACATGGGTGCCATCATTCTGGGCGATGAGATTTAAGACGCCGGGGAGGAAATGACATGGATCACTTAAAGGAATTGAGGGATTTTCCCCTGCTAAAAAAGATAAAGGATGAGGATCTGAAGATCCTGGGGGAGTTGCTCCAGGTGCGCAAGTTCCAGGCGGGTGAGAATATCATCACGGAAGGGGACACCGGTTCGGAGATGTACATCCTGACGGAAGGGACCGTGGATATCATCAAGACGACGGTGTTCGGGGACAAGTTCGTCGTGGCGACGCTGGAGGCAAAGATGCATGCCGTGTTCGGCGAGATGGCCATGGTGGACAATGACAAGCGCTCTGCAACGGTGAAGGCGAAGTCACCCTGCACGACGCTCTCCATCGATCACCTGAGCTTTGAAAAGTTCTGCGACGAGCATCCGCAGAGCGGCGTGGAGCTGCTTCGGCTCATCAGCATCAATCTGGTGCGCAACATTCGAACGGAAAATAATAACCTGAAAATGGTATATCAGGCCCTGATCGAAGAAATAGAGATGGGATGATTTCTCGGAAAGGAGATAAAAATGGCGATCATTGAAATGACGGATCAGGAAAAGGCTCTGTTGGATCTGGCCTATACGGACGGCGAGAGGATCCTGGAGGGCAAGCTGTTTGACTATCAGGAGAAGGCGCTTGCGGAGCTTCGTGCCGGCATGGCTTATCTGAAGGAGAGATATCCGAACGAGGAGCTTGAGGTCATTTCTTTCCAGCCCTCCTCGAAGAAGGGATGCGTGGAGCTGCAGTTCATCCAGCCTGGCCTGGATGAGGTGGAGTACCTGCTAAAGAATGAAAATGGAGTCTACATTGACAATTTCTATGACGTGCCTTATGAGAAGGAATATGACGGACTGGTGGAGGAGATCCTGAAAGAGGGCGGCATCACCGCCAGGGCATATACGACCTTCCCCTTCCTCATCAGCGATGAGATCAAGTCCGGCAAGGATCTGATGGACCGCAGGCCGCATCTTGGAAGGACCGCGGAGCTCTTTATCAACGCGGCGAGCCTTCCGTCCTATGAGGACGCGGGCGCGCTCTCGAAAAAGGTGCAGGAGCTCTTTGAGGAGAATGGGATCTACGGAAGCGGCATGATCTTTTTCATTACCGGGCTCAAGGATTTTGACGAGATGGACGTGCTGCAGCTCGACGCATACGCGAGAAATCGAAAGAATCTTCGAAGCATCGTCAGCGTGACCTTCCAGTGCTTTCAGGTGAAGAAGTAAGAGACGTTCCAAAGTACAAAAAGAGAAAAGAATGAGAGTGTGATAGAAATGCTTTACAAGATGGATGAATTGCTCCTGATCGAGCTGTTAACTTACCTGCCTGACATTTTCCCCTTTGTCTCCGTGCTCAATGCGGATGATCGGACCGTCAGGGAGTATCTGAACGGGATCGACGTTTCAAAGATCGACGACGAGCTGGTGTACACCACCTGCATGAACGGCTTTGACTGGAAGAACGTGCTGATGGCGCTGGAGAAAAAGCCGAACATATTGGATGCCTATATTGTCTGCCCGCATCTTGACACCGCGTATGGCGGAGGCGGCGGCATCTCTGCCGTGATCCTGAATGAAAGGACGAAGGAGGCGGTCGTGGCCTTCCGCGGCACTGCCAGCAATGAGTGGGTGGATGATTTCCTGGGGGCGAACCAGGTGGATTCCCTACAGCAGATCAACGCCCTGGAGTGGTATAAGAGCGTTTATGAGAAGCTGCACCTCGAGGACTATACCGTGTCCGTGATCGGTCACTCCAAGGGCGGTAACAAGGCGAAGTACATCACCATCCTGAACGACACGCCGGACAGATGCGTCTCCTTCGACGGACAGGGCTTTTCGGATGAATTCATCGAGCATTATAAAAAGCGCATTCAGAAGCGCCAAGGCATCATCGAGAATCATAACATTGACTTTGACTACGTGAACATTCTCATGAATGACATTGGCAAGAAGACCTATTACATTGGCTATGATTACGGTAAGTTTGGGTTTGCGGAGAGCCACAGCCCCAACACCTTCTTTGACTTTGGCGAGAACGGCGAATATGCCATGCGGGTCAACCCCAACGGACAGCGCCCCGAAATGCAGATCATGGATCAGTTCATCAACAGCATGATCCGTTCCGGCGTCAGCGCAAAGGAGCAGGCTGAGACCAATAAGCTCCTTGGCATTCTCGTGGAGAAGGCCTTCGCCATCGGCAAGGGGAATACCATAACTGAGTACATTAATCTCCTGTGCGACCTGGTGGGAGATCCGACGTATTCGGACAACACGGCGTACGTGCTGGCCTTCTGCATCAAGTACTCCCGGCAGAATCAGGATTTCCTCAAGGCATTAAAGGACATCATGGTCAACTTTAAGATGGATGAGGTCGTGAAGATCATCGACATGTTCGAGGATCTTGTAGGCTCGAAGAAGCTTAACGCCATCATCGATCTTTCCAACTTCCTGATCATGCATGCGAGCGGCGTTGTGGTCAAGCAGGTACAGAACATTTGCAGTAAGAAATATGGTGTTGATCTCACGGCGGATCAGGTGCGCGGCGTTCTGCAGATCGTCAGCATGACGAAGGAGATGCTCAAGACCCTCGAGCTTCAGATGGATGGCTCCGACCTTGTCGTGGAGGATGCTCAGGAGGAGGAAGAGGAGTATGAGCTTCCTGAGAATCTGAACGTGGTCGTTCTGGCCGGTGGTCTGTCGAATGAGAGAAATCTGTCGCTCAAGAGCGGTTACGTGGTATCCAAGGTGTTGGCCGAGAAGGGGCACAACGTGATCCTGCTGGATGCCTATATGGGTTATGCCGAGGAAGAGGAGATCATTCCGGATGCCTTCAGTGATCCCGAGAAGTATACGCTCGAGCCCCAGAACATTCCGAATGACATTCCGGACCTCTGGGCTGTGAGAAAGCGCAGAAAGGATCAGTCCGGCGCATATTTTGGGCCGAACGTGCTGCAGATCTGCCGGCAGGCAGACCTTGTGTTTATCGCATTGCACGGTGCGAGCGGCGAGAACGGCAAGGTGCAGGCGGCATTTGACCTTCTGGGGATTGAATATACGGGATGTGATTATTTCTCCTCCGCCATTTCTTCCAACAAGTCTGTTGCGAAGCAGCTTCTGGAGGAGGCAGGGATTCCCGTGCCGAAGGGTTTCTGTGCATTCAAGAATGAGAAGATCGGTGATCCCGAGGAGTATGGCATGTCCTATCCCGTGATCGTAAAGCCGAACAACGGCGGCATTGGCCTTGGCATTTCCGTTGCGACGGACAAGAAATCATATATGAAGGCGCTCAAGGAGGCGTTCCGCTGGGAGAGCGAGATCGTCGTGGAAGAGTATATATCCGGGCGTGAATTCGCAGTGGGCGGCTTGGACGGAAAGGCATTCCCCGTGATCGAGGTGCTTCCCTTCAAGACGAAGAACAAGGAGGAGGGCAAGTCCCTTCGCGGCGAGACGGTACAGAAGTGCCCCGCAGAGATCCCGGACGAGCTTTCCGAGGAGCTGCGCGCCATGGCAGAGAGAGTTTCCTGCGTGCTTGGCGTGAAGGCATATTTCAAGGTGGATTTCATCGTGCGCGAGGACGGTTCGTACGTCTGCCTGGAATGTGACTCCCTGCCGCAGCTCTATCAGGACGCGCATCTTGTGGTCGAGGCAAAGGCTGCCGGCATCTCCTTCGGAGACCTTTGTGATAAGATCTTGGAGATGAGCCTTCGAAAATAGTAATCCAGAGGGACGGGGTTTGCGGGTCAAAAAATGACCCACAAACCCCGTCCCCACAGGTCGCTTTCCGGGCGACCTTTTTTTTCGCGCTTTGTGATAGGATGAACTCAGAAAGAAAAAGGAACGCCCCTGACGGGGAAGGAAAGCAAAGACGCGAAAGGAGAAAAAACTATGAAGAATTTAACGGAATTGGTATTTGTACTGGACAGAAGCGGATCCATGAGAGGACTGGAGAAGGATACGATCGGCGGGTTCAACGGCATGATCGAGAAGCAAAAGAAGGAAGAGGGAGACGTTCTGGTTTCGGCGGTGCTGTTTGATGATCAGACCGAGGTGCTCTATGACCGCGTGGACATTAAGACGATCAAGCCGATGACGGACAAGCAGTATTACGTGCGGGGCTGCACGGCGCTGCTGGATGCCGTCGGCGGAGCCATCGAGCATATCAAGGAGGTGCGCAAGGAAGTGCCCAAGGAGGAGCGCCCCGAAAAGACCATCTTCATCATCACCACGGACGGGATGGAGAATGCCAGCAAGAAGTATTCCTACGAGAAGGTGAAGAGCCTGATCGAGAAGCGCAGGGCAAAGAACTGGGAGTTCATCTTCCTCGGTGCGAACATCGACGCCGCGAAGGAAGCAGGACGCATGGGCATTGCAGCCAGCCGCGCCGTGAACTACAAGTGTGACGCCGTGGGAACCGCACTGAATTATTCCGTGCTTGAGAAGACGGTCAGCAAGATGCGCAGGTGCGAGAGCGCGCCCATGATGAGCGCGATGATGGATCAGGAGGACTGTCTGGCGGAGATCCGCGAGGATTGCGAAAACCGCAGCTAAGCGCCGGACGGAAGCAAGATTTTTAACGCCGCTGAATTTTGACGTATTTCGACAAACGTGCTATACTTGGTTTACCAGGTAGGTAAATCGAATGCCCGCCCGAAAGGACGGGCATTTCACATGAATACGGGGAAACGAAGGGCGCAAAGAAGGTGACAAGGATGGCTGGGGAAAAGAAGAAGGTCATGGCGAAGAAGGCGCGTAAGAAAACGGAAGTCGGAGTGCAGTCTCCCGGGAGCAAGATCCGGGAGGAATTGCAGGCCAGGGGAATGCTCCAAAAGGAATTTGCCCTGCGCATGGACGTGACGGAGAAGCACGTCAGCAAGCTGATCAATGGGGAAGTGCTGCTGACGACCAACGTTGCGTCAAGGCTTGCCGTGGTGCTGGGCATTCCCGCGGCAAAGTGGAATGCGATGGAAGCAAGCTACCGCGAGGAGCTGCAGCGCATCCAGACGGAAGGGCAGATGGAAGCGGACGTGGAGCTGGCACAGTGCTTTCCCTATGCGGAGATGGCAAAGCTCGGCTGGGTGCCGCAGGTGCGCACCGTCAAGGAAAAGGTGCTGCATCTTCGAAGCTTTTTCGAGGTGGTGGAGCTTTCCCTGCTTTCGAAATGGCAGCTTGGCGGATTCGCAGGAAGAAGTCTTGCGCTGCATGACAAGGAGGACCTCACGGTGATGGCATGGCTCCAGGCCGCGCGGAAAAAGGCGAGGGAGAAGAAGGCGGAGACCTTTCTTTCCAAGGGCCTAGAGGAGATGATCCCTGAAATCCTGGCAATCACTTCCGGGAGGGCGCAGGGCACTCTCGCCAAGTTGGATGAGATCCTAAGCCGGCACGGGATCGCATTGGTCTTCCTGCCGAGGATCAAGGGGCTCTCGCTCCAGTCTGCAACCTTCCAGTCGGGAAACCGCGTCGTGATCGCGATGACGGCGAAGAAGATGGATGATCATGAATTCTGGGGCCGTCTGTTCCATGAGCTCGCGCACGTCTTTCTTGGCCATGCATGGCAGGAGGAGGGCACGACGGAGCAGGATGAGAGGGATGCCAACCTATGGGCAAGAAATGCACTGATCCCGCGGAAGGAATATGATGCTTTTCGGCATGCCGGAAGATTTACGGAGCAGTCCATCTGCGAGTTTTCCGCCCGCATGGGCATTGCACCGGGGATCTTGGTGGGACGGCTGCAGCTTGACGGCCTGATCGGCGGCGGAACTTTAAATCGCCTCAAGAAGGTGTATGATCTCGAGGGCGAAGCCCAGGGAGAATGAGTAAAGGGCCATGCCGGGAAGCTTGGGAAGGAAGAAAGCTTGACGGCGAATGCCCATAAAGAGAGGACGTAAATTCATGCGCAGTGTGAACATTTATACGCTGACGAGGAACGTGGAACCTGAGGTGAAGCCTCTGTTCGAACGGTCTTTGTCCCACAGGGAGGCAAAGCTTCGCGTCAAGGAGCAGGAGTTCGATCAGATCCGTCAGATCGTGGGGGAACTCGAAAGGCTCGGCGCGCCGGAGGATTGCTTCGAGGATTGGTTCTATTCCTTCCCGATCCCGCACATATCCAGGGAGTTTGATCTCTTAAAGGCGGGGCGGAACGGATGCGTGATCAATTTGGAACTCAAGAGCGCCAGCCGGAGTGTGACGATGGCGCGGATCCAAAAACAGCTGGAGCGAAATGCCTATTATCTTTCCCTGATCGGAAAGAGGATTTATAGCTTTACTTTTGTAAGTGACCGAAAAAAGCGCGGCAAGCTGTACGAGCTGACGGAGACGGGCCTAAAGGTCTGTACCTTCCGGGAACTGATCCGCAGGCTCGGAAAGGTAAAGCACCCCGTGCAGGAGAATATCGAAGAGCTCTTTCGGCCGGGGGATTATCTGATCTCGCCCTACAGCGAGCCGGAACGGTTCTGCCAGGGGCAATATTTCCTGACGGAGCATCAACAGCAGATGAAGGAGAAGATCGTCACCGGGATCCGCCGCTCCAGCGCGACGCTTTGGGGCATCACGGGGGAAGCGGGAACGGGTAAGACCCTTGTCCTTTATGACGTGGCGAAGGACCTTTCGAAGGATTATCGCATCTGCGTGATCCACTGCGGCAAGCTCTCCGAGCGGCACGAGCGCTTAAAAAACCGGCTCGAGGGGATCGACCTGATCGAAGCGGGAGAGTTCGGCGGCGCTGGGGCCAAGGCGGATTATGACGTGGTCTGCGTGGATGAGACGCAGCGGCTTTCCGAGGAAGAACTGGAGTCGGTACTGGAGCAATATGGGAGCGGGCGGATCAAGGCGTGCCTGTTCGTGTATGACCTAAAGCAGGTGCTCTCAAAGTCTGAGCGAGAGCGGAACAACCCTGAGAGACTAAGGCAGGTCCTGGGCTTTCAGGAGCTAAAGCTCGCAAAGAACATTCGGACCAGCAAGGAGATTTATGCCTTTATCAATTCGCTTCTGGACTTAAAGAAGCGTTCCAACGTCGCCTTTCCCAACATTGACGTGCTGGCGTCGGGGAATGAAAAGGAGACGCAGAGGCTGATCGAGATCGGTCAAAAGAGGGGCTACCACTTTATCCCGCCTGTTTATGAGGATTCGCATGACGTGATCGGACTGGAATTCGACAGGGTGATGGTGGTGCTCGACGGCAAGTTTAGCTATGACGCCGCGGGGGTCCTGACGGGAGAGGAGTATCCGGGAGAGGATTATCTCTACGTGCAGCTCCTGTATCAGAACGTATCCCGTGCCAAGGAGCGGCTTTGCATTATCGTGCAGGAGAATGAAGCGGTGTTTCGGGAACTGATCGGCGTGGTGAACCGAAATGCGTAGCTTCACCTTGCGAAGAGAAGGAAAAAGGTGTAAAATTTTAATAAATATGGAGTGACCTGGAGGAGGAACAATGAAGGATCGGGATTTGAGCGGGCTGTCAGCCTTTGGAAATGTTGGAAACTATACGCTGGAAGAGATCGAGGCTGCGCAGAAGCTGAAGAAAAAGAATGGCGGGACCCTGATGGAGAACCTGGCGAAGGTGACGGGCAGGGGCGCGGCGCCGACGATGGATTTCGACAGTCTGTCGAACGCGGCAAGCACGGCGACGGCACAGATGAATGCCATGCTGAAGGCGGCGACGGCCAGGAGCCAGAACGCGCAGAAGGCTGCAACGGATGCAAGCTCATTGAATGAGCAGTTATTTAAGAATCAGGATACCTTGAATCAGGAGCTTGCTAACTTGACGAAGAATCTCAGGGATGACTTCGGGATCGGTGCGGGCGCATTCTCCCATGCTTCCGCGCTGGACCGCTTAGAGACCAACACCCCCGCGCAGGCAGAGGCCACGAGGGAAGAGATCCTGGAGAAATTTGGCGGACTTGCGGGAGAGATCGAAAAAACGGTGTTTGGTCAGGAGGAGTTCATCAAGAAGCTGATCATCGCCTTTAAGAGACCCTTTGTGATGCCTCCCGAGGAGCCGAAGGCGTTAAACTGCGTTTTCCTGACCGGAAAGAATGATACCGGCAAGCACTTTGCCCTGCTTGAGACGGCGAAGGAGCTTTCCAAGCGCGGCGTGTTCAAGAGCTCCGACGTCAAGGTGATGGACCTTGGCATTTATACGGACGCTTCCATGGAAAAGCTTTTCCTGCAGGACATTTATTCCGCGCTGTCGAGCAATTCCAAGGTGCTTCTGTTCGAGAATTTTGAGAATTGTCACCCGTCCTTCCTGACCCACGTGGCATCCCTCGTGATCGACGGCCAGCTTCGCCTGTCCGAGAGATACGTGATGCAAAAGGGCCAGCTTGTGAACGTACAGAACTCCCTGGCGTCGGAGGTGGTCAGCACCTTCTCGGCATCCGGGAAATATCTGATCTTTGTGACGGAGAAGTCCATCGACAAGGTGGCAGGCATCATGGGCGCTCCCTTTATCAACGCGCTGGGCGACGTCTGCGTGACCGCAAAGCTGGATGACGATGCCATCCGCAAGATCGCGGAGGGAGAGCTCGCAGAGCTCAAGGAGAAGGCGAAGGATCGTTGTTTCTTTGAGCTGGAGGTGGCAGAGGACTTCCTGGATTACAGCGTGACGAAGGCGGAGAAGCAAGCAGGCCTTAAGGGCGTTCGTGATTTCTATGACTGTGTGATGCAGGCGCTGGCACAGGCAAAGCTCGAGGGAGATTATCCCAAGGATGCCAAGATGCTGCTTCAGATCGAGAACGGCAAGGTGATGGCCAAGTATGAGGAGGAGATGATCGATCTCTCTGCCCTGCTTCCGGAAGGCTATCGCGGCGAGATCGACGAGATCCGCAAGGAGATGGATGCCATCGTCGGCCTGGCAAAGGTGAAAGAGTATATCTTCGGCCTCGAAGAATATTATAAGGTGCAAAAGAGAAGATCGGAAGAGGGCCTGAAGGTCAGCGAGCTCTCCAAGCACATGATCTTTACGGGCAATCCCGGTACCGGTAAGACGACCATTGCCCGCATCATCAGTAAGTACTTAAAGTCCATCGGCGTGCTCACCGGCGGACAGCTGGTGGAGGTTTCCAGGGCGGATCTGGTGGGCCGCTACGTGGGCCACACGGCGCCCCTGACCAACAAGGTGATCTCCTCCGCCATCGGCGGCGTGCTGTTCATCGATGAGGCTTACAGCCTGTATCGCGGACGGGACGACAGCTTCGGCCTTGAGGCGATCGACACCCTGGTAAAGGGCATTGAGGACAATCGTGACAACCTGATCGTGATCCTGGCTGGAT
>CAMZDG010000018.1 GCA_947305245.1 uncultured Lachnospiraceae bacterium
AGTCGATGGAGATACGGACTGAACAGGGCTGGGTCATGTCAATGCCGGCAAGCTGGCTTGAGGGCAAGGTTGAGCCGAAGGAAGGACTGCTTCTAGAGATCACCGCTTCCAATGAAATCTTGGAAACTTATCCTTCTCAGTTTTCTAAGATCGAAAGCGTGGAGGTCATTGGCTATGATGAGCCAGGCAAGACCTCGGCGCTTAGTGAAAACGGCACGCTTCCAAAGGAAGGATCCCTTGGAGAATTTCGGTATCAGATAGGCGCATATGAGGAATATGATACCAAATTCAAGGACTGGGGGTATTATCGCTACGAGAATGATGCGAGGGCTCCCTGGGTTCTTGAAATTTGCAGCGGCGAGCATTCCACGGGCGGTTATGGGATAAGCATCGTGAACATTGAGGCAGACAAGGCGGGGAATCTTTGCGTGACCGTTGAGGAAACGGCGCCTGATCCGGGAGCCGTGGTGACGGAAGCGTTCACTTTTCCGAAGGTGACTTTGCTGATTTATGAAGAAACGAAAATGCCAAGCAGCGTGACGGTAAAAACAACCGGCGGGACGGAGCTGCCTTTCCTGGGAAACATGCCGCCAAAGTCGGAAACGGATGAAGAAGACACCGCTGGGCAGAGGGGGGAAGCATGGGAAAAGGTGGCGATCGCACCGCCCGAAGGCGCGTATTGTAACATTTCTCTGTGTCTGCCTGATGACTGGGGCTGGAGTTCCTCCTGGACGGAGGACATACCCGTAAGCTGCCTTGGCATTGCCATCTATCCTAAGACGGAGGGAGATGCGAACGGCTGTATTTCCATCCAGTATTCACAGGGATTTGGCGTTTGCGGCACGGGCTTGGAATCCGTGGAGACGACTTTTAATGGGCATGCGGCACATAAGGGTACTTATGACGGACATCCCTATTGGGATTTCATCGCGCTGTCGGATGAATACAGGGGCTGTGCCATTATAAATTGCGCCGGGGAAACCTGGTTTGATAAGTATCAGGAAGAATTGGAGGCAATCTTCGCAACGGTGGAGTTTATCCTAAGTGACGGTACGCCTCTAAAAGATTCTTCGCAGGAGAACATTGGGGAGATTTATGCGAAGGATCCGACGAGGGATGACGTGGTCATGTCTGCTGATGGCACGAAGTATGTAAGAAATCAGCTTCTTGTCTCCGCAAAAATGGATTGCACCAAGGAGAAGATGGAGAAGCTTGGTGCGGCGTACGGATTTGAGATCGTGGGGTACATAGAGCTGACGCAGGACTATCAGATTGAGTTTACCAGGGACATGGAAGAGGCAGAGCTTCTGAAAATGATAAAGATTTTGGAGGAAGAAGACTGTGTTTCCATGTGCACGCTGAATTATGTGATGGAGTTGTCATACGACTAGGGATGCACTTTGATCAAGTGGCACCCTGCGGTACGAACGGGTATCGCAGGGTGTTTTTTTATGTCATTCCATCTTTAGGTTATCTTTAGGTTGGCTTTAAGGTAGCTTTGAAACATAGGGCTATGATAAAGACATGAAAACGAAAACAACCTAGCAGGGAGAGGAAAAGGATGGAATTTATAAAGCTTGAGAACGTAACGAAGAAGTATAAAGAAAATACGGTGGTTGATAATCTGTCGCTTACAATCAACAAAGGCGAGGTGTTCGCACTTCTGGGAGCGAATGGGGCAGGGAAAACGACGACGATCAAGATGATCCTTGGACTTTCTAAGGCGAGTGAGGGAACCATCAAGATAGAGGAAGGCGCCAAGATTGGTTATTCGCCGGAAACTCCATATTTCCCTCCGTATCTCACCGCAATGGAAGTCATGAGCTACTACGCGGGGATCGAGGGCAAGAAGGACAAGAAGGAAAAGAAGGACAAGGATTATCTGAGAAGTCTGTTGGATCTGACCGGGCTTGAGGACACGAAGGTTAAGGTCAAGAACTACTCGAAGGGCATGATCCAGAGACTTGCGCTTGCGCAGGCACTGATTTCCGATCCGGACATTTTGATCCTGGATGAGCCGACGGCCGGACTTGACGCACTCGGAAGAAAGCACAATCTGGAACTGCTTCGAAGGCTCAAGGAAAAGGGCAAGACGATCATCATCAACTCCCATATCCTTCATGACATTGAAGCGATCTGTGACAGAGGCGTGATCATGAAAAAGGGAAAGGTGATCGACACCTGGACGAACGGAAGCGACAGTGAGAGCTTGGAAGATAAATTTATCAGACTGGTAGGAGAAGAGGAGTAATCAAATGGAAATCACGATCAACGTAGTAAGAGAAAAAATCAGAAAGAAGACCTTATATATCACAACCATACTTGGAATCCTGGTCGTAGCGCTGTTCTCAACGGACATGGGAAGTCTGACAGTCGGCGGTAAGAGGATCAATGATTATTACGTACTGATCCCCATCTTGATCAACGTGGTGAATTTCCTGGCCGGAGCGATCGCGCTCGCCATCTCGGTCACGACCGTTCCGAATGAATATGAGAGACGCACAAGTCATCTTGTATGGTCAAGGGGAGTTGACCAGGGCAGATATCACTTCAGCCTCGCTGCAGGAAACATGATCGTCTCCTGGATCTCCGGAGGGATCCTGTACGCTACGCTTTGCATCTTTGCGATCGTGAACGGATATGCAAATATTCTTGGAAAAATCATCGGAGCATCGCTTTTCATGCTGCTCTACGTTGCGATCATCTGCATGCTTACGACGGCGCTTTCCATTCAGCTTCCGGTAGCCGTGACGGGTGTGATCATGATCTTGCTGTTCGCGGGCGGCGCATTCCGAAGCATCCTGACGCTGGTTGCAGCAGCGCTCACGGGAGTTGGTGGAAAGGTGATCAAGAGAATCCTTCAGATCCTTCCGAATCTTGCGGGGCTTAGCAAGCAGGCAGGAAATCTTGTACAGGGCAATCCCATCAATGTCAATGTCATCATTACCAGTCTTCTTTTCATCTGGATCGCAGGACTTGGGGTTCTGTTTTTCAGAAAAAAAGAGGCTTGATCCACTGAACAAGAAAGGAACGTAAAAGATGAAAAAGTTAGGATTTGTACTCTATTTTTTGGTTGGAGCAGTACTCGTGCTCGCGGCATTTGCGACAAAGGAGAAGGGCCTTAAGGAAAACAACAGAACGGAGCTCGACAGAGTGGTATCCGACTATGAGGAGCTCGGCGACATGGGCTTCAAGGGCTTCTGTCCGATGAACTATAAGATCGCTTTTTCCAATGGCGAGAAGGACGTGGTCGTGGACTATCATGGCGGTGATTATAAGGTTTCCGAGAGGGCGGCCGTCTATGAGGGGCTGGTTGGCAGCATTTATAAGAATGGTGAGGAATATGAGGTGGTCGTTCCCGAGTATGACACTTGGATCAATCTTCAGGCCTTCAGTGGCGAGCAGCTTTCGGCAGTTATTTGGCATGAAAGCTTCCATGCATATCAAAACGCATATTGCGGGCTTGCGGACAGGGTCAGCACAAAGATCATGAGCGAGACGGAGCTTTCGGAGCACGTGGATCATGACACTGAGATGAAGAGGCTTTATGCAAAGGAGCTTGAGATCCTCAGCCGCCTCTTGGATGAGGAGAAGACTTGTAATGCAACCGAGATTGCATTAGAATATATTCATACGGCAGAGGAAAGAGACTGGCTCCTTACGGAGGAAGAAAAGCTTTCAGAAGCATTATATGAGATGATGGAAGGCTCTGCATATTATGTGGAATCTCGCGTCGTACGGTATGAGAACGGCGAGGCAGTTTATGCAAAAAATTATCTGAACTCCGCCGCTGAATATGTGAACGGTAATTCGAAGTATTATCATCATGGCATGCTGCAGTGTATGTTGCTGGATGAGCTGGATCCGCAGTGGAAAGACAGCTATGCGTTCGACAAAAATCTGGATGAAGTGATCACGCAGTGCGTCGCAGCGGAGAGATGACGGACATGGATTGCATGGCAGCGGGGGAATGACGGACATGCAGGGCACTGTAATGGAGGAAAGACATGGAATATGTGGTATTAGGCGCGGATGACGAGGTCCAGATCCTCGATTCCCTGGAACTATTCCTAAACAAGGAAGGAATCAAACTGATCAAGGCTGATAATGGAATATCAGCCTTACGGTTGTTTCAATCGGAGAACCCCAGCCTGGTCCTTTTGGACGTGATGATGCCGGGGCTGGATGGCTTCGCGGTGCTTAGGAAGATCAGGGAGGTGAGCCACGTTCCTGCGATCATGATCACCGCAAAGAGCGAGGATTATGATAAGATCCTTGGCTTAGAGCTTGGGGCGGATGATTATATTTCCAAGCCATTTAATCCCATGGAGGTTGTCGCCAGAGTGAAGGCGCAGCTTCGAAGAAATTATGACTATCATGAAGAGGCGACAAATAAGGTTTATAAGGCGTTCGGCATAGAGCTTGATACGCAGGCGAAGTCGGTGATGAGAGACGGGGAGAGCATTGCACTCACGGGAACAGAGTATAAGATCCTGGAGCTACTTATGCCAAATCCCGGACGAATCTATACCAAGCAACAGATCTTCGAATATGTCTGGGAGGGCGATTATATTGCGGACGACAGCACCATTATGGTCCACATCAGCAATCTAAGGAACAAGCTAAAGAGAGACGGGGATGAAACCGTGATCATTAAGACGGTAAAGGGACTGGGTTACAAGTTCGAGAAGGAGTAATATGAAGAAAAAGACAAAACGTGGACGAAGTATTTTTTCCCGATTGGTAACGAGCTATATGCTGTTCCTGGCAGTCACGCTGATCATTTACTTGCTTGCCGCGCTGCTTATCCTGACCTTTGTCGGCAACGGAAAGATAGGTAACGTTTCTCCGCAGACGGTCATCAACAATGACGGGACAGTGAATGACGTGGAGGTTCTAAGGCGCGCAGGAGGATGGGTGGAAGAGCTGGATGACGAGGGAAATGTGATCAGCGTCATTGGCGACAAGAAAACGGAAAAGACGAGCTACACGCTAAAGGAAATGGCGGAGCTTCTGGACATGGGCTATGTGAATTTTAACAGAAATGGCGTGGTCCTGGTTCAGCACACCGAAACAAACAAAGCGGATTACACTGGGATCGTAAGATGCGCGGGAGATCCAAGAAGGATATTCTTGGTATGTTATCCGCGCGACATGGTCACATATAACGTGTCTTACATGATTACCAATAGTGAGAACAATAATGCGCAGGTTTTCCTCGGTGTATTCGCGGCGCTATTCCTTGCGGAGGTTCTGCTCATCAGCTTTTATCTGAAGAAGCACATTGAAAAGCCGCTGAAGCTTTTGATGGACGGAATGGACGACGTGAGCGAAGGGAAGCGCGACGTAGTCCTGGATTATAAGACGGACAAGGAATTCGAGGATATCAGGGACAAATTCAACCGCATGGCGGAGAAGCTGAAGGAGAGCGAGGACGAAAAACATAAGATTGAGCAGAGCAGAAATCAGATGCTTCTAGAGCTGACGCATGATATAAAGAATCCGGTGGCATCGATCAAAACCACCATCTGTGCGCTGGAAGAAGGCCTTGTAGAAGCGGAGAAGATCCCGGAATACTATAAAACAATTGAAATGAAGGCGGAAAGGATAAGAACTCTCACGGAAGACATGAACACCAGCCTGAAAATGGAGCGGGATGATTATAAGCTGAAACTGGAGAAGGTCGACGTTTGCGAGGCAGTCCGCAGGATCTGCGTGGAATTCTACGAGGAGATCACGTCCACCGGGAAGGAATTCGATATTGACATTCCTGAGGAAGAGTACGCGGCAGAGATTGATGCTGAGCTGTTTGGAAGGGTGATCAATAACCTGCTGGTAAATGCGAATAAGTATAACTCGACCGGAAAAACCATTAGTATCCGGGTTTATCGGGATAGTGACGCGATTGCGATCGACGTCGTGGATGACGGGGAAGCGATCGCGGAGGATTTTGTTCCAAGACTTTTTGATGAATTCTCCAGGGGGGACAAAACCCGAAAGACGGACGGCGGAACTGGCCTCGGCCTCGCCATTTCCAGAAAGATCATGGAAAAGCATCATGGCACGCTTACCTATCAGAGAGAGGGAGACAAGAACTGCTTCCGGATCATTGTGCCGTGCGTGACAAGTACGGAAAGCTAAGGCTTTTGTATTACATGCCATATGACCTATAAAGAGAAAAGGACATCATGGAGCAGGGAAGCTTAATTTGAATCAAAAGTCGGTGGCGATAGACTTAACAGGTTTTTCGCCGCCGTTTTTAATGGTTAAAATATTCCTTGTGCGAGTATGGAAAATGTGATACAATCGAATAACCTATTAAGCAGGTGGGTAATAATAAGCGCCAGAAATCAAAAGGAGGGTGCTTTACGTCAATCCTGATCAAATATTCCAAACAAAAAGGAGATATGAATATGATCACAAGAGAGGACGCATTTGCGTTACTAAGGCAGTACAATAAGGATCCCTTTCACCTGCAGCATGCGCTGACCGTGGAAGCCGTGATGAAATGGTATGCGAAAGAGCTTGGCTATGGTGAGGAAGAGGAATACTGGGGTATTGTAGGCCTTCTTCATGACATCGATTTTGAACTCTATCCGGAGGAGCATTGTCTGAAGGCACCGGAGCTTTTAAGAAATGGGGGAGTCAGTGAGGATGTGATCCATGCCGTCTGCTCCCATGGATATGGAATCACGGTCGGTCGCGGCGTGACGATTGACGTGGAACCAATTCATGAGATGGAGAAGGTTCTGTTTGCGGCGGATGAGCTTACTGGACTGATTGGGGCGGCTGCGCTCATGCGGCCTTCTAAGAGCACGAAGGACATGGAACTGAAATCTCTGAAGAAGAAATATAAGAGCAAAGGCTTTGCGGCAGGATGCTCCCGTGAGGTGATTGAGCGTGGCGCGCAGCAGCTTGGCTGGGAACTGGATAAATTATTGGAGATGACGCTTCAGGCCATGGCAGCGACGGAGGATGTCATTGCAGAGGAGATTGCCGCCCTGTAACAGGGTGAGCCATATGGACGGAGTTGAGCCATAGGGACGGAGTTAATGGGCCACAAAATGACCTGCTAACCCCGTCCCCAAAAGGAATTGACACAGATGAAAGAAATAACGTATGACGAGCTTAGGGCATTACCTAAGGATTCTTATCAGCTGATAGACATCAGGGACGAAGGGCTGGTGGCTTACGGGATGATTCCCGGAGCCACCAATATTTACGTGGAGGATTTGGAAGGAAGTCAGGAGCTTTCGATAATTCCAAAGGAGAAAAAGCTGATCTTTTATTGCGAGATCGGTCGCATGTCCAGGGAGATTGATGATACCCCTGTTTATCTGGAGGGGCGGGATTGCTACAGTCTCGCGGAGGGGTATGTCGGTTATGTCAGGGCTGGCATGAAAAGTGAGGCTGACAGGGAAGAAAAAAGGGAGAAGGCGGAAGATAGCATCCGAAGGAAATTCCACAAGCAGCTCTTTTCCCCCTTTGCCAAAGCCTGCAAGCTTTATCAGCTCATCGAGGAGGGTGATCATATCGCCGTTTGCATTTCGGGCGGTAAGGATTCCATGCTCATGGCAAAGCTTTTTCAGGAGATACAGCGGCACAGACAGGTTCAGTTTGATCTGACGTTTCTTGTGATGGATCCTGGATACAATAAGGAAAACAGGGCGTTAATCGAAAGCAACGCGGCGGCGCTGGGGATTCCCATTGCCATTTTCGAGAGTACGATCTTTGACGCGGTGGACACCATAGAAAAGAGCCCCTGTTATCTTTGCGCGAGAATGAGGCGAGGTTATCTTTACAGTAAGGCCAAAGAGCTCGGATGTAATAAAATTGCGCTTGGCCATCATTATGACGACGTGATTGAGACCATCCTGATGGGCATGCTTCACGGCGCGCAGATCCAGACGATGATGCCAAAGCTCCACAGTACAAACTTTGAGGGCATGCAGCTTATCAGGCCTCTTTATCTGGTCAGGGAGAGCGACATTTGCGCATGGAGGGATTACAATGATCTCCATTTCCTGCAATGCGCCTGCCATTTCACGGACACCTGTACGACATGCCATGAGGATGGAACCACTTCGTCGAAGCGTCTGGAAACAAAGAAATTGATCGCGGAATTAAAGAAGTCCAATCCATTTGTGGAGTCCAACATTTTCAGAAGCATGGAAAACGTGAATCTGGATACCGTGATCGAATATAAAAAGAATGGCGTGAGACATCATTTTTTGGATGAATATTAAAAATATTTACTAAACCTATTGACAAAGTAGGTTAATAGGTGTAATATCGACACTATCAACAAGAAAGGAAGCCAAAGACATGAGAAAGATAGCAGTCAGAATACAACTGAACATGGCATGTTGCTGTCGAATGTTTTGTCGCCGGGCAGGTAGATTGACTGTTCATGACGGCTTCTTTGGCTGCGCATGATTTTATGACGAATGATCATAAATGAGTCAACAAACCGCCCGTGATAATGCGAGGGCGGTTTTCTTTTGCGCAATTTTAGGAATCAGTGAAGGAGGTGATGAAATTGGCACTCATTGAGCTGCGGGGCGTAAGCAAGGTTTATGAACAGCCTGAAGGCGCAGTACACGCGCTGAAGGACGTAAATCTGGAGATAGAAAAGTCTGACATATACGGGATCATAGGCATGTCCGGTGCCGGGAAGAGCACCTTGGTAAGGTGTCTCAATTTCCTGGAAAGACCGACGGAGGGCGAGATCCTGATCGACGGAAAGAACCTCGCGAAGCTTTCCGAAAAAGAGCTTAGAAAGCAAAGAAGTGAAACGGGAATGATCTTCCAGCATTTTAACTTATTGATGCAAAAGAATGTCATCAGTAACGTATGCTTTCCACTTCGGCTCCTCAAGGTAAGCAGAAAAGAAGCAGAAAAGAGGGCCATGGAATTACTGGAATTGGTTGGACTGGCGGATAAGGCAAAGGCTTATCCCGCACAGCTCTCAGGAGGGCAAAAACAAAGAGTTGCGATCGCCCGGGCACTTGCTTCCTCGCCAAAGATACTGCTCTGTGACGAGGCTACAAGCGCATTAGATCCTCAGACGACGGAATCCATCTTGCAGCTCTTAAAAAAGATCAACACGGACTTAGGTATCACGGTGGTGATCATCACGCATCAGATGAGCGTCGTGCAGGAAGCATGTAACAAGGTGGCCATCATTGAAAACGGGCAGGTCGCTGAAAGTGGCGAAGTGGAAAAGATCTTTAACGCACCGAAGTCAAAGGCGGGACGAAAGCTGATCTACGGAGACGAATCCAAGGTCATTCAGAAAATGGAAGAAGCACAGGAGATGTCCGCCGGGAAGAAGATAAGAATCGTTTATACGAAGAACTCCGCGTTTGAACCTGTGATCGCAAACATGATCCTGCATTTTCAAACACCTGTAAACATTCTTCGCGCAGAGACGAGGAACGTGGGTGGCATCGCAAAAGGGGAAATGATCCTTGGCCTTCCGGAAAACAGGCATGTTCAGGTGGACATGGAATATTACCTGCGTGAGAGAGGACTTGAGATACAGGAGGTGGAGGAAGATGTTTGATCCAATTACCATAAAGATGCTGTTGGAAGGCATCAGGGACACCATATACATGACTCTGACCTCCACACTGGCAGGATATGCGCTGGGACTTCCCATGGGTGTGATCCTTGCGGTGACGGACAAAGACGGGATACGGCCAAACAGGGCGGTTTATCGCATCCTTGACGTAATATCCAACGTCGTTCGAAGCGTTCCTTTTTTAATCCTTTTGATCGTCCTGATCCCGTTTACCAGATTCGTGGTGGGGAAAAGCTATGGGTCAACGGCAACGATCGTACCGCTTGTCATTTCCGCGGCGCCGTACATCGGCAGACTGGTGGAATCCTCCTTAAAGGAGGTAGACAAGGGCGTGATCGAAGCGGCAAGGTCCATGGGAGCTTCGGATTTCGACGTAATCTTTCGCGTCATGCTTGTGGAAGCGAGAACTTCACTTGTCACTGGGGCAACCATTGCCCTGGGAACCATTTTAGGGTATTCCGCAATGGCGGGTACCGTTGGCGGAGGCGGGCTTGGAGACATTGCAGTCCGCTATGGATACTATCGGTATCAGACCGACATCATGGTCGTTACGGTATTACTGATCATAATACTGTTTCAGATATTCCAAACGATTGGCATGAAAATTGCCAAGAAAGTAGAAAAAAGAAAATAGAAGAAAAGAGGAAAAAAGATTATGAAAAAGAGAGTATTAGCAGTAGTTGTAGCAGGAGTTTTAGCATTGACGTCACTGGCAGGATGCGGTAACGCAAGCGCAAAGGCGAGCGCAAAGGATGAAAAGATCATCAAGATCGCAGCTTCCGCAACGCCTCACGCAGAGGTGCTGGAGCAGGTAAAGCCCATCTTAGAGAAGCAGGGCATTAAACTGGAGATCACCGTGTTTGATGATTATGTTCTGCCCATGACTACCGTGGAAAGCGGCGAGTTAGATGCAAACTATGCAGTTCACGTACCTTATCTGGAGTCCTTTAACTCAGAGCAGGGAACGCATCTCGCGAATGCAGGCGGCATCCACTATGAGCCCTTTGGAATCTATCCCGGACAGAAGTCTTCCCTGAATGACGTTGCTGAGGGCGACGTGATCGCAATTCCTAACGACACCACGAACGAGGCTCGCGCACTGTTGCTTTTGCAGGATAATGGCCTGATCACCCTGAAGGATGGCGCCGGACTTACCGCAACCATCAACGACATTACGAGCAATCCCAAGAACTTAAAGCTTCAGGAGCTTGAGGCTGCCCAGGTTGCACGCGTAAGAAGTGAAGTTGCTTACGTAGTTCTGAATGGTAATTATGCATTGGAAGCAGGCCTTTCCGTTGGCAAGGATTCCATCGCATATGAATCCAGCACCTCTACTGCGGCAAAGACTTACGTAAACATTATCGCAGTGAAGGAAGGTCATGAAAACGATGAGGCAATCCAGGAACTGGTAAAGGCACTGAAGTCTGACGAGATCAAGAAGTTCATCAATGAGAAGTATGACGGAGCAGTGGTACCTTTTGAATAAGCTTTGAATGAAACGGAAGGCATGATAAATGGAGATATGGTATAAAACAACCCTGGGGGAAGTCGATTGGCAGGAGGTGGCGGACGTGCTTCGGCGCTCCGGCCTCTCTGACCATACGGCAGAGGAACAAAAGAAGGCATTTTCAAACAGCGGCGCCGTCGTTTTCGTCTATGACGGGAAACGAATCATAGGTGTTGCAAGGGCGCTGACGGACGGGCTTTTCCAGGCGGCGATCTATAACGTGGCTTTGGAGGAAGAGTATCAGGGAAATGGGATTGGACGTAAGATGATCCAAAAGCTCTTGGAACAGTTGAAGGGGCAGAACGTGATCCTGTATACGCATCCTCGCACCGTGCTCATGTATGAAAAGTTGGGATTTCGAAGGGCAAAAACGGCTTTGGAGTTATTCGAAGGAGACCCTTCGCACATTGCATGGATGGAAGGCGAGGGGTTTTTCCTGCCAAAGGATTATCGCTTTAAGGATGAAATCGGAAGGGCTGACATGCAAGGACCCGCATGGAAAAAGGAGGGGTAAGGAATATGGCAGAGCGAATTGAAATTCTGGTTGGGGAATTAAATGACGGAATTAACAAGGCAGGCTTGGCACAAAGCCAGGCGGAATATGAAAAGTATTATCAGTTGGTGTTCGACCGCTTGGATCAGTTGGAAGAACATTTGGAGAGCAACAGATTTCTTCTTGGAGATCCGCTGACGGAGGCCGACGTAAGGCTGTATGTCACGCTGACGAGATTTGACATAGCATATTACTTCGGATATCGCTTAAACAAAAAGCGGATCCGGGATTATCATAACTTGTGGAATTATGCGAAGGAGCTTTATTCCCTTCCTGCATATCATGACATAACGGACTTTGATGCCATTAAGAGAGGGTATCTGCTCGGAGCGGCAGTGAATCCTGACGGCATCCTGCCGGAAGGCCCTGACGTGAGCGTATGGCTGGAGGCAAATGACAGGGAGGCGAAATTTGGCCCTCGAAAGAAAGGATGAGGGCTTGGCTGATCATAAAGCAAGGGAGGTTAAGACATGGCGGTAGTAGATCACGTAACAAACGGAGAAATACAAAGCAGCGGAAAGTTTGAGCGACAGGCGAATCACTTCACGACGCCCTTTGGGGATAAGGAAGGAGAGCTTCCTGTAGAGAAAGGCAGATATCGCCTGCTGTGGGCGCCGGTATGTCCCTGGGCGAACCGCTCCATCATAGTGCGGCAGCTCTTGGGACTGGAGGATGTCATCTCGGTGGGGACGCTGGATCCCATACGGCCTGACGTACCATGGTCGGACTGGGCGTTCACCCTAGATGAGGGGGACAAGGATCCCGCCTTGGGGATCCATCTTCTGAGCGAGGCATATAAAAAGGCGGATCCGGACTATCATGGGAGATTTACCGTGCCGGCTTTAGTGGACCTGAAGACGGGCGCCGTCGTCAACAATGATTATTTTAACCTGACACTTTATTTCGAAACTGCGTGGAAGAAGTTTCATAAGGAGCATGCGCCGAGCCTTTATCCGGAGGAGCTTCGGGAGGAAATCGACAAGCTGAACGCTTATATATTTCACGATGTCAATAATGGCGTTTACAAAGCAGGATTTGCGACGAGCCAGGAAGCTTATTCCAAAGCATACCATCTCGTGTTTGACGCGTTTGACGTCTTGGAGGAAAGGCTGTCAAAGCAAAGGTTCCTTTTTGGAGATTATATCACCGAATCGGACGTGCGACTTTATGTTACGCTGGCAAGGTTTGACGTGGCATATTTTAACGGCTTCCGCGTAAATCAGAAAATGCTCCGGGACTATCCGAATCTGTGGGCCTATGCGAGGGATTTGTATGCAGAGGACGCATTCGGAAAGAATACGAATTTTGAGGCCATCAAGAAGCATTATCATTTATGCTGCCTTAAGACAAATCCAAACAATATCTTGCCGCTTGGGCCTGATCTGGAGCCGTGGAAGGAGCCGGCAAACAGGGAGCACCTGAGTAAGGATCCGGATCACAAATTCAGATATGAGTGAGAAGAGTAGCAATTCGATAGAATAAGCAAAAGGAGGAAGTATCATGGGAAAGATTTATCACAACATCACGGAGTTAATTGGACATACGCCGCTGTTAGAGCTGCACGGACTGGAGAAGGAATGGAATACGACTGCACATGTCTTTGGAAAGCTGGAGTTTTTTAATCCTTCTGGTTCCGTGAAGGACAGGATCGCCTACAACATGATCAAGGCAAAGGAAGAGGCTGGAGAATTAAAGCCCGGCGGAACCATTATTGAGGGAACCTCTGGCAATACCGGCATTGGCATTGCGTCGATTGGCGCGGCAAAGGGGTATCAGGTGAAGATCTGCATGCCGGATAATCTTTCCGCAGAGAGAACGAAAATCTTGAAAGCATTTGGTGCGGAAGTATATCATACGCCTGGAGCGCTGAATATGGCCGGAGCAGGCGCGAAGGCAGCAGAGCTGCTTGCAGCTACGGAGAATGCCGTAGTGCTTGGGCAGGGTGGAAATCCAAACAATCCTCTGGCACATTATAAAACGACAGGGCCCGAAATTTGGGAGGACACGGAAGGGAAGATCGACATTTTCGTGGCGGCGTCCGGAACTGGCGGAACGGTGAGCGGCGCCGGAAAATATCTAAAGGAAAAGAATCCAAATGTTAAGGTGATTGGCGTAGAGCCAGCCGGAAGTGCCGTGTTAAATGGTGGTGCGCCTGGACCTCATAAGATCCAGGGCATTGGCGGCGGCGCAACGCCTCCCGTAACGGACGTGAATATTTTCGACGAAGTGATCGACGTGACGGATGATGACGCATATGCATATGCAAGAAGAGTTCCCGTGGTGGAAGGCTTTACCGTTGGCATTTCTGCAGGAGCCGCTCTGCGCGCCGCCTATGAAGTGGCAAGCCGTCCTGAGAATGCGGGCAAGAACATCGTCGTGATCATTCCCGACAGTGGTGATCACTACCTGTCCGGAGACCTTTTTGAATCGTGAGGCGGATGTTGTAAACTTCTGTTTCGCCCGCAGGCGACATGCCTGCGGGCAACTTGTCGCCGCCCTGCGCCTTGTTTAATTTGCTTTTCTTCTTGATTCTTCCACAAAAGGCAACCCAGCGCCGCCATGCATCTTGTTTATGTTGCCTTTCTTTTTGCAACCCCAGTTTGCAAATTTAATTCTCCCGACAAACTTTTCCGTACCACCCACGCAAGCATTTCTTCTCCATAGGAGGTTCCAATTCTTCGTTTGGGGCTTTTCTGCTGATTGCTCTCTGTTTTTCGCGCCAGGCTACACATGGGCTCCAACTTGCTTCCTGTGTTGCATTCCTGCTGATTCTTAAAGCTTCCATGCTACACAGACGACAAAACTTGCTTCCTGTGTTGCCTGCTCATCGATTTTTGAAGCTTTCATGCTACACGTGAATCACAACTTGCTTCCTCTGTAGCCTGCCTTTCAGTTCTTGGGGGTTCAGTGCAACACAGTGATTAAGACTATCCTTCCATGTTGCACAAGCACCTCATCACCCTTCATTTCTAAGACTAAACAGCCAGACAAACCCGAAGTTGTCGAGCTCTTTTCTTATTAACGAATGCACGAATTCTTTTTTTACTTCCATGCAGTCCATTCATTTTGGACTGCACGGTTTCTATTTTTGTCATTTGTGCAGTCAGTTTTCTTCCTTTTTGACTGCACGGTTTCCATTTTTGTCTTTCATGCAGTCAGTTTTCTTCCTTTTTGACTGCACGGTTTCCATTTTTGTTTTCTATGCAGTCCGTTTTCTTCATTTTAGACTGCATAAAATTCATTTTTGCCTTTCAAACAGTCCGTTTTCCTTGTTATGGACTGCTTGAATTTCATTTTCACCTTTCAAGCAGTCTCACCCCATGAAACAACAACTCCATGTTTTAACTGACTTTGTAGTTTGCTGCTTCCTGCCATCCCGTCGCGTTCATGAAAGCAACAATTCCAAGGTTTTCCTCTGGTTTTGTCCCTTTGGGCTTGTTATCGCGACAATAAAAGGAGCAATTCTAACGGTTTTTTACGGTTTTGTCCATTCTTGGCTGCTATCTTGCCGATAAAAGGAGCAATTCCAATGTTTTTCTCCCGTTTTGTCCCTTTCAGCCTTTCGGCTCGCCCATGGAAGGATGAACTCCGGGGACGGGGTAAGTAGGCCATTATTCTGAACCACTAACCCCGTCCCCATGGTCCACTTTAGCTCACCAACCTCTGATTTGCAGCGCCGAAGCATCTCGACAAATTGCGATTTATCGAGCTAACCAGCCCACAAGTTCTGATTTATCAAGTGTAACAGCATAACAACCCCGAGTTGAAGAACAAGTCCCGATTTTTTAAGGTAATAGTTTCCACGAGCTCAGCTTTATCATGTTAGCCACACCATGTTAGCAGCAACAGGTCAGCCACACCATGTTAGCAGCAACAGGTCAGCCACACCATGTTAGCAGCAACAGGTCAGCCACACCATGTTAGCAACAACAGGTCAGTCACACTATGTTAGTAATAACAGGTCGGCCACACCTGCGTTAGCAGCACAAACATAAAAAGGATCAATTCTTATGCCCTTAAATCATGTGTTGACACTACTACGTATACGTAGTAATATGATATTTGCAATGAATGAAACATGATTGGTAAGGAGAAATAAGGATGTTGTCAAAAACTTCGATCGTTATTTTAGGAATGTTGCGAAAAGAAGATAAAAATGCCTATGACATGCTTAAGATGATCGATCTTATGAACATGAAATATTGGTTTCCCATCGGGGCAACGACGCTCTACGAGACCTGCATACGGCTTGAGAAAAAGGGATACATAGAAAACACGGGGGAATCTGAGGCAAAGGCGATCTACCGCATTACGGGAAAGGGAAAAGATGAGCTGAAGGCAACGATTTGCGCTCTCTTTGAACGCATTGATTATGACACGGTTTGGTTTTGTCTGGCCGTGATGTATTCGGATGTTTTGACAAAAAGGGAGTTCGAAGGCGAGAAGAAGAAACGGGCGGCTTTGCTTGAGGAGTATGAGATCGGTACAAGGGAAAACAAGGAGAAGATGATTCGAGGGAAATCGACGTATGCTCAGTTATGTGCGATCGACCGGATGATCCATGTGATCGAACTGGAAAAAGAGACATTAAAGAACTTATGATGATCAAAGTATTGTGCGCTAAACTGCTAAGGGGGAAATCTATTTGATGAACATGATCATAAAACATGGATGGTACTTAATTATCATTGCCGTCGTCGGGGAAATGCTGGTTCCTTTTCTTCTTGCGCCGTTTTATAAGGGATATAGCCATGCGACCATGGCGATCAGCGCGCTTGGAAGCAAGGGCAGTCCCGTGCGTTTTCCGTTTGATTTGTGGATGTTTTCTGCGGGTGTTTTGTTTTTGCTATCTATTCCCTGTATTTATAATGCATATGGCAAAGTGTCAAAGCCGTTGAGCATTGTCATGGTATTGTTTCTTGCGATATTTGCGGTTGGGGCTTGTATATTTACTTGCTTTTTCAGCGTGAACGATACCAAGGACATTGTTACGACAGCGTCCAAGATACATGGCGCCGGGTCAGCTATTGGATTTATGTTAATGTTATTTGTCCCGCTTTTTTTAGCAATATTGTCTTTCAAGGCTGGAGACAAGATGTCGGGAATGATAGGAAGCATTTCATTTGTTTTAGCAATGATATTCTTTGTATTGTTTGTAATCGCTGACAAGCCGGAATTTCAAAATACGCTTATCGCGAAAGAAGGCTTGTGGCAAAGACTGAATCTGATGTTTATGTATTTGCCACTACTTTATATTGCAATGATAAAATGCAGATCATAATTACTTCGGAGGAGAGATTGAATTGAACGAATCAGAGATTTATAAAGAGCTTGGAGCATTGACAAAGGACAAAAGCAAGTGGGAAGAAAACATTCCGTATGTTTTTGGAAAATGTCTTGACGTGCCGAATGGTTAATGATAATATTTCTAGTTAGCAAAGACTAACAGAAAGCGAAATAGATATAATAAGGCCAGAAGTGTATGCTGCGGAACGCGGCATTTTTACTAACCTATGGTTAGAAATGTCTAACGAGGTAAAGCATATGAATACAGATGTATTAATGGGTGTTATGATACCGTTTGTCGGGACGGCGCTCGGATCGGGCTGCGTTTTCTTTATGAAAAAAGAGTTGGGCGCGAAGGTTCAGAAGGCACTTACGGGATTTGCGAGCGGCGTCATGGTGGCGGCTTCGATCTGGAGTCTTATGATCCCTGCGATGGAACAAACGGAGGGACTTGGCAGATTGAGCTTTTTGCCTGCGTGCGTGGGCTTCTGGATCGGAATTCTTTTCTTACTCCTGCTCGATTCGGTCATCCCGCACCTGCACTTAAATACTGATAAGGCGGAAGGGCCAAAGGCGAAGCTGAAAAGAACGACAATGATGGTGCTTGCCGTAACGCTTCACAATCTTCCGGAAGGCATGGCCGTGGGCGTTGTCTATGCGGGGCTGTTGGCGGGAAACGGTGCCATCACTGCCGGAGGGGCGCTGGCTTTGGCGCTTGGCATTGCCATTCAGAATTTTCCGGAAGGCGCGATCATATCCATGCCTCTTTGCGCGGAGGGAAAGAGCAAGGGGAGGGCCTTTTTGGACGGCGTTCTGTCGGGGGCCGTTGAGCCGATCGGCGCGGCGCTAACCATTCTGGCGGCAGGACTCATTGTTCCCGCAATGCCTTACCTGCTCAGCTTCGCCGCAGGAGCAATGCTATATGTCGTCGTGGAAGAATTGATCCCGGAGATGTCATCCGGAGAGCATTCTAACATAGGGGTTGTCATGTTTGCAGTTGGATTTACGCTGATGATGGCGCTTGACGTGGCACTGGGATAAAAGGACGAGGAAATAATATGGGTAACGTAATCGTAATTCTGATCATCATAGCGTTGGTTGGCCTGGGCGTGCTGCGCATTTACCGCACCGTCAGATATGGCGGTTCCTGTTGCAGCAGCGGAACAGCCATGGACAAAAAGGTACGCGTGAAGGATCGAAACAAGGCAAATTATCAATTTTCCTACAAGCTTAAGGTCGATGGCATGGTGTGCTCCGGGTGCGTTAGAAGGGTTGAAAATGCATTAAATTCTGATGGAAATCTGTGGGCAAAGGCCGATCTGGAGCATAAGGAAGTTCGCGTCCTTTCCAAGAAGGAGATGGGGAGGGAGGACTTCGCTCAATTGTTCAAAGAACTGCCATACACCTTGTTGAACATTGAGTAAATCTTTTTTGACATAATGGTTAGTTGAGACTAATCAAAATATAAATAAAGTACTAAAGGGAGGAGAAAGATGAGTTTAAGTGAAGTGAAGGAAAACAGGGAGGTATGCGTCAGCGAAATCAATGGTGACACGAGATTCGTGAGTCGTATTACCTCCATCGGTCTTACACCGGGGTGCAGGGTTAGCGTCATCAAGAACGATAAAAACAGGCCAATGTTGGTGTATTCCAGGGATACCATGATCGCACTCAACAGGAACGAGTGCAAGGGCATCCTGGTTGAGGAGGTGACGGCATGAGCACTACGATCGCGCTTCTCGGACAACCCAATTCAGGAAAATCCACACTTTTTAATGCTTTGACCGGACTTCGCCAGCATGTGGGCAACTGGCCAGGAAAGACCGTTGAAAAGAAGGAAGGGATGCCTTCCGGAGGGTGGCTTTAAGAACATGGGAGAAATGTGGGAGGTTGTAAGGAAATAAAAAGAAGGAGGACGGACATGGGTTTATTTAAGGATTTTGTGAGTCAGACAAGGAAACCGGAAGGGTTCCTGGGAAAGATGATGGTGAACGGCATGAATGGCGGTCATGCAAAGATGGCGGACTGGGGACTTTCCCATTTAACATCCATCGTGCCGGAAAGCATTGTTGAATTGGGGTGCGGAGGCGGCCGAAATGCCAAGGCGCTTTTGGAGAAATACCCTAGTGCCAAAGTGACGGCGATTGATTATTCCGAGGTCTCTGTGGGGATTGCAGCAGAGTACAATAAGGACATGATCAATGCGGGAAGATGTAAGGTGCAGCAAGGCGACGTTTCGGCATTAGATCTCCCGGAGGAATCCTTTGATCTTGCGACTGCATTTGAGACCATTTATTTTTGGCCTGGCTTAGAGAAGTGCTTCGCACAAGTGGCAAAGGTTTTGAAACCAGGCGGAGTATTCCTGATCGTGAATGAATCGGATGGAACGGATGAAGCAGGCCTTAAATATGAAAAAATCATTGATGGCATGAAGTGCCACACGGCAGAAGAGATTACGGCAGCACTGAAGGCAGCAGGCTTCTCGAAGGTTAAGACGGATCACTATAAATCAAAGCCCTGGATCACTGTGATCGCCAAGAAATAGGAAGCAATAAAAAGGATTGTTTTTTAGATCGAAAAATGGGAGAGAAAGCAACATGGCGGTAAAGATAATCCGAGGCGGAGCAATAGATGGGCGATATGATTATTTTGATGCTTTTTATCAATTACGCATATTGATTTTGAGATATGAATCCTGTATAATGATTTGTGGTTAGGCAAAACTAACTACCTTTGAAAACTCATGTGAAGGCCTGACATGTCGGAGGGGTGCCGCCCTCCGACGTGCTTGGGTCCCTAAATAGGCGATAAGCCTAATTTTTTTGCCATTCTCAAAGAGGATAGCAGCATAGACTGAGCAACAAAGGGAAGAATAAAAGGAAAAACGGAGGCACGACATGAATTATTTAGAGATTGTAAAGGTTGTGGGAAGAGAGATTTTGGATTCCAGAGGAAATCCTACCGTGGAGGCGGAAATTACGCTTGCAGACGGAACCGTAGGCCGCGGTACGGCTCCCAGCGGAGCGTCCACTGGTGAGTTTGAGGCATTGGAGCTGCGCGACGGAGATAAGGCGAGATACCTTGGCAAGGGCGTTACGATGGCGGTAGAAAATATCAACGGAATCATCAGTGATACCATCGTTGGCATGGATGCTTCTGATGTTTACGCCATCGATCAGGCCATGATCAAAGCGGACGGGACAAAGGATAAATCAAGGCTTGGAGCCAATGCAATCCTGGCGGTATCCATTGCGGCAGCGCGGGCTGCGTCCATCTCCCTGAACATTCCCCTGTATCGATTTCTGGGCGGTATTTCAGGAAACAGGCTTCCTGTTCCAATGATGAACATCCTGAACGGCGGTGCACATGCAACGAATACCGTGGATACGCAGGAATTCATGATCATGCCCGTGGGAGCACCTTCCTTCAAGGAGTGTCTTAGATGGTGCGCGGAAGTGTTCCATGCACTTGCGTCTATCCTAAAGGCAAAGGGACTTGCCACCTCAGTTGGCGATGAAGGTGGTTTTGCACCGAATCTTTCCAGCGACGAGGAGACCATTGAAACCATTCTGGAAGCCATTAAGAAGGCTGGATACGAGCCTGGCAAGGACTTTATGATCGCCATGGATGCTGCTTCCTCCGAGTGGAAGAGCGAGAAGGGCAAGGGCTTCTACAAGCTTCCCAAGGCTGGCACCGAGTATACGACAGATGAACTAATTGAGCATTGGGCTGCGCTTTGCGAAAAGTATCCCATCATATCCATCGAGGATGGACTGGATGAAGAAGATTGGGAAGGCTGGCAAAAGCTCACAAAGAGATTGGGAGATAAGGTACAGCTTGTGGGAGATGATCTTTTTGTTACGAACACGGAAAGGTTATCCAAAGGCATCGAGATGGGCGCTGGAAATGCAATCCTGATCAAGCTGAATCAGATCGGTTCCGTCTCTGAGACGCTGGAGGCGATCAAGATGGCACACAAGGCGGGCTATACCGCCATCTCGTCTCATCGTTCCGGTGAAACGGCAGACACTACCATTGCAGACCTTGCAGTTGCATTAAACACTTGCCAGATCAAGACGGGTGCGCCTTCCAGATCTGAGCGCGTGGCTAAGTATAATCAGTTGCTCCGCATCGAGGAAGAGTTAGGTGACAGCGCAGTTTATCCCGGAAGAAAGGCATTCAACATCAAATAATTGCGCTAGAGAAAATGCTTGACGAAGTTTCTAATAGGTGATATTTTGGCGGTTAGCAAAAGCTAACCGCTATTTTTGCAACAGAAAAATCCGTTTAGAGCGGAATATGCGGAAGTATTGAAGGACCCCAAAGGTTTTCTAGTTGAATTGATCTTCCTATTTACAAAATCCGTCAAATGAATTACGATATGTATATCACTATTTGATGATTTCGCTTTGAAGGAGGAACCTGGAAGTGAAGAATAATCAATCGGCAGAGGATTATCTTGAAGCGATCATGATTATCCGAGAGAGAAATGGAAATGCCCGGTCAATCGACGTGGCACGGGAATTGAACGTGACCAAGCCTAGCGTCAGCGTTGCGATGAAGAAGCTGAAGGAAAAAGGTCTGATCGAGATCGACGAAAACGGACTGATCACTTTTTCCAAGGAAGGTGAGACGATCGCGCGTAAGGTATATGACAAGCATAAGCTTCTGACCAAGGTGCTGGTGATGATTGGTTTAAAGGAGAGCGAGGCAGCGGAAGAGGCCTGCCTGATCGAGCACGTGATCAGTGATAAAACCTACAAATGTATCAACAAGTATTATAAAAAAGTCACGAAAGATAAATAACCTATATGGAAAGGCAAGCCCCGTCGCAATGTATGCGGCGGGTTTTTTATTTCAAATTATTTCAAAATATGTATTGACAAACTAAAGTTAGTGATGTATAACTAATGCGTTAGCAATGACTAACTAATATTTTTTGAAATGAGGTTAGAAATGTCTAACAAATATTTTTGAGACAAGGTTAGTATATACTAACCATAGAAAGAGGGTGAACGGATGATGCCGCTTACGTATGCAACGCCTGGAGAAGAGGCAATTGTAAAAAAGGTCGGAGGCAACCCGGAAATCAAAAGGCATTTGGAGAATTTGGGATTTACGCCTGGTGGAAGTGTAACGCTGATCAGTACGATTGGCGGGAACATCATTGTGAAGGTAAAGGAATCTCGGATCGCATTGAATGAGGAAATGGCCAGGAAAGTCATGGTATAAGAAGCGGGAAGTGCACGCGGCAGAACATAGGATATCAGAGCATGAGAGAAAAAGGAGGATGAAAAAGTTGGCTGCAAATTTGAAGGAAGCAAAGGTTGGACAGACCGTGACCGTGGTAAAGCTTCACGGTGAGGGCGCGATCAAGAGAAGGATCATGGACATGGGGATCACGAAGGGTACGGAAGTGTATGTCAGAAAGGTTGCTCCGCTGGGAGACCCGATTGAAGTGACTGTCAGGGGCTACGAATTATCCATCCGCAAGGCGGATGCGGAAATGATCGAAGTGAAGTAGGAGGAGAAGGACATGAGCATCAAAATCGCACTTGCGGGTAATCCTAACAGCGGTAAAACGACCCTGTTCAATGACCTGACGGGATCCAATCAATTCGTAGGAAACTGGCCCGGCGTAACCGTGGAGAAGAAGGAGGGTAAGCTGAAAAAACATGATGACGTGACGATCACGGACCTTCCCGGAATATATTCTCTTTCTCCCTACACGCTGGAGGAAGTCGTTGCAAGAAATTATCTGATCGGAGAACGCCCTGACGCGATCCTGAACATCGTCGATGGAACGAACCTTGAGAGAAACCTGTATCTCACGACGCAGCTCATTGAGCTTGGGATTCCGGTTGTCATTGCCATCAACATGATGGATGTGGTCCGTAAGAACGGGGATAAGTTAAACACGAAGGAACTTGCAAAGAAATTAGGCTGCGAAATCATAGAGATATCCGCCCTGAAGGGAGACAAAACCCTGGAGGCGGCTGAGGCGGCCATCGCGGCGGCAAAGGCTGGCAGAAAGGTTCCGATGCATACCTTCTCAGGCCCCGTGGAGCATGCGCTCGCCCACATTGAGGAGGCCATTATCCACGATCTCCCGGAGGAACGACAGAGATGGTATGCCATCAAGGTGTTCGAGCGGGATGACAAGGTTTTGGAGCAGCTTCATATCCCCGAGGACAAGCTGGCTCACGTAGAGCAGGACATTGCGGCGGCGGAAAAAGAGATGGATGATGACGCGGAGAGTATCATCACCAACGAGAGATACATTTATATTGCGGAACTGTTAAAGGGCATTTATGTCAAGAAGGATGCCAACGTTTTAAGCTATTCCGATAAGATCGACCAGATTGTTACCAACCGCGTTTTGGGCCTCCCTATCTTCGCATTGGTGATGTTCCTGATCTACTGGATCGCCATGGTTGGCGTGGGTGCGCCCGCAACGGACTGGGCAAATGACGGACTGTTTGGAGATGGTTATCATCTCCTTGGGATTGGTTCTGCCGCAGCGGAGGAGGCGGGTGAAGAATATACCGCAGCCATGCAGGCGGTGGATGCTTTCATCGGATTTGACGAGGAAGCATCGATGGATGATCTGAAGGCCTTTGTCCCGGACGAGAAGGAGGTTTCCTATGTCGTGGAAGACGAGGAAACACTGGAACAGAGCGAGATCACGGTATATTACGAGGCAGTGCCTGACGGAGCGAATGAAGACGAAGTCAATGCAATGAGCTATCTGGATGCCGTGGAGTACTTTGAGAAAAATGGCTTCGAGGAGCCTGATCCCGCCGACTATGGCGTTTGGGTGCCCGGTATTCCCGTGATCATTGAAAGCGGACTTGACGCGATCGGTTGCGCGGACTGGCTAAAGAGTCTGATCCTTGACGGCATTGTGGCCGGCGTTGGCGCAGTGCTTGGATTCGTTCCCCAGATGCTGGTACTGTTCTTTATGCTTGCATTCGTGGAGGCCAGCGGATATATGGCACGTGTGGCATTCGTGCTTGACCGCGTGTTCCGCCGCTTTGGTCTTTCCGGAAAGAGCTTCATCCCCATCCTGATCGGTACGGGCTGTGGCATTCCCGGCATCATGGCTTCCAGAACCATTGAGAATGAGCGTGACAGAAGAATGACCATTATGACGACCACCTTTATCCCCTGCGGTGCGAAGGTTCCCTTCATTGCCATGATCGCGGGCGCGATCTTTGGCGGCAGCGCTTGGATTTCAACGGGATCTTATTTCATCGGCATTGCAGCAATTATTTGTTCCGGCATCATCCTCAAGAAGACGAAGATGTTCGCAGGCGATCCTGCTCCCTTTGTTATGGAGCTTCCCGCATATCACTGGCCTACGCTTTCTAACGTGCTGAGGTCCATGTGGGAGAGGGGATGGAGCTTTATCAAGAAGGCCGGAACCATCATCCTCCTCTCGAGTGTCGTAATCTGGTTCCTTTCCAGACTTGGCTGGGTGGACGGAGCGTTTGGCCTGCTCGAGGAAGAGGAGATCGGAAGCAGTATCCTCGCCTCCGTTGGTAATGCGGTTGCATGGATCTTTGCTCCTCTCGGATTTGGCAACTGGCAGGCGACGGTGGCATCCGTGACCGGCCTGGTGGCGAAGGAGAACATCGTCGGCACCATGGGCGTTCTGTATGGCGGCGAGGGATCCGCGTGGGCAGCACTTGCAGCAGCCTTTACGACGGCATCCGGTCTAAGCTTCCTGATCTTTAACCTGCTCTGCGCACCTTGCTTTGCGGCCATCGGCGCCATCAAGCGTGAGATGAATAATGCAAAGTGGACCTGGTTTGCCATTGGATACGAGTGCGGATTCGCCTATGTGGTTTCCTTCGTGGTTTACCAGTTGGGCTCTGCTTTTGCAGGCAGTGCAAACATTTTGGGATGTATCCTTGCGGTAGCTCTGATCGTTGCATTCATCTGGCTTCTGTTTAGACCTTACAAAGAGGCTACGACCCTGAAAAAGAAGGTGGCTGTAAGATGACGTGGTTTTTGGAAAACATGGGAACAATTGTAACGCTCCTTATTGTGATTGCCATTGTATGTACCATTACATATTCCTTGGTAAGGAACGCCAGAAAGGGGAAATCCTCCTGTGGGTGCCATTGTTCCTCCTGTCCAATGGGCGGAGTCTGTCATCAGCAAAAAAGTCCTAAACTCATAAAATAAGACATTGCAAGCCGCCGGGAGCTTTCCATTCGGCGGCTTGCTTCAAAAGGAGGTTGAAGTATGCTTGTCGACGACAAAAGTTATCACAGGGGAAACATGCAGAAGGATATCGTTTTGGGACGTCTCAAGGAAAGGGGATGCCGCATCACAAAGCAGCGTCTCATGCTACTGGACGTGATCCTTTCTGAGGAGTGTTCGAGCTGCAAGGAGATCTTTTACAAGGCCACCAAATTTGACAAAAACATCGGAACGGCAACGGTTTATCGCATGATCAACGTCTTGGAGGAGATCGGTGCGATCAGCCGGAAAAACATGTTTAAGATTACTTGTGGGATGGAGGGCGAATACGAGACCAACGGCGCATCTAGTTGTAATTAGGGGTTAGACACAACTAACACAAAACGGCATAATTATGAAGGAGGGAGAAATGAAAAAAAGAGGATTGTTATCCTGGGTACTTGAATTCGCGGGAAGGAAGAGGGGATATTTTGGGGGAAGCGTGATCCTTGCCTTGTTTGGCGTGGCGGCATCCTTCGTTCCCTATTTGATCATTGCAAAAATTGTGGAGCAGCTCCTTTTGGGAAACAGGGCGTGGAACTATTACTTAAAAGAGGTTCTTTGGATGGGAATCTTCTGGGTGATCCGAATGACCTTGCATTCTTTTTCGACCGCAATGTCGCATGCAGCAACCTTTACTGTTCTCGGAGGGATCAGGAAGCAGCTCTGCGAAAAGCTATCAAGGATCCCGCTTGGCTCTGTGCTGGATGACAACAGCGGAAGCTATAAGAACATCATCGTTGAGCGCGTGGATTCCATGGAGACAACGCTGGCCCACATCGTTCCGGAGTTTACGGCGAATATTCTTTTGCCAATCATCATGTTCATATATATTCTCACGATCGACTGGCGGCTGGGCCTTGCCAATTTCGTCGGCGCAGGGATCGGGCTGATATTCATGGCGGTCATGATGTATAAAAGCCGGGGAGGATATGAGCTTTCCGTGCAAAAGACAAAGAAGCTGAATGACACTGCGGTGGAATATATCAATGGAATTGAGGTAATCAAGGCGTTTGGAAAGACGGGCAGTTCCTACGAGAAGTTTGTGGTTGCCGCGAGAGAGGGCGCGGACGTGTTCATCGACTGGATGCGGAGGTGTATCTGGCCGCAGTCTGGGACCATGTCATTTCTGCCCGCAACATTTCTTGGCGTGCTTCCCATCGGGCTTCTTCTGGTAAGGAGCGACATGCTTTCGCCGGAAGGCTTCATCACTGGGATCATTCTTTCAGCGGGTCTGATCACGCCACTTGTCGTTGCATTTTCCTACACAGATGATCTTTTGAAGATGGGCACGATCTTTGGAGAGGTGACGGAGATCCTTGAGAGGGAAGACATGGTAAGGCCTGTGCAGATCACGAAGAAGCCGATGGGTTCTGACGTCAGGCTGAGTGACGTGAGATTTACATACAAGGACAAGGAGGTCTTGCACGGCATTAACATGGAGATCAGGCAGGGCGAGGTCGCGGCTATCGTCGGGCCGTCGGGTTCCGGAAAGAGCACGATCGCAAGGCTGATCGATTCGCTGTGGGACGTGGATTCGGGTTCGATCACCTACGGCGGCGTGAATATAAAGGGCTTGCCGCTGAATTATTATATGGGACAGATTGCCTATGTGGCGCAGGACAACTATCTCTTTGACATGTCGGTAAAAGAAAACATTCGGCTTGGCAGGGCAGGCGCGACGGATGAGGACGTGATAAATGCAGCGAAGGCCACGGGGTGTCATGAGTTTATCCTCGGGCTTGAAAACGGATATGACACGATTGTTGGAGGAGCGGGAGGACATCTTTCCGGCGGCGAGCAGCAGAGGATCTGCATCGCGAGGGCAATGCTGAAGGACGCGCCCGTCGTGATCCTGGACGAAGCGACTGCATATTCGGATCCTGAAAACGAAGCGCTTGTCCAGTCGAGCGTTGCGAAGCTTGTAAAGGACAGAACGCTGATCGTGATCGCACACCGTCTTTCCACGATCGTGGATGCAGACAAGATTTTTGTGATCAGGGACGGCAACATGGAGGCGCAGGGCACGCACGAAGAATTGCTGGGATCCTGCGCGCTTTACGCGAAGATGTGGGAAGCACACAGCATGGCAAAGGACAGCGATAAGGAGGCCACATATGCTTAAGATGGTGAGTAAATTCTTTGGTTTTTGTAATCAGAAGAACAGAGACAAGTTTTATAAGTCGGCAGCGCTTGGCGTACTGGAAGCAATGTTTACGGCGATGAAGATCCCTGCAGCATTCTTTGCGATCAAGGCGGTGCTTGATCAAAGCATTGACACGGGCATACTGCTTCTCGTGATCGGGCTTATGCTGATCAGCACGCTTGGAAAGATGACGGTCAATCGCTTTTCGTCGATGCTTCAGACGGAAGCAGGGTATGATACCTGTGCCCTAAAGCGCATTGAGATTGGATAGCACCTGCGGTACCTGCCGATGGGATATTTTAACGACACGAGTCTCGGGCACATCACGTCCGTGACGACAAATACCATGGAACAGGTTGGTGACATCGCAACGCGCGCGATCATGATGGTCCTGCAGGGAAGCATAACGACGGTTGTCGTGGCACTTTTCATGTTTGCATTCGACTTCAGGATCGGGCTGATATCGCTGGCAGGCATCACCGTTTTCCTGCTTGTCAATCAATGGACGAACCGAAGTGTTGCAAGAGTTGCGAATGAAAAGCTCTCTGCCGACAGGGATGTGGTGGGTGTAATCCTTGAGTATATTCAGGGGATCGCGGAGATCCGCAATTACAATGTGATCGGTCAGAATCAGTCTCGCGTACAAAAGGCGATCGACAGAAAGAAAAACGCGGATATCGCTGCGGAGCTTACCGCCATTCCGGCCGTGGGCGTTCAGAATCTGATCGTCAAGCTGATCGGCGTCGCGATCGCCGGCGCATCCCTTTGGTTTTATCTGAATGGGACCATGGAGCTTGTATATACCATTACAATGCTTCTGTGCTCCTTTATGATCTTTGAATCGCTCGATCTCGCAGGAATCTACACGGCGCTCTTAAAGATCATCGGGAAAGGCGTGGATCTTGCAAATGAGATCCTTGGCATTGAGCAGATGGATATCGACGGTGAGACGATCGTACCTGCGAACAGGGACATTCATATGGAGCACGTGAGCTTTGCGTATGAGAATAGAAAGATCATTGATGACGTGACGCTGGATATCAAGGAGAACACCACCACGGCAATCGTTGGGCCGTCCGGCGGAGGAAAGACGACTATTACGTCTCTGATCGCACGCTTTTGGGACGTGCAGGAGGGGAAGGTTACGCTTGGCGGAAGGAATGTAAAGGATTACAGCTTTGATTCCCTGATGGAGAACTTTAGCTTTGTTTTTCAACGGGTATATCTCTTCGAAGACACCATCGCGAACAATATTCGTTTTGGACGGCCGGAGGCCTCCATGGAGGAGGTGACGGAGGCGGCAAAGAGGGCAGCCTGTCATGATTTTATCATGGCGCTTCCGAATGGATATGAAACCGTGATCGGAGAAGGAGGCGCGACGCTTTCCGGCGGAGAAAAGCAGAGGATCGCGATCGCGCGCGCGATCATGAAGGATGCGCCGATCATCATTCTGGACGAGGCGACGGCCAACGTGGATCCGGAGAATGAAAAGGAGCTTACGGAGGCAATTGAGAATTTGACAAAGCAGAAGACCATTATTATGATCGCGCACAGATTGAAGACTGTGAGAAATGCGGAACAGATCATAGTTGTCGATAAGGGGAGGATCGTCCAAACGGGGAAACATGAGGAACTCATAGCCCAAGATGGCATCTATAGGAATTTCATCACGGGAAGGAAACAAGCCGTGAGTTGGAAGCTTTCGTGAAATTGCACTTGACGTTTCAATCACCGGAATGATAGTATAATGATAACCCATGGGGGAGTAGCAAGCTCGGCGGAATGGTTTCGAGCAGCAAGTCAACATCCTGGTACTTGTTACCTGGCTTGTTTTAAATTGCGAGACTCATGTATGCTTTGTCATACATGGATCATACCCTCCTATGCGATATGGAGAATACTGGTGAACCGGATATGACGAAAGCATATCCGGTTCATTTTATTTACTCAGAAAGGAGCAGGAATCACATGAGTTTTGTGGAGATCAAGAACGTGAAAAAGCACTATGGAGAGGGAGAGGCAATGACGGCCGTGCTGACGGGCGTGGACCTGAGCATTGAAAAGGGAGAGCTTTGCGTGCTGCTCGGGCCGTCTGGGAGCGGCAAGTCAACGCTATTAAACATCATCGGAGGCATCGATGATGCGGATGAGGGCTATGTCATGATCAATGGGGAAAAGACGGCTGACATGAACGAGAAAAGGCTGACGCAGTACCGCAGAAATCATCTCGGCTATGTATTTCAGATGTATAATCTGATCCCGAACCTTACGGTGCGGGAGAACGTGGAGGTAGGCGCATATCTTAGCAAGAAGCCCTTGGAGGTTGATGAATTATTAAAGACTCTGGGTCTCTATGAACACAGAAACAAGTTGCCAAATCAGCTCTCCGGCGGCCAGCAGCAGCGAACTGCCATTGGACGCGCGGTCATTAAAAATCCGGACATTTTGCTCTGCGACGAGCCGACGGGTGCCCTGGATTATAACACTTCAAAAGAAATCTTAGCTCTGCTCGAGCGGATTAATCGCGAGTATGGAAATACCATCATCATGGTGACTCATAACGATGCGCTGAAAAACATGGCGGATCGCGTGGTAAAGCTGCGCGACGGTCGCATCAGCCGCAATTATCTCAATGAGAAGCGGATGCCCGTTTCCGAGATTGAGTGGTAAGGAGGCGCCCATGAGAAACCCAATGAATCGCAGATACCTTAGGGAACTAAAGGCAGACTTTGGAAAATATCTTGTGATCTTCTTGTTTATTGTCATGGTTGTTTCGGTGGTTTCGAGCTTCCTCGTCGCCAATGCCGGCGTTGCGAAGGCATATTATGGCGCAATGGAGAAAAACCACATAGAGAATGGCCATCTCGCATTTAATGTTCGTCCGGATGACGAGCTTTTGGAGAGGATCTCTTCCAAGGCGAAGATCACCTTGTATCCGGCGGATTATTTTGAAGAAGAAAACGATGGCGTGACCATGCGCGTCTATCGCTTGGGGAGTAACGTCAATCTCCCTGAACTCATGGAAGGACGGCTTCCGGAAGCGTCGGATGAGATCGCCATCGACAATCTGCATTCCTTAAATGCAGGGATAAAGATCGGAGACCGCATTCAGGTCGACGGACATTTGGTGACGGTCACGGGCTTTGTGGCGCTCCCAAATTACACGGCGCTGTTTCAGGATAATGCCGACCTGATGTTTGACATTCAGGGCTTTGGAGTCGGCGTGATGTCGGCGGAAGGGTTTGACGCGTTCTCCTCTGAGCACGTAACGATCGGGTATGCGTGGACCTATGATGAAAAGCCCGAGACGGATAAGGAAAAGAACGATGCGGCGGAGAAGGTGCTTGAGGCCCTTCGCGAGGAGCTGACGAAGGTCAATACAAAGATCATCATGCGTGCCATGATGGGAGAGAAAGACCTGACCATGCTTGAGGCCACGGACTTCGTGCCTGATCATGAGAATAAGGCGATCACCTTCGCTGGGGAGGACATGAGCGGCGACAGCGCCTCCATCTCAGTTTTCTTATATATTGTCGTGGGCGTTCTCGCTTTCATTGTCGCCGTGACGACGCTGAATACGCTTGCGAAGGAGGCCACCGTCATCGGGACCCTCCGTGCATCAGGCTATACGCGTGGCGAAATGATCCGGCATTATCTGGTGCTTCCCTTTGCGGCTTTCTTTGTCGGCATGGCAGTCGGGAACCTTTTAGGCTATACGGTCATGCGAGACTTCATGCTGGGCATTTATCGCGCCATGTATTCCTTCGGCAGGGCCGAGACGCTGTGGAACCGGGAAGCGTTTCTGAAAACGACGCTGCTGCCGAGCCTTCTCATGATCGTGATCAATTATGTGATCCTTGCCTGGAAGCTACGCATCAAACCGTTGCGGTATCTGCGCAGGGAGATTTCGGGCCGGGAAAGAAAGCGCGCCATGAGGCTTTCCCGCAAGATCCCCTTCACTTGGAGATTCCGCATTCGCATTATCATTCAGAACATGTCCAATTACGTAATGCTGGCCATTGGCGTGATATTAGCAGGCGCGATCATCATTTTTGGTCTGATGTTCCGACCGCTTCTCGACGAGGTTTCCAGGCGGATCGCGGACACGCCGATCTGCCGTTATCAGTATATACTCAAGTCGCCGGAGGATGTTTCGGACGAGGCGGCTGAGAAGTTTGCACTTGCGTCCCTAGAGACGATGTGCAGGGACTTCAAGACAGATGAGATCACGGTCTATGGAATCTCCCAAAACAGTCTGTACGTCAAGAAGGAGATTCCTGAGAACAAGGTACTTTTGTCGAATGGTTTCATGGAAAAATATGGCGTGAAGGTCGGAGACCGCGTCAGCCTTTATGACAAATACGCGGATAAGACTTATGAATTTACCGTGGCGGGCGAATACCTTTATGAGGCATCTCTTGCGGTATTCATGAATTTGGATGAGTTCAATGATATGTTCGAGAAAACGCCTGATTATTACAGCGGATTTTTTTCGGACCGTGAGCTGGAGGGCCTGACTGAGTCCAACGTTTACGCGAAGATTGACAGCGAAAGCCTTGGAGGCCTTGCAACGCAGCTTTGGGAGTCCTTCGCCGGCATTATGGGGCCCGTGCGGTGGTTCGGCGTGATCATGTTTGTCCTCATGGTATATCTTCTCGCAAAGCAGATCATCGAGCGGAATCAGACGAGCATTTCCATGACGAAGATCCTTGGCTTTACCAATGGAGAGATCGGCGGTCTTTATATTGCATCGACCACCATCGTCGTTGTCGCGAGCCTGCTCCTTGCAATCCCTTTGGTTGACCGGCTCCTTCGCCTGATCTTTGAAAACTATCTGTATCAGCGCGTGAGCGGCTTCCTGCCCTACTGCGTAAGCAACGACTGCTACGTGAAAATGATCCTTCTGGGGATCGGAAGCTATGTTGCCGTCGTGATCATGCAGCTTCTCAAGATCCGCGGCATCAAAAAGAGTGATGCATTAAAAACGCTGGAATAATTGAAATGGGAATACGCAAGGCGGCCTGTTCGTCCTTATTTGACGAACAGGCGGCTCACCACGGTCATGGCCAAATAGCAGAAAGGCAGCAGGGAAAGGATCTCATACTCCTTTGAGATGACGTGACTTTCATAGAAGTCCACGAGGATCAGGACCGCGAAGTAGACGAACAGGCAGTGGCAGATCATCGCCAAAGGTGCCATCGCCATTGCGACGAGGAAGAGGACCGCCATGGCGGCGATCAGGGGAAGGTAGCGCTTCCAGCCAAGCTGGAGGCCTTGTCCCGCCTTGGAGGCCTTGGCGTATGCGATCAGGGCCAGGATGGCGAAGACGGGAAGATAGACGCGAAGCAGGTCTGAAAACAGGATCCAGATCTGCAGATAGAGCCGATAGTCCGTAAAACCGAAAGGGTTGCTGCCAAAATCCACGGAAAGGGAAACGGCCGGTAAGACGGCAAGGAGCAGGCTAAAGCTACGAAAGAACGCCGGGACGGAAAACTTTCGCGGAAGGATCAGAGTGCATGCGGCAAAGACGGCGACGCACGCCAGCTTCGAGATGCTTCTTTGCGCATATAGGAAAAGCATTGCCAAAACTACAGTCAAAAAGATGCTGACGGCAATGGTCATAACAGAAAAAAGTTTCGATTTTTCTTTCATAAACTGTTCCATTGATCTATCCCCACAAATCAATTAGCAATCAAATTAAAACGGCGTGAATACCAGGTCTGTCATGACCACGGTGATCGCATGCAAGTAAACGGATCCGATCAGGATCAGGCAGAAAACGCGGCCTGGTCCGCCTTTTTTCAGCCTTCGTTCCAGGAAGGCCAGGATATAGGCGATCAGTGCGCACATGATCCCGAAGGAAGCGCGCTGCGGATAGGTCGGAGAAAGGATCATCCCGCCCTGTGCGACGCAGGCGAAGGCGAAAAGTGCGACGTTACGGATCTGCAGCTCTTCCCGGAACAAGGTCAGTTCCGCGATCAGAAGGATCAGGGATAACAGAAAGACCGGGAAGAGATAATTGCTGCTGGTGAAGATGAATTGCATGAGCCTGCTCTTTATCATGGCGAGGAAGGGCAGGTCTTCATTGAACTGATTCCTGACAAAGTTGCCGGGCGCCAGGATCAGCGCGGCGCTGCCAACGAGCGTCAAAACGGCCCCTTCCACCAGGAAGAGGTCGATTTTTCTTTTTTTCAGCCAAAGGAAAAGGATCACAAAGACGGTGAGCAGAAAGCAGCTGGGCCCCATGTTTTCGTTGCTCCAGCCGGCGGCCAGGGCGAGGGGGAGGATCCAAAGTGAGATCCCTTTTAGCTTTTTTGCGTCATCGTCAAGACTCCTTAAGATGACGAAGGCGTAAAAGAGGACCCAGGAGGAAGAATAGAGATAATTCGCGCTTCCGGCTTCCCAATACATGGAAAAGTGGATGCTTGCGTTAAAGGATACGAGCATGGCCTCGGCGCCAAGGAAAAGAAGAGGGTTCTTCGTCTTTCCAAGGACGCAGATGACGATGCCAAGCAGAATGGTTGCCATAACGTTCAGGACGTCCGCCCAGAATTCTCCGGTCGCCAGGACCGCCTGCAACACGGCGTGATTGAACACGCGTCCGCCCCAGTTGAAGTAATGCCAGATCTGGCTCTGTAGGATGTCTAAAGGGGAAGATACCTTTTTTCCGGTAACGAGGTTGGTCGAATACCAGAAATCGTCCTTCATAAAGGGCGTCGCGCGATGGAGCATGAACTGCAGTCCAAGCAGTAAAAGCAATCCGACGCCCGTTACGATATAAATCCCAATTTTTTTCTCATTCTTATTCATTATCAGGCTCGCTCATTTCAAGGAATCATGGTTTTTGTAAGACTTCCATGCTGATTATAACATTTGCGAGAGAACCTGTCAAAGCTCTCCAGGGAGGGAAGGAGATCTTCCACCATGCGCATGCTGTGGAAACCGATCATTGCGCCGAGGGTGTTGGTGATCAGGTCGTCAACCTCAAACAGGCGGTAGGAGCCCTTGAAGAGGAAGAACAGGCCCGTATACTGTCCGAACTCGATCAGCACGCTGAAGGCCAGACTGAAAAGGAAGACCTTTCTTGCGCTTAGGCGGAAGCGATAGCGAAGATAGATCCCGAAGGGCACGAACATGAACACGTTCAGCAGGACGGGGAGCGCGCCCATGACGGGTCTTTCCAGAATGTCCATCACAAAGTGCAGGGGAACCAGGATTGCGTGATAGGTGAGGCCCTGCGCCTGTGCGGCAGTGGGGAGCGGAAAGAATACCAGACCGATCACGCAGCAAAGGTAGAGAAGAAAGGTTCCCTGGAGGAGAAGTTTTATCAGATTATATTTTTTGGTAAGCAGCATCGGAAGGATCGCTGCGGGAAGGAAGATGGGGAATACATATAGGGCAAAGATCTTACAGCCTTCGAGAATTCCTATGATCCAGTTCATCATGGTCGTTACCTCCTAATTTCGTATTTTCTGATCTTAGTATACGAAAGCCCGACATTTCTCTCCATCGCTTCTCCTAACGTTTCCCGCGGAAATTCTAACAAGAACGTAAGATTCTTTTCTTTTTTTCAGGTTCGTGATATGATGGAAGCATGGAAGACATATCATAAGATGAAATGAAAAGGAATGGAGCGTGATAGGGTGGAAAAGAACGTAAAGCGTTTGGAGGAGATCATTTCGTGCGCGCTAATATCCCTGGGGGCTTTGATGGCAAGCTTTTCGGTGGTATGCATCCTGATCCCGAATGACGCCATTGATTATGGTACGGCGGGCATCGCCATCATCTTAAGCATGCTGACGAAGTGGAACCTGTCCCTCTGCGTGGCCATGGTGTTCCTTCCCTTTATTATCGCGGGCACCGTGATCCTGGGAAAGAAATTTGGACTGAAGGCGGCCCTGGGCTCTGGCGTTTATACCGTGGGCATCGCCATATTCGAGAGGATCCCGTTCGAACTGAACACGGAGCATTTCCTTGCCGTGGTATTCGGCGGCGCGATCCTTGGCGCGGGATTGTCGTTGATCCTAAAAAACGGCGGATGTATCGACGGCTCCGAGATCTTTGCCAACATTGTCGTGAAGAAGATCACGGACAAGACGGGGAAGAACTTCAGCATGTCCTATCTGCTCATAGGATTTAATGCCTGCGTCTATGCGGCGGTCTTTGTGTTGATCAACCGAAATGCCGCGCTGATGAGCCTTCTGGTTTACGTGGTGGCGACTTCGATCATCAACCACTTTACGGATCACTTCGAAGCCATCAAGCAGGTGACCATCATCACGAAGGATCCGGATCAATTGGTGAAGGATATCAAGGCGCAGCTGAACAAGACCTGCACCATTATGAACTCCTATGGCGCGATCGCGGGAGAGAACAAGACGCTGATCTGCTACGTGAACTATTTTGAATTGCCGAAGATGAAGGAGATCATTGCAAAGAATAAAGGAACCTTTAGTACGGTGTCGACGATCGATGAGATCATAAAGTAACGAGACGATATGATTCGCGCGCCAGGGGGCGCATGAGGTAAGGGGCATGGACTTTCAGAAAATCTTAGAGGATTACCAATGTAAAACTTGTATCATGTCGGTGGAGGCCTATCCCGACGGAAGCTATGGCAACATTCGCGTGGCGGCCGGAAATGCGGCCCATGCCGCAGACATTGAAATGGTGACGGGGCATCCCTTCGTCCCGGATACGCCGTATGAGCTGAGCTTTCCGAAGAACATGAATTTTGAGGATTTCTGCTATCGCTGCGCCTTTGGACATCAGCAGCTCCACACCTATGTCAATCTCTATCAGATGGGGCTCTGGCTGGAAATGTATCTGCTGCCGCTTCGGTCGGATAAGGAAAACATTGGATATTGTCTCTATTCTTATAACGTGGCGCCCAGGGCGCAGGCGGAGAATATGACCGACATTGCGCCGGAGACTTCGGCCGCGGTATTGGCTACCTGCGTCAAGCTGCGCGGGACGACGGATTTTCTGACCTCTTTGAATGAAGTCATGGGCGACATCCGCGCGATCTGTGATGCGGCGAGATGCTGCGTGCTTCAGCTGGATGATGAAACGAGAAGCTGTACGATCCTGGGAGATGCCGTAAGGGAAGGCAGTTCTTTCCCGCCCATGCGGGAGAATCTGCGCGGCAGATTTTATGAGATTGCCTGCACCTGGGAGGAGACTTTGGATGGCAGTACCTGTCTGATCCTGAAAAATGAGCAGGACATGCAGGTGATCGAGGAGCGCAACCCCGCGTGGTATCGCTCGCTGAAGGCGGCAGGGATCGAGAGCATTGTCCTGTTCCCGCTCAAATATAACGGGGCGCTTCTTGGATATATCTGGGCGACCAATTTCGACCTGCGCTACACGGTGAAGATCAAGGAGGTTCTGGAGCTGACCACCTTCTTCCTCGCGTCCGAGATCGCGAATTATCAGATGGTGAACCGACTTAGGATCCTGAGCACTATGGATCTTCTCACGGGGACGAGGAATCGTAATGCCATGAACAATCGCGTGGCGGAGTTTGACGCGCCGAGCTTTACAAAGCCAAAGACCTTGACCGTGATCTTTGCAGACCTGAATGGATTAAAGAAGGTGAATGATCAGGAGGGGCATGACGCGGGTGACCGCATGCTAAAGACGGCGGCAGCCGTCCTTCGTCAGGTGTTCGTGGATGAGGAGATTTACCGCGCGGGCGGAGACGAATTCATGATCATTGCGCTGGATCTTACGAAAGAAGAGGTGGAGCACAAGATGCAGCAGCTCCGAAAGATTGGTGAGGATCCTGAGAACGTCTCCTTTTCGGCGGGCTACTGCTTTGAAGATCAGAAGATCGACATTCGGAGGTGCATGCACCTGGCTGACGAGAGCATGTACCTCGAGAAGGAACAATATTATCAAAAATATCCCGATCAGAGATATCGATAGAGAGCTGGACTTACTGGACCTGCTTCATGATCTGATTTTTCTGGAGCATCGTCAGGAGGAAGGCGATGGGGAAGGCCACGATCATCGAAACGAGGAACATGGCAAAGCCTGGGCCCACATAGGCGACGCAGGTGACAAAGCTGGGAAAGGCAAAGGAAATGCATCTCGCGCCCGCAAGGCCTGCAATGCCGCCGCCCACAGCGCCTGCGATACAGGCGGAGAGCATGGCCCGCGGATTGCGGATGGTCACGCCAAAGAGGGCAGGCTCCGTTACGCCGAGGGCGCAGGAGAAGGCTGCCTGATAAGAGATGGTGCGCTGCTGCTTTTCCTTGGCGATCAGGCCTAGGGCAACGCAGGCACCGCATTGTCCGTAGACGGCGCCGCCGAGCAGCGGCATGATCACGTCATAGCCGTTCGTTGCAATGCTGGTGATCGCGACGGGGACAATGCTCCAGTGCGCGCCGAGAAATACCATGGGCTGGATGACAAAGCCCATGAAGATGCCGGCCGCCACGGGACTTAGGTTGTAAAGCACGTAAAAGAGCTTCGTGAGGAGATCCCCGATGAGGCCGCCCAAGGGGCCAAAGAGCAGGAAGGTCACGGGAAGCACGATGATACAACAGATCAAAGGTTTGAGAAAGCCCTTGACGGATTCCGGTAGGAATTTGTCACAGGGCTTTTCTACATAGTGCAGGAGCCCAATGGCAAGAAGGACGGGGATCACGCTGGAATGATAGATGGCGGGTTGGATGGGCAGTCCTAGAAAGCTTAGGCTCTGACCGTTTTCCAAAATGGCAACGATGTCGGGATAGAGCATGCCGACGGGGATCAAGAGGGAGAGAAAGGGATCCGTCTTCCACTGCTTGGAGGCCGTCAGCGCCAGGAAAAAGGGCAGGAAATAAAAGAAGCCGTCAGATACCGCATAGAAAACCAGATACAGGCCGCTCTCCTTCGAAAGCACTCCGAAATTTGCCAGCAAAATAAGAACGCTCTTTAGAATGCTTGCGGCGGTCAGGTAATTGATGATGGGCAAAAAAAGCCCCGTGATCTGCTCCAGCACGATCTGATATTTTTTCTTGGGTTTTGTCATGACGGATTCTCCTTGGTGAACGCATAATAGGCATGGACGAGAGACTGATAGCCCAAGGCCTTTAAGTCGCCATATCTGGCATTATAACGGGATTTCGTGTGCTTTCCCGTGATGAGGGTGCGCAGGCAGTCCTGCGCATACAGGTCGATGACGTGCAGACTCTCCGTGGTGTTGATGGTGGAAAAATACCAGTAGCTCCAGGTGAGGTCACTGTCCATCGAGCTTTCTAAGAGCTTTCGATTGAAGATGCGGACGAAGGCCTTTGCCGCCTTCTCTCCCGTGAGATCATTGCGGTCCTTCCAACGCGTAAGTGCCCTTGCCTTGCGGCGCATTTTCGCCTTGATCTTGTCGACGGAGACGGGTGATACGTCAATGAGGCCCCTTTTCAGGAAAAAGCCGAGGAAAATGAATCCTTGATCCGGCGTCCGAAATTCTTCCTTGGAGGGGTTGACGGAGAGACCGGCGCTTGCAAGGAACGCGCGGATGTTCTCGGCGTAGCCTTGCACTTCCTCAGGGGAATCGCCAAAGACGATGATGTCGTCGCTATAGCGCGCATAAGGGATTCCTCTTTCATAAAACCACTGGTCCAGCTCTGACAGAAATAGGTTCGCGTAGAAGCAGGCCTGCGGCGTGCCCGCCATGATGCCCTTTTGCTCCGTTATGACATTACCTTCCGGATCGATGACGCGCGGCTCAGCAAGGAGGATCTTCAGGAAAGCAAAGAGGTCCGGATCGTCTGCCAGGACTCGCTCCAGCTTTGGCAGCAGGCGTTCCACCGGAATGGAGTTGAAATAATTGCTCACGTCCACCTTATAGGTGTACTTCTCATACAGGTTCGGGATCTTTTGCAGTCGCCGTATGGCGTCAGCGGCGCTTCTCCCGGGACGGAAGGAATATAAATTGTCGCTAAAGATGGAATCATATTTTCGGAGCATCAGCCAGGTCAGGAGCTTTAAGACCATGTTCTCGGCCTCTGGATAGGTATAGACCACGCGCTTTTTCTTAGCGCTTTGCTTGCTGATGATCTTCTTGCGGGGGAGCGGGAAGGGGTAACCTGGCGCGGCTTCGGAGTTCGATGCAGCGGACGCTTCTAGGAAGGTTTGGATCCTCTCGCAGACGGGCAAATACTCTTGCAGGTCAAGAAAGCCTCGCAGCTGCCGCTTCATGTCCTTAGGGCAGGCGAGGGAGATCTTATACTCATAAAATTTTTCCCAGACATCTGGATCAGAGAGTTGACCTAATAAATCCATCTTCGCGTTCCTTGCAAAAAAGGGTATAAAAAAGCAGGAAGAGAAGGAGTTAAATTCAGGGAAATTCCCTGAATGTACGGGATCGTACGTGAAACGGCTGCCTGCGAAGCCATGGTTATCTCACGCCGGACCCATCACAGGCGCTAAGCGTTCTCTTCCTGCTTTGTTTGCAATGATCATTTCAGAGCGTCCTGGACGCGTCTTACCACGTAGGACTTCGTGTTCCACCAACCTTCATGGTTATAATAGAAGCGAAGGTAAGGAACGCCTTCCTTACGACAGTTATAACGAATGGACTCTGCGCAGCTGGTCTCAGCCATCAGTTCCACAACGAGTGCCTTCTGATCTGAAATCCCGGAATAGAAGGTGATCAGGGTTGCGCGGTCCTTGCGGATCTTCTCCGTCGTCAGACGATAGGACGGGAAATTCTCCTGGAACACGTCATAGAAATAAAGATCATAAGGCTTGCCGGAATTGAACTGATTCGGCTCGTCCGGCATGTCAGGCCCCCAGGAATCACCGGACTCGGCGCGCTCCGTCGGGCGAAGGTCTGCCGCACTTCCCGTCTGAGGACGAGAGGCATTGGAAGAACTGTTTGAAGTAGTGCCGGAGCCATTTGTCACGTTGTTTATGGCATTGCTCGCCTCTTTCGCCACGGACTCTGCGGCTTCCTTGATCTGTTTGAGCACGTCGTTGCCTGCGGAACCAAATATTTTATCAAATAATCCCATTTTGATACCCCCATAGTTTCCCAATCATAAGCCGAATTGTTACGGTTTCATTATAATGAAAATCTTGGATCGTGGCAAGTAAAAATTATGCTTGGGCCTCCCCTTCCTGAGCTTTCCTCTTTCGAAACAGCATCAGACAGCTGATGACGATCAACACAAATCCTGTCACGGCGAGGGCAACGTAAACTACCACTAGAGCGGGAATGGGAAGGTAGCCAAACAGGGTGCCAATGACGTTGAACAGGGCGTGGACCAGGATGGTGCTGAGGATGGAATCGGTCTTGTTAGCGACCAGGCAAAGAAGAACGCCGATCACGAAAGTAAAGATAAACCAAATAATATTGCCGTGAACGAGACCGAAGAAAAAGGACGAGATCAGAACGCCGATCCATCTCGGGAGCGCCTTGTTGAAACGGCTCAGCATCAGCCCACGGAAGGCGACCTCCTCGACGATGGGCGCGAAGATGCCCTGGGAGATCAGGGAACCTGCAAGGGTCCCCATGGAGATGAAGCTGGATTTCTCCAAATAGCCTTCGAGCAGGCTGTAGGGAAGGAAAGCCAGCACGGTGTTTGCAAATAGGGCGAGACCGACCGCCATAAGAAGGAGCGCGGGAAGGTACCCCGGAGAAAACTTTTTGATCCAAAGCTCTGAGAGAACCTTCTTCTTTCGGATGAGAAACTGGAGAATCACGATCATGAGAAATAGTCCGCCATACAGGGGCAGGATCAGGTTGGAGTGCGCATAGATCTGCTGCGTGGAATACTCTGATAAGGCTTCCGTCGTGGAAACAATGCCCGCTTCATGATCCGCCGTCAATTTTTCCATCGTATAAATGGTTACGAAAACAGCCGTGATAAATGTGTTGGCGCCAAGGAAGATAAGAAAATAGCCCAGGCCTTTGATGATCTGATAAAAAGGATTGGGTTTTTGATCTGACATAGGGGTTTCCTCCTTTCTGTTGGATATAAATTATTTTAGCATGGGGGCGGGGAGAGTGCAATGGAATTTCCCGCGAAGGCACCATGCAAGTTCCTGGATGGAAGGTGCGAATGCAAGGTTGCGTTTCGGCAGTCTTTGGGGTATGATGTTTTCATGATGGCAGGGGCCATTTTCAGTTTTGCGAGGCATGGGAATCATGAAAAATATTAATATAGGGATAAATGGAAATAAGTGCATAAAGAGCAAGCTTTGGAGGCTTTTACTGGTTGCGTGTCTTTGCCTGGGGCTTACGGCCTGCTCGAATGAGACGCAGGGGGAGGATCTGCTTTCCGGAGAACCGATCGCCGCAGAGGAAAGTCATGGCGATGCGGAGAGCAGTCAGGCAAACACTGAGGAGAGCACCGAAGCGAAGGCGCCTAAGGAAAGCACTGAGGAGAAAAGTCAGGGAAGCAGTGAGGAAACAGGGCAGGCGCAGACTGGCACGGAAGTGGTGCGCACGGGCGGGAAGCTTGTGGTGATCGACGCAGGGCACCAGAAAAAAGGAAATTATGAGAAGGAGCCGGATGGGCCCGGGTCCTCGAACATGAAAGCGAAGGTGTCCTCGGGCACGACGGGACGATTTACGGGGCTGACGGAATATGAGCTGAATCTGATCGTTGCAAAAAAGCTTCAGGCAATCCTGCTGGAGAGAGGCTATGACGTTATTATGGTGCGGGAGACGCACGACGTGAACATTAGCAACAGTGAGCGCGCAGCGATCGCCAACGATGCGAATGCTGACGCATTTGTCAGAATTCATGCCAATGGTTCGGAGGACAGCTCCGTGAATGGCGCGGAGACGATCTGCCAGACGAAGAAGAATCCTTATAATGGTGCGCTTTATCAGGAAAGCAGGGATCTTTCCGCGGCGATCCTTGACGCGCTGTGCGCGGAGTGCGGCTGTAACAAACGAAAGATTTGGGAGACGGATACCATGAGCGGCATTAACTGGTGCCAGGTACCCGTGACCATCGTGGAAATGGGTTATATGACCAATGAGAAGGAGGACAGGCTCATGGCCACGGAGGAGTATCAGGATAAGCTTGCCAAGGGGATTGCGGATGGGATTGACGCATATTTCCAGGGCAGATGAATATGGATTTAGGGCGGTGTCGGCAGCGAGAATTCGCGTTGCCGGCACTTTTTATCGATTCCAGACCTTGCTGGGCTGGGCCTTGGCAGTGGGCGTCCGGAGCAGGAGGTTGACGAGGGCCTTTCCGTTCCAGGGAAGGAGGGGCCAGAAATAACTGTATCCGCCGAAGGTGGGCGTGGTGAGGATGGAGAGGAACACCAGGCCAAGGCCGATCCAAAAGCCGGGAACGCCGCCGAAGAAGATGCAAAGGATCAGAAACATGCGATAGAGCCTTAAGGCATCGGAGAGCTCCACGCAGGAGACGGAGATGGTTGCAAGGAGGGTGACACCCCCGTAAAAGAGGACTTCCGAGGTGCTCCAATGCAAACTGACAGCCATGTCACCTATCAGCAGGCCGCCCACGATGGAGAGGGCACCGGAGAAGCGGTCCGAGCTTAGGGAGGCGGAGTATTGAAAGAGTGCCAAAAAGAATTCCACGATCAGTACGTATAAGAATAAGCGTCCTTTGGAAGGAAGCTCCGTGGCGACGAGCTTAAGGCTGGAGGCAAGAGCGGGCGCATATGCAGTGATCAGAAAAAACAGTGGCAGGAAAAGGAGCGCCACGGGAATGCAAAGGAAGCGGATGAAGCGAAGGTAGGTTCCGACCAAGGGGTTTTTATAATAATCTTCCGCAGTCTGGGTAAAGTGGAAGATGGTGCAGGGGAGGACCAAGACCATGGGCGTATTGTCCACCAAAACCAGGACATAGCCCTCCGCGAGATAGCTTGCCGCGACGTCAGGCCTCTCCGTCATCTGCAGGCTGGGCAGGGGATTGAAAAAGCGTCGCTTTACCAAAAGCTCTTCCAGACTTTTGGCGCCCATGGTGAGGGCGGTCACGCGAAGACTGTCTATTTTTTCGGAGATTTTTTGAACGAGCTTGGGATCGGCCCGATCCTCGAGATAGGCGATGGCGACGTCCGTTTTTCCGACTTCGCCGACGGAGTGCATTTCAAAGATCAGGTGCGGGGAGCGGATCCTGCGACGGATCAGATTGGCATTGGTCAGTAAGATTTCGATGAAGCCGTCGCGCGCGCCTCTTGTCATTTTTTCGAGCTGCGGCTCCTCCACGCTGCGGGAGTGATAGGCGCGGGTATCCAGGATCACGGCCTCTTCGCAGCCATCCACAAATAGCACGGAATTACCGCTGGTGAGCTTGTCCAAGACTGATGCGAAGTCCGTGCAATAACTGATCTGCGCGATGCCAACGCGCGCTTCGACATAGGCGTGCAAAGCGGAAACATCAGGGGCAGAAACATTCGAGGCGGTAGCATTCGGGGCGGAAACACCCGCGCCGTCAGAGGTTTTTCCGGCGCTTGAAAGCTGCGGGAGGCGTGTCTGATCTCCCTCCGTTCCCTGCAGGGCGCCAAACATTTTTTCCAAAAGCTCAGAAACGCAAAATCCGTTGAGGCCGATCCAGTAGGCCTTAGTCTTGCCGAGAAGCAGGTCCCTTGTCATAAGATCGAAACTGCGCCCGATGGGCAGGAAGCTGCGAAGCAGGGTGATATTGTCTTGCAGGGAAGTTTGTATGGAAACGGATTTTGGCTGATTCATGGCATGCTCCTTTTTTGTGATTTGAGGGAAATGATATTTCATGCAGCTTAGTTTCTCCGAAGTCGCGTGGCATTATGCGGGGAATTCACGTTGATGGCATGGGAAACGAAGGATCAGCCCTGATGCGGCGGGAATAAAAATCTATGCAAATTGAAAAAAGCGTGATACTATGTTAGGGAAAGGTTGGCGGCTGGCCGCCGGCCGAAATACAAGAGAACTTGGAAGTACGGATCATGAGGAATTTATTGCAACTGTTAAAAGATGAGGTGGTGCTGGCGGCGGCGACCGTGCTGGCCATCTTGTCGGCGTTTTTGATCCATCCTGACCTGGAGTACGTTAATTACGTGGACTTTCGAACCTTGGGACTGCTCTTTTGCCTGATGGCGGTGATGGGTGGATTTCAAAGACTTGGATTCTTTCGGCGCGTGGCGCAAGGACTCCTTCGGAAGGTTGGGGCGAGCAGCGTACGCGTTGCGCTGGTACTGGTGCTCCTCGCGTTTTTCTTTAGCATGTTGATCACGAACGACGTGGGGCTGATCACCTTTGTTCCCTTTACGTTCACGGTGTTAGAGCTCCTCGGGGAGGACGTAAGGCGGAAAATGGCGATCCCGGTGATCACGCTGGAGACGCTGGGGGCGAATCTTGGCAGCATGCTGACGCCCATCGGGAATCCGCAGAACTTATATCTCTATGGCAAGTCGGGCCTAAGCCTGGGTGGGTTTCTTCTATTGATGCTCCCTTATACGATCATGGCGGGGATCTTGCTTGTGACTTGGACCATGGTTATGAGCATGCGGCGGAGCGTGAAGGCACCCGAAGGCCCCGTGCGGCACATGGAGGAGGCCTTTGCGCAGAAGGAAGCCGACGCACCTGCCTTGTCGCCGAAAAAGAAGGCAGCGCTTCTTGCCATGTATGCCGCACTGTTCCTGCTCAGCCTTCTTACGGTGGCACAGGTGATGCCGTTTTATGTCACGCTCGCGATCACGCTGGTCTTGGTGTTTCTCTTTGACCGAAAGACCCTTAAGAAGGTGGATTATTTCCTGCTCCTGACCTTTGTGGCGTTTTTCATCTTTATCGGAAACATGGGGCGGATCCCGGCGTTTTCGGAGTTCCTGGCAAGGATCGTGGAGGGACGGGAGGTACCCGTGGCCATCCTTGCGAGCCAGGCCATCAGCAACGTGCCCGCGGCTCTTTTGCTCTCTGGATTTTCTTCGAACGTGCGGGCGCTGATCATCGGCGTGAATCTGGGCGGCATGGGGACGCTGATCGCATCCATGGCCAGCCTGATCTCTTATAAATACGTGGCGAGGCTCGTGCCGGATCAGAAGGGGAAATACTTTGGATATTTTACGATCACAAGCCTGATATTCCTGGCGGTAATGCTGCTGGGACATTACGGGCTGAGCTTACTGGGGATCTGAGGCTATGAGCGATCAGACGAAAGGGAGGAGAAGCATGCAATATACCTATCCGGAAGGCAAGCATATGGCGTTGACCTTCAGCTATGATGACGGACAGAGCTTTGACAGGCAGCTGGTGGAGATTTTTAATCAATATGGGATGAAGGGCACCTTTCACCTGAATTCCGGAAGGCTTGGGAGCGCGGGGCATCACGGCACTTTCGTTCTTCGTGAGGAGCTTCGGGAGTTATATGCCGGTCACGAGGTGGCCTGCCACGGCGTGGAGCATAAGGACCCGCTGCTGCTTTCCGAGCAGGAGCTGTTGCAGGAGTTTTACGAGGACCGAAAGACCTTGGAGGAACTGACGGGCGGCATGGTGCAGGGGCTTTCGTATGCCTATGGGCGGTATAATGAGATGACGATGCGAGTTGCGAAAGTCGTGGGCTTAAAGTATTCCCGCACGGTCTGCAGCACGCACAATTTCCCCGTTCCCGGGGATTTCCTGGAGTGGCATCCCACCTGCCATCATGACGATCCGAGGCTCATGGAACTGGGGCAGGACCTTTTGAATTCCCCGCCGCATCGGACAATGCCGCTGATGTACGTCTGGGGACATAGCTATGAGTTCGACCGGGATGGAACCTGGGGGAGGATCGAGGAGTTCTGCCGTATGATGACGGGGCGGGATGACGTCTGGTATGCGACTAATCTGGAGATCTGCAATTATGTGAATGCCCTTAGGGGCCTGGAATATTCGGCGGACGGGAAGAAGGTCTGGAATCCTTCGGCGATCACCGTTTGGGCTAGGGACGGGGCAAAGCTTACGGCGATCGAGCCGGGAAAGATCACGCAAATATCGTAAAGGACGATAAGGTCTGACGCGAAAAGGGAAGGGACTTGTTACCAAAGGGCAAATGCAACAGTTAGAGGAAAGCGGGGGAGGAAGCGTAAGATGGTCATGAATGACATGATGGCAATGGGTGACGAGGCATACAGGGCTTCGAAGGAGCTTCTGGAAGTTGCGAAATTAAAGAAGGGAGACCTGTTCGTGGTGGGATGTTCCACCAGCGAAGTGGGCGGCGCCAGCATTGGCACGTTTTCCAGTCCGGAGCTGGCAGAGATGGTCTTTGGCGGTATTTATCAGGCGACGGAGGAGGCCGGCGTTTTCCTTGTGGCGCAGTGCTGTGAGCACTTAAACCGCGCGCTGATCTTGGAGCGTACGGCCGCGGAAAAATATGGCTATGAGATCGTGAACGTGATCCCTCAGCCTAAGGCCGGCGGGTCCTTTGCGACGGCTGCCTATAATTCCTTTGAGGATCCCGTTGCCGTGGAACATGTCAAGGCACATGCCGGCATGGACATCGGAGACACCTTGATCGGCATGCATCTGCGCGACGTGGCCGTGCCCGTGCGCATCCGCACCACCGAGATCGGAGACGCACATGTCGTCTGCGCCCGTACCCGCTCTAAATATATCGGTGGCTCGCGCGCCATTTACATGGAAGAGTAATCAGAATGTAAGCATGAAAGAAAGAAAAACGGAAATTTCTCGAGGGGATAGTTTGGGTGTAAACTATCCCCGATTTTATTTTAGGGCTTTTACAACCTGATTTGCTAATGCAATCGAAAGAAGCGGCGGAACCGCATTGCCGACCTCGAGGTTTTTGCGGGAGCGGCTTCCGTAGAATTGATAATCATCCGGGAAGCTTTGGAGTCTCGCGCCTTCGCGGGTCGTGAGAGACCTGGAATCCCTGGGATGAATGCAGCGGGACGAAGAAGGCGTCGCAAAGTTCCGCGTAATGGTCGGCGCGGGCTTTTTCCACCACATTTTCGCATAGGTGTTGCCGTAGCCGCTGGTGGGACGAAGCTCCTCGGGAAGGTCCTCCTTGGAACCGCCGTCCGGCAAAGCCTCCATAATGGCGCGAAGCCGCGCTCCATTCTTCGGTGCTTCGAACTCCTCTAAGGAAGTGCTGTTTTCCCGAAGGAATCTTTGATAATCGTTTTTTGGCTTGGATGCATATTTTGTGGCGCTGCCGCCGCTGGCGATCTTCGGAAGGTCGGAGAGGGCGTCCGAGAGCGTCACGTAGGGGAGAAGCCCTTTTCCCTTGCCATGAGTGGGCGCAGGATATTCAAAACCGTTCTGACCAAGCATGCCCACGAGGATCACGCGCTCCCGGTACTGGGGCACGCCGTAATCCACGGCATTTAGTAGCTTGCTCTGTACTTCGTAACCTAATTCATGAAATCTTTCCTTGATCACTTCGATCAGCTTTCCGCCCTGCATGCTCAGAAGCCCTGACACGTTCTCGAATAAGAAGATCTTCGGCTTTACGATGGAAAGGATGCGGCAGTATTCCTCGAAGAGCCAGGCCCTGTCATCCATCTGGCGCTTGCCGAGGGTGGAATAGGACTGGCAGGGAGGGCCGCCGACCAGCACGTCGATAGTCTGCCCCTTGGTCGCCTTAAGGATCCGCTCCTCGGTGAGATTCCGAATGTCATCATTGATCATGTTGACGCCGGGGTGATTCATGGAGTAAGCCGTAGCGATGTCCTTTTCATATTCATTTGCAAAGATGATCTTGAAATGGTTGTTGTGGGCAAAGCCATAGCTTAAGCCGCCCACGCCCGCAAAGAGATCGATCACTTTATATTTCGCCATGGGAGTTAGGTCTCCGTTCTTCGTGTCCTGTCGTCTGATTTCAGGTTTTTTCTGGAAAGAGGTTGCATTCGTTAATCGATCCCGGCCGCTTCCTTGATGAGCCCCATGATGGTTGCAACGGAGTCCATCTGGTTGCTGGAGGTCATGGCCTGAACATAGGTCTCGCGGTCCTGATAGAGGTCCCGTACGGCCTGGGTCAGCGCCTTGGTCGTCAGGTCATCCTCCTCGATCACGACAGAGAAGCCCTGCTCCTGGAAGGAGGCGGCGTTCAAAAGCTGATCGCCCCTGCTGACCTCCGCGGGAAGCGGGATCAGGATGTTGGGCTTTTTCAGTGCCAGGATCTCGCAGATGGCATTGGCGCCGGCCCTGGAAATGACCAGATCGCAGGCGGCGAACAGATCCTTTAGCTCCGTCTTCACATATTCAAACTGCTTATAACCTACCTGGTCCAGCAAAAGATTATCTACCTTATCCTTGCCGCAAAGGTGTATGATCTGGAAGTTTTTCAGCAGCTCTGGCAGGGCACTTCGAACGGCCTGGTTCACGTTGGCGGAGCCAAGGCTTCCGCCCATCACGAGAATGACGGGCTTATCCGAAGTGAAGCCGCACATTTTAAGACCTGCGTCCCGGTTGCCCTCAGCCAGCTCCTTTCGGATCGGAGAACCCGTGAGAACGGCCTTCTCGGCAGGGAGCTTTTTCAAGGTTTCAGGGAAATTACAGCAGACCTTCTTTGCCACGGGAATGCAAAGCTTGTTTGCAAGCCCCGGCGTGATGTCGCTTTCGTGGATGATGCAGGGGATCTTCAGGGAGGCGGCGGCCCGAACGACGGGAACGCTGACAAAGCCGCCCTTGGAAAAGACGACGTCAGGCTGAAACTCCTTTAAGATCTTTTTCGCTTCCAGATAGCCCTTCATAACGCGGAAGGGATCGGAGAAATTCTTGGGATCTAAGTATCTTCTGAACTTTCCGGTGGAAATCCCGTGATAGGGAATGCCAAAGTCCGCGATCAGCTTCTTTTCGATCCCCTCATAGGAACCAATATACTCAATCTCAAAGCCTGCCTCCCGAAGCGAGGGGAGAAGCGCAAGATTGGGGGTCACGTGACCTGCCGTGCCCCCACCCGTTAATACAATTCGTTTCATGATTTCTTCCTCGAGCTTATCATAGTGATATGTATGATCCGTGCGCGAATATCATGCGATCCGCCGCAAGCTTTCCCATGGCGGATCAGCGCATCTGCTCTAAGGCCTGTGCCAGCTGATCGGGGCAGGAGGTGGACTTAAAGCCACAAGTGATGCCCTTTAAGCGGTCAATGGCCTCTTCTACGAGCATGCCCTTGACAAGTGCGCTGATGCCCTTGGTGTTGCCATTGCAGCCGCCAATGAACTGTACGGATTCAATGCGTCCGTCCTTTACCTCTACGTCGATCGCGGAGGAACATGTTCCGTGGGTTTGATATCTCATGTGATCTTCCTTTCTGATCGGGGGCACGCGGCCCCCGAACGGTTATATCGTGGTGGCGATTAAATCTCGAACAGGTCGCTGTACACCTTCAGGGCGCCGTCCGTATCATGTGCGAGAACCTTCTTAGCCAATACCTTTCCGAGCTGAACGCCTTCCTGGTCGAAGCTGTTCACGTTCCAAAGGAAGCCCTGGAACATGATCTTATTCTCATAATGGGAAAGGAGCGCGCCCAGGGTCTCGGGCGTAAGCTGCTTGCCAATGATGATGCTGGAAGGACGATTGCCGTTAAACTTCTTATTATTGTCCTCGTTGTCCTTGCCGCAGGCAAATGCCATGATCTGTGCGGCAACGTTGGCGCAGAGCTTCTTCTGGCTGGTGCTGCCCTGGATGTTTACGTCAACGCCAAGCTGGCTCTCCTTGAAGCCGATGAACTGCAGGGGTACAATATCCGTGCCCTGATGGAGCAGCTGATAGAAGGAGTGCTGGCCGTTGGTGCCGGGCTCGCCGAAGAGAACGGGGCCGGTAGGGTAGTTCACGGGCTCGCCGAAGCGGTTCACGGACTTTCCGTTGGATTCCATGTCTGCCTGCTGAAGGTGCGCAGGGAAGCGGCTGAGCGCCTGAGAATAAGGCAGAACTGCCGTTGCAGGGAAGCCGAGCACGTTGCGCTCGTATACGCCGATGAGGGCGTCGAGGAGTGCGGGGTTCTCAAGGATATTCGCGTTCTTGCCAAGCTGATCCTCCTTAGCCGCGCCGTCAAGGAAGCTTGCAAACACTTCAGGGGTATATGCGAGCGAGAGGACTGCGCCGCCCACCGCGGAGGTGGAGGAGAATCTTCCGCCGATGTAATCATCCATAAAGAAGGCTGCCAGATAATCGCTGCTGGAAGCTAAGGGGGAGGTTTCACTCGTCACGGCTACCATGTGCTTGGAAGCGTCGAGACCGGCATTCTTCAGTGCATCCTTCACAAAGGACTCGTTGGTCAGGGTCTCCAGCGTGGTGCCGGACTTGGATACCAGAACGAAGAGGGAGTGCGCCACGTCAATGCCTGCGAGCACTGCTGCCGCGTCATCCGGATCTACGTTGCTGATGAACTTTGCTTCCATGTTGAAGTTGCCGGTCTGCTTTGCCCAGTTCTCCAGGGCCAGATACATGGCGCGGGGACCAAGGTCGGAACCGCCGATGCCGATCTGTACCACGGTGGTGAACTTCTCGCCGGCGCCGTTGGTGATCTTACCAGCATGCACGGCGTTCGCAAAGTCAGCGATCTTCGTCTGCTGTGCCACATAGAAATCTCTCTTGTTCACGCCGTCCTTGTTCACGGCGTCGCCAAGCTGGCCGCGGGTGAGGTGATGGAGCACTAGTCTCTTTTCTCCGGTGTTGATCACTTCGCCGTTATACAGCGCTGCAAACTTCTCCACAAGCTGTGCCTCGTCGGCGAGCTTTTGAAGGCCGTCGAGCACGTCCTCGTTCACTGCCTTCGCCGCATAGTTATAAACCATTCCGGCTGCCATGGGCACCTGATATTTTTTCACTCTCTCAGCGCCTGCCTCGCCGCCGAGCGCGCACTTTAAGCAGACCTTTTCCTTCTTTGCCAGCTCGTCAAATGCTGCCAGCGTATCTAGATTCTTCCAAGAAATCATGGTTTTTTCCTCCTATTTCTAAAATTCATTTTTACCTGGATTCATAAATCAAATAACATTATAACTGATTGCCGCCCCAGATTCAAGTAAAAACCGCACCGGAAACAGCGTGAGGCGCCCCCTTTGCACGGACTGCGAATTGGAAGTTGCAGTAAGATTTTTCGGTTGCCACAACGTGACAAATCATATATACTTTTAAGACGGGGGGCGGGAAGCGCCCCTACCATTCATTGGGCTTTGCCCGGGAGGTTTTTATGAAGATCGTATTACTTGAGAGAAATAGTGCGGGCACGGACATTTCCGTGGACTGCTTTGGCGAGTTCGGCGAGGTGACGGCGTACGCGAACACGGTGGCGCCGAAGGACGTCACCGAGAGGGTGGGAGACGCGGACATTATCGTTTGCAACAAGGCACCCATGCGGGAGGAGACCTTGAAGGATTGCCCGAACGTGAAGCTGATCTGCGAGCTGGCGACGGGGTTTGACAACTGTGACCTTGCGTATTGCAAATCCAGGGGCATTCAGGTGCGCAACGTCGTGGATTATTCCACGGGCATGGTGGCGCAGCACACGCTGACGCTGGCACTGGCACTGTCGCAAAAGCTCATGCACTATGACAATTACGTAAAATCCGGAGCCTACGGCGCGCAGGACCGTTTCTCCAACTTTGACGTGCCTTTTTATGAGCTCGAGGGCAAGACCTGGGGCATTGTCGGCATGGGGAACATTGGGCGGCGCGTGGCAAAGCTTGCCTCGGCCTTTGGATGCAAGGTGATCTTCACCTCCATTACGGGAAAGAGCACCTGCACGGACTATCCGCAGGTTTCCAAGGAGGAGCTCCTCGCAGAGAGTGATTTCCTCTCACTCCATTGTCCCTTAAGCGACCTTTCGCGGAATTATATCGACGCAGAGGCCCTTGGAAAGATGAAAAATACGGCGTACCTGATCAATGTGGCGCGCGGCCCCGTGGTCAATAACCGTGACCTGTACGAGGCACTCCTGGCGGGAGAGATTGCCGGCGCCGGGCTGGACGTGCTGGAGAAGGAGCCCATCGAGGCCGCCAATCCCCTGGGAAAGATCATGGATTCCACAAAGCTGATCATCACGCCGCACCTGGCCTGGGCGAGCGTGGAGGCAAGGATGCGCTGCGTGCAGGGTGTATATGACAATATCGCGGCGTTCCTTCGCGGCGAAGACCGCAACGTGGTGAACCCTTAGACGGACAGACCGGAAGGGAAGAAAGGACCTGCGGAAGCAAGGGCCTTGCAACAGCAAAAGATTGACAAGCCGGCGTTCTTGGCATAAGATGATAGAAGTGATTTAGGAAAAAAAGGAGGCTTTGACGATGGGTTTATCAAATGGTTGGGGCGACGACATTGATGAGGAACTGCAGAACAAGAAGAAGCTGGAAGTAGGCTTCATGTGGAATTTCATCAGCACGAATAACATGATCACGAGGTTTGACCAGGAAGTGGGAGAAGTGGACAAGGATTATCCGAAGTCCGAGATCGCGAAGATGTGGTTCTCCACGTTGACCGTGATGGTGCTGTTCGAATTGCTCATGCGCAATGCGCTGGTGATCATTGCATTGCCGTTCTTTTTCCTGTACGGAATGATCCTGTTTAAGCTGTCAAAGCTGTTTAAGCGCTTTGGATATAAGAGCGCGCCCTATTGGATCATTGCTGCCGTCGGCGTTGTGATCGGCGCCGTTGCCAATTACGTGATCTGGTACGTGTTGCCTAGTTTGGGATAAGGTGGATTACTGTTTATGTTTAAGATGATAAAGGAACTGATGATCAAGTACCGGGAGCTGATCGTCTATGTGATCGTCGGTTTTATGGTGACCTTTTTTTGCTGGGGCGTAGCGGCCATCGGCAAGATCTTTCTGGACGTGGAGAATTCCTGGTTCCAGAATTTCGTGAACAATACGCTGAACTGGATCGCGGGAGTCTGCTTTGCGTATCCCTTAAACCGCAAGTGGGTGTTCAAGAGCACGAACCCTCAGATCCTGAAGGAATTTTTGGAATTCGCCTCCTCGAGGCTTTCCACCTGGGTGCTGGACGTATTTATCATGTGGCTGACGGTCAATATATTCCATTGGAATTGGTGGATCTGCAAGATATTCATTTCCGCCGTGCTTGTCATGATCGTGAATTACGTGTTCAGCAAGTTCCTGATCTTCAATAAAAAGAAGAAAAAGCAAAAGACCGAACAACAAGAAGAATCCCCTGCGCAGGCGTAGGGGATTCTTTTTTGTCGTCTATCAATGCTTGTAGGATGCTTTCTCGCCAAGTGGCTATATTTGTGCGACCAGATCCTCCACCAGCTTTGCGCAGTGGCCTGCCGCGGCCTTCTCGAAGGAGGGATAGTCCATCTGCGCGCTGTCGTCCGCCTTGTCGGAGATGGCGCGGAGGATCACGAAGGGGATCTGATTCAGGTAGGCGCCGTGAGCGATGGATGCGCCCTCCATTTCGGCGCAGTCTCCGTGGAAGAGGGAAACCAGACGATCCTTCACTTCCTTAGAGGCGATGAACTGATCGCCGCTGACCACGCGCCCCTTCATGGCGCGGATGTCGGGATTGACCTTCTCGCAGGAGTTCATGGCAAGCTCGATCAGGCGCTCGTCCGCCTTGAAATAGCTCTCAGCCATCTGTGGCACGATGCCGGGCGCATAGCCTAGGGGAGAGACGTCCATGTCATGGTGCACGGCATCCCTGGAGATCAGAATGTCTCCGATGTCGAGCTTCGCGTTCAGTGACCCTGCCACGCCGGTGTTGATCACGTGAGTGACCTCGAAGAGGTCCGCGAGGATCTGCACGCAGAGTGCCGCATTCACTTTGCCGATGCCGCAGCGAACGATCACCACGGGAGCTCCTCCCAGAAAGCCTTCATGGAAGTCCATGCCGGCCTTTTTTGTAACTTTCTCGCCAACGAGCCTGGACTTTAATTCTTCCACCTCCAGCTCCATGGCGCCGATGATTCCGATCTTCTTCATGGTATGTCCTTTCCTGCCCGCGTCTCGGGCATCCCTTCCCGGTAAGAATGATTATACGGGATAGACCAGTCTGTCTTCCGTGATCTGATAAAGAACCTGATCCAGATAGCGCTTTGCGAGGTAATTCGCCATGCCGAGATTCTGATCCAGGTAATTGCCGCAGTCCTTGGCGGCAGCGCCGGGGATCTCGCCCTGATAGTCGCGGATGAACTCATAGGTTTCCGTGATCAGTGGCACGATATCCTTGGAGTCCAGGTCTCCCGCCAGCAGCAAGTAGAAGCCGGTCCTACAGCCCATGGGGCCAAAATAAATGATGCGATCCTTATAAACGGGATGGTTTCTAAGAAAGGTGGCACCGAGATGCTCGATGGTATGCATCTCCGCCGTATTCATCACGGGCTCCTCGTTGGGGCTCGTCATTCTCAGGTCAAAGGTGGTAATGGTCTCAGCGCCGACCTTGTCCTTGCGGGATACGTAAATGCCGGGCTGAAGCTTGATATGGTCTACGGTAAAGCTGGCAATCTTTTCCATAACCTTGCTCTCCTTTTTCGTTCGTTTTCCTGGTGCAGGCGGCCCGTCCTCGCGAGCCGTCTGCTAACAGTATACACAATTCCACAGGATTTGCAAAGAAGAAAAATTGCGGGAGAATTTGACAATTTTGGCATTTTGGTGATAATGTATATATTATCCAGTACTGTGCGCATTTTTTTCTGAACGAAAAGAGGGCAGAGAACTATGAGAAAGAGAGTCATTCTGCTGGCGCTGGTCATGGCCCTTGGCCTTACGGCATGCAGCATCCTGCCGGAGGATTCCCCCATTATTTTAGAGGGGGAGGCCATTGAGACGGTAGAGTCCAGCAGTCACAGCAGTAAAGCAAGCAGCGAGGCTTCCACGACGGAAGAAGACCCGACGGAGGAGACCTCTGAGGAGGATCCGACGGAGGAGACCACCGAAGAGGAGCCGGAGTATGAGTGGGTAGAACTGCCGAGCGGCGGTGAGACCAATCCCATCACGGCCAGGGAGCCGAAAGACAAACCGCAGGACGTTGACGCGGACGGAAATAAGATCCCGTATGAGAAGGACGCGCAAGGCTATGACATTATCCCGCAGGTGATGCAGAGCTATCTGACCGGCGAATGGAAGGACGTGGACCGCGTAAACCGCCGCAACATTGCCGTGATGTTCCCGAACGGGTATCGCGCAGGCTCGCAGGATACCTCCCCGAGGCTGCAGCTGTACGGACTGTCCAAGGCGAGCATTATCTACGAGGCGCCCGTGGAAGGCAGGATCACTGCATTGATGGGCATCTTCGAGGACTATGACGGCCTGGACAAGCTGGGCCCCGTTGCGAATGCGAGGGATTACTTCATCTATGACGCCATGTCATTTGATTCCATTTATATCAACTGGGGCATGGCAAGGATCTGGACGGAGGAGCTGATCAATTCGAACAGGATCGACAACATCAGCGCGCCCACGGCCGGCATTAAGGGCGGGGTCGATGAGGACTTCTTCCATGACGAGGAGATCATTCCGGACGCAGGGAGCAGCTATAACGGATACTTTGACGTGACAAAGCTTGCGGAGACCATCGAGGCGAAGGGCTATCTGACCGAGTATCGCGACTCCTTCGAGCAGGCATTCCTGTTCGCAAATGACTCGATCGCGACCTATGACAATGCGACCTCGATCACGCAGATCTGGCCTGGCGGATCAGGCATGAACGGTGGCGGATACGGTAATTTTGCCGACATGAACCCGCATTTTGAATATGACGAGGAAAAGCATCTTTACTATCGTTATCAGTACGGCGAGCCCATGGTGGACGGCAGGAACGGACGAAAGATCGGCGTCACGAACGTCGTGCTGAAGATCTGCCACGGCGAGGAGAGAACGCCCAACGAGGTGAAATATGATTTTCTGGCCTTCGGTATCCACGGGACCGGCGAGTGCTACGTGTTCACCAACGGCAAGGTGATCAAGGGAACCTGGGAGAAATCCAGCGATCCCAGCGCGGATTACCTGTATGACGAGAATGGAAATGAGATCGTGCTGAATCAGGGGAAGACCTGGGTCTGCTGTGTCTGGAAGGAATACAGCCAGTACGTGACCATGGAGTAAGCTTTTTGAGAAAATTTCACGAATAAAAAGAAGGAACGAGAGCTTCCCGCGGGAAGTGCATCGTTCCTTTTTATATTCACGCTTTTGTTCCATGTCGGCAACGCTGCCGACAACAGGGAATGCCTTATCTTTGCGTCTCGCCGCGGCGGCGCTTGTTCTCCAGCTTGTTGTGATACATGAAGCGGTCCGCCACCTTAAGGAAGCCGTCCAGCGTGTCCTCGGCGCTGGGAACGTCGTGGTAACTGCCGCTGCTGGCGTGGATCTCATAGGGTTTCTTTCCGGAATTGTTGAACGAATTTAGCTCCGCCTCGATGGCTTCGAGGCACTTCGTCCCGGCTTCCTCCGTGATGCCGCGGGCGATCAGATAGTACTCGTCGCCGCCGGTCCTTGCAAATACATAGGAATCATTGCAGCACTTGGAGATGATCGTTGCGACGCATTTCAGGGCGAAATCTCCTTCCACGTGCCCGTAGGAGTCGTTAATGAGCTTTAAATTGTCCATGTCAAGCACGCCGATAAAGACGCCTTGACGAAGCTCCTTTGCGGCCTCGAAGATCTGTCCGCCATAGGTGGTGAAGGCGCCACGGTTGTGCAGCCCTGTCAGGGAGTCGTGCAGGGAGGAGTTTCGAAGCTCCTGGATCATCGACTGCATCTTTGCGTAGGTCAGGGTCTTGTAGATATTGTTGCAAACGATCACGTCGAACTGGAAATGCGTGATGCCGGCCGGGTGCTCGTCGTGAAAACGGAAGGCTTCATAGCCAAGGCAATAATCCAGGAAATGAAGCGGCAGGAAGTACCAGACCTGAGGCTCAGGTCCGGTGAAGCCCTCGGGGAGCAGGTCATCCCGGTGGAACGGGATGTTGGCGCGAGGGATCATGTTCCAGTTGAGGTAAGCCACCCGCACGTCCATCTCCTCCGTATAATGAAGGAGCTTTCGCTCACTGTCCATGTCGCGGTTCAGACAGATGACAAAGCTTCGAAGATTCGAAAAATACTGCAGATAATTCGACAATATGTCGGAGATGCCTTCCATGTCGGAATGCTCCGCCAGCTGCGTGGACATATAGCTGAATACCGTGCTCCGGTGATTGCCCTGCTGCAGGGTTTCATATTGATTGCGGCGGATGGCGGTCAGACGAGCGTCGTGACCTTTCAGGCACCCGCAGGATTCGCGAAGACAGAGCTTTGACTTCAGCGAAACGATCTTTGGCTGGGAGAAGTCTTCCTGCTGTTCGTCGATCAGGCGGATGCTCTCGATGCCCATCTCTTCGAAGGGCGCCTCCGCCGTCGTGATGGAGGGCGAGAAGGACAGGGCCTCGTCAAGCCCGTCATAACCGGTGACGATGACATCCTCAGGGATCCTAAGCCCCCTGCTGATCAGCTCGCTGGCAACCGTCACGGCCATGGTGTCATTGGCGCAGAGGATGGCGTCTGGCTTCTCGGGCCCGCCAAGGAATTGGTCGCACGCCGGCTTCCCCATGCCGTTCCAAAAATCACCGTAAAAGGTCTGCCAGTCCTCGACGGGCAGGTCATACTCCGCCATGATCGACCGAAAGCTGCCAAGCCGTTCAATGGCATCAAAATGATCCGCGGGTCCCGTCATAAAACAGATCCGCTTTGCCTTATGCTCTTCAATTACGTGGCGAATGATCGTTTCCATACAGGTGGAATTGTCTACCAGAACGGTGTTGACGCCCGGAATGGTCATCCGGATGCTGACGATGGGACAGTGGGCGCGAGAACGAACGATGCGAATGACCTTCTGGATATTTTCCTTCTGGTCCATGGTATCTAAGATCAAGATGGCGCCGGAGAGCTTTGCGTAAGGTGGAAGATTGAAGATCTCCATGTCACCGACGCAGAAAAGCTGGCTTTGACCGTAGCTGCCCTGTGAAGAAAAAAGCGCAACGTTATAACCCTTTGCCGTGGCTTCACGAATGATGCCATCGCAAACCCTGTGCTGAACTTCACTTGACATATTTTCGGCAAATACGCCGATGGTTTTTCTGCCGTTACGAAACATGACTCTCTCCCGCCATATGGCAGCGGAGTTGGAGGGATTCGAACCCTCGCGCCACTTGCGCGGCCTACCGCATTTCGAGTGCGGACCCTTCAACCACTTGGGTACAACTCCATGACTTTTATATTCTAAAGGAAAAGGGACGATTTTGCAAGCCCTTTATCGTGCAAATTTTGAAGTTTATTAAATGGATAAAGTGCACTGTTTACCATTGCCTGACGAGATACTTCGCGCTATAATGTATTCAATGATCGGTATGTGCGAAAGGAGGAATCATTATGAATATGACAACGTGGGATCGCCCGACCATTAAAGAGAGGGCGAAAGAAGGGTTTAAGAGAAACTATTGGTGGTGCGTGCTGGCGGCATTGATCCTCAGCCTGCTGATCGGGGGCGGCAGCAGCAACAGCAATGACAAGGACAAGAAAAGTGACAACAAGGGCATCAGTTCCTACACGACGCAGATTTTCACGGATCAGGGCGAAAGCTTTACTGACAAGGTGACCGACAAAGTGACCGATAAAGCGGCAGGACTGGTTGGCGGCAAGGCCTACGGCGTGGCGAAGGCGGCGCTCGGCTTTACGGCGGGGATGGTTGTTCTCTTTGTTGCGGTGATTCTGATCATCGTGTTTGCCATTAGTCTGATCCTGAAGGCACTGGTATTCAATCCCCTGGAAATGGGCGGCAGAAAGTTCTTCCTAAAGAACCAGATTGAGGAAGAGAAGGGCATTGGATGTTATCTCGACGGGTTCCACGGCGGCACCTACGGCAACGTTGTGGTGACGATGCTCGTGAGAGACGTCAAGATCTTCCTTTGGATGCTGCTCCTCATCATTCCCGGCATCATCAAGTCCTATGAGTATCGCATGGTGCCTTATATTCTGGCGGAGCATCCGGAGCTGAACTACTCTGACGTGCTCAGGATGAGCAGCGAGATGATGGACGGGCAGAAGATGAATACATTTGTTTTGGATCTGTCCTTTATCGGCTGGTTTATCCTTTCCGGGATCACTGCCGGCATCGTTGGGATCTTCTGGACGAATCCTTATTATTACTCCGCAGACGCTGAGCTGTATCTGACGCTGAGCAGCTCTGGCATTCGCAGCAGTCAGGATACGACCGCGCAAAACGACCAGTTTGGCAGCGTATCTCCCTATTAAGTCTCAGAAACGACCCATGGGAGGCATTCCGAAAAATGATTCGGAGTGCCTCTTATTTTTTTTAGTTTCAAGTTGTTTCTTGGAAAAAAATGGGTTATACTATTACGAGGGAGCGACGCGAAGGCGCACGCCCAAAACAGTTTGCACCAAGGAGGATCCTCTTGGTTGCGGAAGCGGAGGAAAAGATGAAGAGAATTGGCATGTTGACCAGTGGCGGTGATTGCCAGGCCCTCAATGCGGCAATGCGCGGCGTGGTAAAGACTCTTGTAAACAGCAGGCAGAAGGTCGAGATCTACGGCTTCCTGGATGGCTATAGGGGATTGATCTACGGCAATTACAGAATGCTCACGGGAAATGACTTTTCCGGCATCCTGACCAAGGGCGGCACGATTCTCGGAAGCTCCCGGACGCCGTTTAAGACCATTCAGGACCCGGATGAAAACGGCCTGGACAAGGTTGCGGCCATGATCAAGAATTATCAGAAGCTAAAGCTCGACTGTCTGGTGATCCTGGGCGGCAACGGAACGCATAAGACGGCGAACCTCCTTCGGGAAAAGGGCTTAAACGTCGTGACTCTGCCGAAGACCATCGACAATGACCTTTGGGGCACGGACATGACCTTTGGCTTCCAGAGCGCGGTGAACGTGGCGACGGAAGCGATCGACTGCATCCACACTACGGCGGCATCCCACGGCAGAGTGTTCATCGTGGAAGTAATGGGTCATAAGGTTGGATTCCTGACGCTGAACGCCGGCATCGCAGGCGGCGCGGACATCATTCTGATCCCGGAGATCCCTTATGACATCAACAAGGTGATCAAGAAGATCGAGGACCGTGAGAAGAACGGCAGCCGCTTCACCATCATCGCGGTGGCGGAGGGTGCCATCTCCAAGCAGGACGCAAAGCTGACGAAGAAAGAATATAAGAAAAAGCTGCTCAACAATCCTTATCCGTCCGTATCCTATGAGATCGCGGCGCAGATCCAGGAGAAGACCGGCCGCGAGATCCGCGTGACGGTGCCCGGTCATACGCAGAGAGGCGGAAGCCCTTGCCCTTATGACCGCGTGTTCGCCAGCAGGCTTGGCGCGGAGGCGGGCGAGATGATCCTGAACGGGGAGTACGGCTTCATGGTTGGTTATAAGAATCGTGAGATCGTCAAGGTTCCCCTGGAGGACGTGGCAGGAAAGCTGAAGATGGTGGATCCGAGCTCCACCATCGTGAAGGAAGCCAAGCTCATGGGCATCTCCTTCGGAGACTAATTCAGATAAATGAGGTAGTTGTATGTCTTACACGGCGCTGTACCGAAAATTCCGGCCGGCTTCCTTTGCGGAGGTCAAGGGTCAGGACCATATTGTGACGACCCTGAAGAACCAGTTGAAGGCGGGAAGGATCGGTCATGCGTATCTCTTTACGGGGACCAGGGGAACGGGTAAGACCTCGGTCGCAAAAATCTTTGCGAAGACGGTCAACTGTGAGCATCCCACGGAGGACGGGCCCTGCGGGGAGTGCCGGATCTGTAAGGCCATCGCGGCCGGAGCCAGCATGAACGTGATCGAGATCGACGCGGCTTCGAACAATGGCGTGGACAACATCCGCGAGATCGTGGATGAGGTGTCCTACTCTCCGGCGGAAGGAAAATATAAGGTTTATATCATCGATGAGGTCCACATGCTCTCCATCGGCGCGTTCAACGCGCTCCTAAAGACCTTGGAGGAGCCGCCGGCTTACGTGATCTTTATTCTGGCGACCACGGAGGTGCATAAGCTCCCGATCACGATCCTTTCGAGATGCCAGCGCTATGATTTCAAGCGCATTTCCATCGAGACCATTGCGGATCGGATGAAGGAGCTGGTGGACAAGGAGAGCGTCAAGGTGGAGGACAGGGCGCTCCGCTATATCGCGAAGATGGCGGACGGCTCCATGCGTGACGCGTTGAGTCTTTTGGATCAGTGCATCGCGTTCCATCTGGGGAATGAGCTGACGTATGACATGGCGCTGGACGTGCTTGGCGCCGTGGACACGGGCGTGTTCAGTGAGCTCCTTCGAAACGTTTTGGACCGCAATGTCCTGGGATGCATTTCCCTGTTGGAAGACATTGTGATGCAGGGGCGCGAGCTCACGCAGTTTGTGACGGACTTTACCTGGTATTTAAGGAATTTGATGTTGGTGCAGGTTTCGGATGAACTGGAGGACGTGATCGACGTCTCTTCAGAGCATTTGGCCAGACTGAAGGAAGAGGCGGCAAGCCTTAGCTTCGATCAGGTCAGCCGGTACATCCGCATCTTTTCGGAGCTGGCGGGGCAGATCAAATATGCTTCGCAGAAGCGCATTTTAGTGGAGATCGCGCTGATCAAGCTCTGCAAGCCTGAGATGGAGACCTCGAACGAAGCCGTGCTGGACCGGATCCGGCAGGTGGAAGAGAGAGTGGAGGCAGCGGAGCAGGGAGCCTTCGCAAAGGTGGTCGTTGCAGCTCCCGCGCAGGCCGGCAATGCGCCGAGCGTTGCTCCTCGGCCGAAGCTGGAAAAGGCAGTGCCGGAGGAGATCCAGAACATTGTCAGGAACTGGCTTGGCATCGTGAGCGAGACGGAGAATCCGGAGAAGTACTATCTGAAGAACGCCAAGCTCAGCTTGGGGCAGGAGAATCAGCTGATCGTTGCCCTGGAGGATGACGTCAAATATGATCAATATACGCGGGATCCCGGGAACGTGGAGCGACTTACGCAGCTTCTCGAGGAATTCTGCGGGAAGTCCGTTCAGGTGATCCTGGACAAGTACGAAAATAAAGAAGATTTTGACAGCCGTTTTGTGGATCTGACAAAGACGATCCAAATGGACATAGAGGAAGAGGAGGAATAAAAAATGGCTAAGCGCGGAGGTTTTCCCGGAGGCGGAATGATGCCCGGAAGCATGAACAATCTGATGAAGCAGGCACAGCGCATGCAGCGTCAGATGGAGGAAGGGCAGAAGGAGTTAGAGACGAAGGAGTTTACCGCTTCGACGGGCGGCGGCGCCGTTACGGCAACGGTGAACGGAAAGAAGGAGCTGCTCTCCATTAAGTTATTGGAGGACATTGTGGATCCCGAGGACATTGAGACATTGCAGGATTCCATCGTGGCAGCAGTCAATGAGGCCATCAAGCAGGCAGAGGCTGCAAACGACGAGCTGATGGGCAAGATGACAGGCGGCTTCGGCGGTTTGGGAGGATTGCCCTTCTAATGAATCTTTATAGCGGACACATCAACAAATTGATCGAAGAATTGGCTTCCTTGCCCGGCATTGGAAATAAGTCGGCGCAGAACCTTGCCTTCCATCTCATTAACATGCCGCAGGACAAGGTGAATCGTCTGGCGAACGTGATGATGGAGACCAGGGCGAAGGTATGCTATTGCAAGGAGTGCTGTACCCTGACGGACAAGGAGATCTGTCCCGTCTGCGCCAATGAGAGGCGCAACCATAAGATCATTATGGTGGTGGAGGATCCCAGGGACATGGCGGCCTATGAGAAGACGGGGAAGTTTGAGGGCGTATATCACGTGCTGCACGGCGCGATCTCGCCCATGCTGGGCATTGGTCCGCAGGAAATCCGCCTGAAAGAGCTTCTCGAGAGGCTGAAAGGGGACGTGGAGGAAGTGATCATAGCCACGAACTCTAATCTGGAGGGCGAATCCACGGCCATGTACGTGAGCAAGCTGATCAAGCCTACGGGGATCAAGGTGACGAGGATCGCCACGGGCGTTCCGGTGGGCGGAGATCTGGAGTACATTGACGAAGTGACCCTGACGAGGGCATTGGACGGCAGGGTGGAGCTTTAAGTTTCAAAGGCAATCCGAGGGATTGCGTGATGATAAGGAGGAAGGTAAGAAAATGGCGGTAGAGGTACAAGGTTTTGGGACGGCGAAGGACGGACGTGAGATCAAGCTGTATACGATCAAGAACAAGAAGGGCATGCAGGCGGCAGTGACGAACATTGGCGCAGTTCTGGTAAAGCTTCTGGTTCCTGACGCAAAGGGGACGTTGGATGATCTGGTGCTGGGATTCGATCACGGCGAGGATTATTATCAGAACGGAAGCTTTTTCGGTGCCGTGGTTGGCCCGAACGCGAACCGCATCGGCGGCGCAAGCTTTGAGATCGACGGCGTGAAGTATCAGCTGGCAGTGAATGACGGCCCGAACAACCTTCACAGTGATTATGAAAAAGGGTATCATAAGGCAATTTGGGACGCACAGGTTGGCGAGAATAGCGTATGCTTCTCCCTGGAGGATACGGACGGCAACATGGGCTTCCCCGGAAATAAGAAGGTTCAGATCACCTACACCCTGGACGAGAATAACGGCCTTGAACTTCATTATCATGCTTCGAGCGATAAGAAGACGGTCTTAAATCTGACCAATCACACCTATTTCAATCTGGACGGACATATGTCCGGAAGCATTGAGGGACATGAGCTGACGCTGAACTGCTCCAAGTATACGCCCGTGGTGCCGGGGGCGATCCCTACCGGCGAGCAGGCGCCCGTGGCAGGCACCTTTATGGACTTTACGCAGCCGAAGGTGATCGGCAAGGAGATCAATGAGCCCTGGAGCCAGCTGGTTATGACCAAGGGCTATGATCACAACTGGATCATCGACGGTGCAGACGGATCGCTCCGCCAGTTCGCAACGGTGAAGGGACCGAAGAGCGGCCGCGTGATGAAGGCGTATACCACGCTTCCCGGCGTGCAGTTCTACGCAGGGAACTGCATCGCGCCCGTGAAGGGCAAGGACGGCGCAGAGTATGGCCCCCGCACGGGACTTTGCCTGGAGACCCAGTATTATCCTGACACGGTGCATCAGCCTGACTTCCCTTCCTGCATCTTCGGAGGAGATCGGGAATATGATTCCGTGACGGTATATCGATTCGAATAATCTGTCGAATTCTTTTCAGGCACTCGCGACAAAGAACGCTAAAATACCTCCTTTGCCAATGCTATGATGTAGCAAAAAGGCATGGGAGGTATTTTTCTATGGATTTACCAAAAAACGTGACTCAAATTGGCGAAGCGAATTGTACGTGCAAGATCTACGTGGAGGATTACGTTGTTTCCTATTTGAAGCAGCTCAATCCCCTTGCCAGGGACAAGACGATGGCGGCCGCACTGTACGGAAGGAGAAAAACGGAGGACGGGAAGATTTATCTATTTGTCTATGGCGCGGGGAAGCTGGACTTTCTCCAGAAGGAGACAAAGCACCTCTCCCAGGCCCAGAATCAGGAGATCGAGCGGATCCGAAGGCAGCACTTTGGAGATTATGAGTTCTTGGGATATCGCATTCTCGACGGAGAGATGGTGGAGGGCTTTCACGTCTGGGAGCAGGAGACCTGCCGATATGTCTCGGGTTATGCGCAGTTTTATGAAAAGAATGAGGCCATGCTCTCGTATATGCTGGAATCCAGACAGGCGGAAGCGGCTCCCGAGAAAGTGAATTATGAAAAATATGACGCGGCGAAAAATCGGCAGGAGAAGCGCCGCGCGAAATATGTGCATCGAAGCGAGGAGCCGAAGGAGGACGAAGGGCAGGCAGCCCGCGCAAGACGGGGAGGATTTCAGATCGGCGCCGCAGCTGTGATCGTACTTCTCTGCGCGCTGGGGGTTGCCATGAATTCCTCCGTCTTGGACGCGGATGGGTTTCATCTGGACAAGCTGCGGGAGGAACTGACGGAGAGAAAGCTGCCGGAACTGGCGGAAGCCTCCGGCCAGATCAGCGAGGAAGCGAACCCGCTGGAGGAGCTCCTGGCAAGAGGGAATGCGCTGGAGGGTCTCGCACCCGTGAAGGACATCGCGGCGAAGGAGGGATCTGAGGGAAGTGCCCTGGAGAGAACGGAGGGAAGCGCCTTGGAGAGAACGGAGGGAAGTGCCTTGACAGATGGCGGTTCAACGGAGGCCGCGCTTCAGGCAGGCAAGGATACGGCAGAAAACGCATCAGGCAAGGAAGAGGTGCTGGAAGCCGCAGGAAAAGTAGAGGCTGCGGAAGAAGGCAAGGTAACTGGAGAAAGCAAGGCCGGCGCAGCGGGGGAGGCTCAGACAAAAGAAGAGGGGAAAGCAGCGGAAGAAGGGAAGACCGCAAAGGACGGAAAAACAGGGGGAGAGAGTAACGCGGAAGACGGGAAGGCTACCGCCGAGGAGACGAAGAAAACCCCCGAGACATATGTGGTGCGGGCAGGCGACACGCTGACGGGGATCAGCATTCGTGCGTATGGCAGTGAAAAATATATCCAGAAAATCTGCCAGTTGAACTCGATCAAGAATCCTGACGAGATTAAGATCGGACAGAAAATTTTATTACCCTAATTGATAAATCTGTGTTATAATCTAATTTACCACATTTCTTTCAAAAGAGGATTGGCCATGGCTAAGGTAAAGAGTTTTGAGGAAGAGAGTCGCAAGCGAAAGAAGAATGCCGCTGAGAGACAGAAGGAGTCTGACAGGGAATACGCGCGTCATAAGACGATGCGCCTGATCCGCATCCTTCTGATCCTTGCCATATTGATCGGCGCGGCAGTCTACTTTTACGTGAGATATCGCGGAAAGATTTACGTCGGATATGACGTGATCAGCTCCGTGGAGCGGACGAAGGTGGACGGCGCGAAGGACGTAAAGCTCGGAAATTCCATTCTGACCTACAGCCGTGACGGTGCGCACAGCCTGGACGTAAAGGGCGTGATGACCTGGAACCAAAGCTTTGAGATCCAGGACATTCAGCTCGCGACCTGCCAGAACGTCTGCGCCATCTGCGGTTATAACGGACATGAGATCTTTGTGCAGAGCTCTGACAGCCAGCTCGGACAGATCCAGACAAACCTGCCCATCAAGAATCTTGCGGTATCCGCGACGGGACGCGTGACGGCGGTGCTGGAGGACTCCAAGGTGATGTGGCTGAACACCTATGAGCCCGGTGGGCAGAACATTTATGAGGGGCAGTTCCACATGAGCCAGAGCGGTTATCCCTGCGCGATCTCCCTTTCTCCGAACGGAAATCTCCTCGCCGTGAGCTTTCTCTTTGTGGAAGAGGGGAACGTGGTCAGCAACGTGGCTTTCTATAATTATGGACCTGTCGGTGACAACCAGAGCGATCAGCTGGTGAGTGCCTTCACCTACCGCGACATGATCGTTCCGGAGATTCATTTCATGACCAACGGTGCTGCCTTTGCCGTGGCGGACAACCGTCTGATGTTCTATTCCGGCGAGCAGGTGCCCACCACGAAGAAGGAGCATATTCTCGATCGGGAGATCAAGGCAGTCTATTATGACCAGAATTACGTTGGGCTGATCTTTGCCTCGGACCGCGCGGATGCCAAGTATGTGCTTCGTATTTATAATGCGGCCGGAGAGAACGTGGCGGAAAGATATTTTGACATGGATTATCTGGGGGTTTTCTTTGAACAGGGAACCTACACGCTCTACAGTGCAACGGAATGCTATATCTATACCATGGCGGGCGGTTGTAAATATGAAGGTAAGTTCGACAAGAACGTGACGCTGATGGTTCCGACGGAGACGCCCTACCGTTATCGGATCGTGACGGATTCCTCCATCGATTTGATCCAACTGAATTAACATAAAAGGAGAACGTTTATGAATCTGCTAGTGATCGCGGTGCTTGCCGTGCTAGTTCTCAAGATTGCATTCGCTTATAAAAGAGGGATCGTCAAGGAAATCATCATGCTGGTTTCGCTGGTTATTTTCTGTGTCATGGCGGCGCTGATCACCAATGCCTTGAAGAGCTACCAACAGGGACAGATCTTCAATGCCATCCTGATGTTTTTTATGCTTTCACTCCTTGGAGTGGTGCAGCTTGTGCTCAAGCCGATCTTCTTTTCGGCGAAGCTGGTGGTCAAGCTCCCCATTGTCAGCTGGGTGGACAAGATGCTTGGCATTTTGGCCGGCGTGCTTGAGACCGTCCTGCTTCTTTGGACGCTGGATTTCTTTGTGATGATCATGGACATGGGCGGCATCAGTGAGCAGCTGCTGGAATGGACCAGGGGAAATTTCGTGCTTCGGTGGTTTTTTGAAAACAACTATCTGGCTTGGTTTTTGAGCGTGATCAGCCAAAAAGTGAAATTCCTTCCAAATCTGTTGTGATTTTTTAAAAAACCTGTTGACAATGGATTTTAGCCGTGATATTATAACAAAGCTGTCCCCAAGAAAACAGGGACGGAATGAACCTTGATAAGTAAACAACAATGCAACCCTGAAGATTCCAGAGAAAAGGCATTTAGGATGCCTGATCTTCTGAGATTTCAGAGAACAAAAACCTAAACAAAACAGTAAGCCAGATGATGAATCTGCGCTGGAAAAAACTTTTATTGAGAGTTTGATCCTGGCTCAGGATGAACGCTGGCGGCGTGCTTAACACATGCAAGTCGAACGGAGTTAAGTGAAACCTAGTGATCTTAACTTAGTGGCGGACGGGTGAGTAACGCGTGGGTAACCTGCCGCATGCAGGGGGACAACAGAGGGAAACTTCTGCTAATACCGCATAAGCGCACGGAGTCGCATGACTCAGTGTGAAAAGATTTGTCGGCATGCGATGGACCCGCGTCTGATTAGGCAGTTGGTGAGGTAACGGCCCACCAAACCTACGATCAGTAGCCGGCCTGAGAGGGTGAACGGCCACATTGGGACTGAGACACGGC
>CAMZDG010000019.1 GCA_947305245.1 uncultured Lachnospiraceae bacterium
GGCAGGGGCGGCGTCGTCATGCGCAGGAAATGCTTTAAGAAAATCTCCACGCCAAAGTTCGTCAGCGCGGATCCAAAGCATACGGGCGTCAGTCTTCCTGCCTGTACTTCTTCCAAGTCAAATTCCGCGCTGGCACCGTCCAACAATTCAATCTCTCCAAGGAGCTTGTCCGCCGCGGCTTCTCCAATGATCTCCCGAAGATGCGTCTCATCCTGGATCGGGATTTCCGTCGCCACGCCCTCCTTGGTTCCCTTTTCCGTGCCGGAATAAGAAATGACGCATTGCTTCTCCCGGTCATACACGCCCTGGAATTCCTTTCCGGAGCCGATGGGCCAGTTCACGGGGCAGGTCGCAATCCCCAGCTCCTTCTCAATGTCATCTAACAGATCAAAGGTGTCATTGGCATCCCTGTCCAGCTTGTTGATAAAGGTGAAAATGGGAATGCCGCGCATACCGCAGACCTTAAAAAGCTTTCTGGTCTGGGCCTCCACGCCCTTGGATGCGTCGATGACCATCACCGCGGAATCCGCCGCCATCAGCGTACGGTAGGTGTCCTCCGAGAAATCCTGGTGTCCTGGCGTGTCCAAAATGTTGATGCAATATCCGTCATATTCAAACTGCAATACGGAGGAGGTGACGGAAATACCTCTCTCCTTCTCGATCTCCATCCAGTCAGAGACCGCATGTCTGGCCGTTGCCTTCCCCTTTACGCTTCCCGCCAGATTGATGGCGCCACCGTAAAGCAAAAACTTCTCCGTCAGCGTCGTCTTTCCTGCATCCGGGTGTGAAATGATGGCGAACGTACGCCTTCTGTTGATTTCCTGTGTATAATTACTCATTACTGTCTTTCCTCAGCTTTCTTTTCTTTGTTGATCCTTATGATTTCTCCCCGTCAAGAAAGCCTCGTCACAAATGGATCATGCTCTTGCCTGCCGTCTCACCTGGCACGCCAAGAAGCGCAAGAACCGTGGCCGCTATGTCGGCAAAGGTTTCGCGCGTTCCGACGCTCCCGCCCGGGATCCCGGCGCCATAAGCGAGAAACGGCACGTACTCCCTCGTGTGATCCGTCGTTGCAAGGTAAGCCGGGTCACAGCCGTGATCCGCCGTGATCATAAGCACGTCGCCTTCCCGAAGCTTGCCAAGAAGCTCCGGAAGCTTCTCATCGAAATAGGTCAGGGCCTTGGCATAACCGTCCACGTCCCTGCGATGTCCGTATAACATGTCATAATCCACCAGGTTCACGAAGCAAAGCCCCTCGAAGTCCCGGTCCATCCATTCCAGTGTCCTTTGGATCCCCTCCTCATTTCCGGAGGTATAGACATGCTCCGTGATCCCCTGCCCGGCGAAAATGTCCTGGATCTTGCCGACGGCGAGCACTTCCTTGCCTGCTGCCTTGATATGATCCAGCATGGTCTTTTCGGGTGGAAGGAGTGAAAAATCATGACGGTGCGCCGTCCTCACGAAGGGTCCTTCCTTCGGGCCGACAAATGGCCTTGCGATCACGCGGCCGACACCGTGCTCGCCCGTTAAGATCTCCCTCGCGATACGACAATATTCATAGAGCTGCTCCAAGGGAACCACTTCTTCATGGGCAGCGATCTGGAAGACGCTGTCCGCAGAAGTATAGACAATCAAGTCGCCGGTCTGCATATGCTCCTTCCCGTACTCCTGGATCACGGCCGTGCCTGAGTAGGGCTTGTTACAAAGAACGCCTCTCCCGGTCTGCCTCGAAAACTCCTCCAAAACCTCCGCCGGAAAGCCCTCCGGATAGGTGGGCAGGGGCCGCGGCGAAACCACGCCTGCGATCTCCCAGTGGCCGATGGTGGTGTCCTTTCCCATGGATTTTTCCCTAAGTCTCGCCACGCAGGCAAGGGGATTGCCACTCTTTTCTCCCACGGTCACGCCGTCTATGTCAAACAGGCCCAGCCTTTGCAGATTGGGCACGCGGAAAAAGGGACTGCCCGCAACACTTCGCAAGGTGTTGACGTCCACGTCCCCGAAAGCCGCCGCATCAGGTTCTTCCCCGATCCCAAAGCTGTCCAAAACGATCAAAAAAACTCTTTTCATGGGTACTCCTTCTATGATCCGTGCAAAAAGTCTGCAAGTATTTTACCACATTTTTCCTTCCCTGTATACTTTTTTCTGTCAGTGCAGTCCTTAATATTTCATTCCTTTTTTCGATCCTGCAGCCTTTCCTCCTTACCAACCCTTTTCCAACACCGCAATCTTTCCTCTTGAACATCCCTTCTTAACACTGCGGCCCTTGTCTTTGATAACCCTTTTCCCACACTTCGGCCCTTAATCCTTGACCACCGTGCTGATAATGATATTCTCGGGCGTCACCTGCGTTTTTCTCTGAACGATGTCCTCGATCTGTGCCCTCTGGGCATCCGTGAGCGAAGTCGCATTGACCACCACGTCCACGCCGCTTCCCGTAATGCTGACCACAACGTCCGCAAATCCCTTGGCCTCCAGCAGGATCTCCGCAGCCGCTTCCTTCTCGGCGATCTGCGTCATTTCCACGATCGTGCTGACTGCCTGCTGCTTCTGATCGTCGCTAAGATATTCACTTCCGATGACGTCCAGGAGCGTCGCCTTATTCTTGGCGCGCGTCTGCTCTTTCAGGAGCTTTGCGTCGGAAAGGATCCATGCACCCGCCGAGGTGAACACGGCCTCCCCTGGGATTTCTCCCGCACCGGGCGTTGCCGAAGCAGGCGCGCCCTGACCTTCCTCCCCAGGATTTCCAGGTCTTTCCACCACCAAGTCCATTCCCTCTTCCAGATAGTTTTGCACATATTCCGCGCCATCCTCATCCAGGCTCCCAAGATCCGCTCCTTCCAGGACGCCATCCGCCGTTCCCTGAAGTGCCAGAAGGTCTTCCTCCGACAGGTCCAGGAGCATGGTCAGGCCTCCCGCATCCTCCAGGTCACTTTTCACGTCACTGGCCACGTAGGTTTCCGTGATCACCTTCCCGGAATCTACGGCGGCAAGCTCTCCCGTCTTTTCGTTCATGGTATTCTCCGCAAATTGCAGATACCCCGCAATGGCGATCATGATGGCAAGCGCAGTGATCATCAGCTGATTCTTTTTGAATATGTTTTTCACCTTTTTTCCTCCATGCCTTTTGTTTGCGTAGTTCATTCTATTCCTGTCCGAGACGAGATATACCCTAACTTTAGTACTTTTACTTTATGCGCCTCCAGCCCAAACAGAGCCTGTACCGCCTCAGATAGATCCGAGCGAACACGCCCCTCTCCGGCACCCCTCGCCGCGATGACGACGCCCTCGAGCTTTGGATAGATCTGCTTTCTCACGAAGGGGGCCTTCTCCTTCGAAGTCTCCTCCAGGATCACCTTCTCCTCCAGGATTTCTTCCTCACCGCTCCGATTCTGACCGCCTAGGCCATACTCCCCGGTTGCCTTTGTGGTTTTCTTTTCTTCTTTCACGGTCACCTTTTCCGAAGACTCCGAAAGAGTGATCATCACCCTGACTTCTCCTGCTCCCTCGACGGAGGAAAGGAGCTCCTCCAGCTCTCGCTCCAGCCCCCTTACGTATTCTTCCTCCCACGACAATAAAGCATCCCTATATTCTCCCTCCCCTGTCCATAAATCCTCCCCATTTTTCTCCTCCCGCGTCCATAGATCGCCTCTTTCCCCATCCCCCTGCATCAAGGTAAGGCTCTCCCCGCCGCGCCCTTCCTTCTCCTGCAAAAGATCCTGATAAGCTGCGTTTTCTTCCTCCTTCTTTTTCCCCGTCGGCAGGGAGATCACGAGAAGGAGAATGCCTGAGAGCAGGAGTATGATCAGGCGATCCTTTCTAAGGAGCGGTCTTAGCTTTGTCTGAAGCCATTCCTCCGTTTTATGATTCATCGTCCCCTCCCACCATGATCTCATCGATCGTCACTTCCCCCACCGGCGTGATTTCCACGCCGTTCCCGTCCCGTTCCTCCTTTGGCAAGCCATCCTCATCCCCTTCTTCCTTTGGCAGGCTGTTCTCATCCCACTCCCCCTTTGGCAGGCCGTTCTCATCCCATGCCCCCTTTGGCAGGCCGTTCTCGTGCCATGCACCCGCCTCCTCCTGCATCCAATCCTCCCCTTCCAGCTCATAAAATCTCTCCTGGGACTCCCAAAGCGCTCCCTCCAGGTCCGTCGTCTCCATGGAAAGCAGCCTTTGGACAGGTCGAAAAAATTGCAACAGAATCAGACCCGTCATCAGCAATTTCAGATATTTTTCATAGCTTTCCTTCGGGCGGAAACAGACGATCAGCTGCGCACAGACCATGAAGATCGTAAGCCTCCCCAATTCCCGCAAAAGCCCATTCACGTTCTCACCCCCTATTAGCGCACGGACGCCGTCGTCACGGCAAGGATCATCAGGAAAAACAGCATTGCCTCGCCAAGAACCCCAAATAATAAAAGTCCAGCGTCGCCGGCCCTGTCCACGGCCTTCGTGATCCTCTTGTCGCTGACAAGACCCATGATCCCGGCCGTCAGCTTATAGAGCAAAGAAAAGGACAAAAGCTTCCAAAGGGGCGACAGACAAAGAAGCAACAGCAGGAGCGTCAATGCGATCCCGACGCCGTTTTTGATCACCGTGGCAGAGCCGAGGAATAATTGCATCACGCCCTCCGCGCCGTCCCCGATGCCGGGAACCGCCGCCAAAGCCTTTTGCAGGACGGATCCCTTGACGCGGTCCAGCGCCGGCGTCAGGACTGCCTGCAGAAAACTAAGTCCAGCCACCAGCCCGAGCACTCCCTTCATCCCCCACTGCAGACTCTTTTTCAAAAAATCCGCCAGATACTCCATCCGCTCCTGTCCCATCACGCCCTCCAGCACCGTGATGAGAAAAAAGCAGGTGATCAGCGGGACAAAGATCCCTTGTAAAAGCTCCTCCACGCCATACAGCAAAAGGATCGTCATCTGGTATCCCGCGCTCGCCGTCAGGCTCCCCGTGGACATGCCGACGGCGAAAAGATACGATGGCATCAGAAGTCTTACGAACAGCACGATCTTTTCCATGGCATCCCCTGCGATCTGCGTGAGGTTCGCATGGCACCTTGCCAGAATTGCCGCCTGCAGGAAATATGTCAGATAAAAGCTCAGATCACTCACCCTGTACTTTTCCCACAGGTCAGAAAACCCGGCGAGGATTGCTCCGGTCACGCCCATGATAAGCAGGGAAAGGAACAGCTCCCGCATGGCCCTGCCGTCCCCCAAAAGGCCCAAAAGCCCCTCCCGAAAAAGAGACCGGAGGAGTTCCAGAAACTGTCCTTTGGCAAGCATCTCCAGCATCTTTTCCAGCGATAGGGAAAGGGACGGAAAAAGCGAATCCACCTTCTCGCTCAGCTCTCCCATCCGCATTTCCTCCCAAAGCCCATTCAGTTCCATGCATCCTCCCGCCTAGTAACATCCAGTCCCATGTATCCTCCCGTTAAGCAAGCTTCATGATCTGGTCGATCAATGTCCCCAAAATGGCCAGTCCGGATGCCATGACGGACAGCTTTCCGAGGGTTTCAAGTTGCCCTGCAAGGAACCCGTGGCCCGCGTCCTGACAGACCCCTGCCGAAAACTCACAGACGTAGGTGATGCCAAGAACCTTTACAAGGATCCCCAGCTGTCCGCTCCCCGCGCCCAGATAGTCCTTCAGCCGCATTATGGACTCCGTCACCTGCCGGATCCTCTGCATGCAGACGCCAAGCACGGCCAGCCCCAGGGCAAGTCCGATCATAAAATGAAATTGCGGTTTTTCTTTTTGGAGCAGCATTGCCGCCATCGTTCCCACAAGGACGCATGCGCTGACCCGGATCACCTCTCCCATTGTCTCTCCTTTCATCGCTACAGGGCAAAGAAGGTCTGCATCGACTGAAACAGTTCAAAGATATAGGGAAGGATCCATGACATGACAAGGATCAGACCCGCCAGGCTGATCAAAAAGGCATGCTCCTCCCGCCCGCTATGCTTTAGCACCTGTCCCAGGATCGTCACAAGGATCCCCACCGCCGCGATCTTAAAGATCAGATTTACTTCCATATTGCCCTCCGTTTCGCTCGCCTACCAAAGGAGAAGAATGACAAACAGTCCTCCCATCAGCCCAAGGCAGCAGGCCACGCGCGTTCTCTCCCGAAGTCTTGCCTCGTTTTCCGCAAGGCCCGCCTCGATCCGTTGCCTGCTCCTTTGCAGCACCTTTTGTTGCATCTCTTCCTCCTGATACCCTTCCGGTGCGGAAAGCTCCAAAAGCGCCCTGAGCTCCTCCGAAGGAAGAACTGTTCCAAGCTTTCCTTCTAATCCCTCTTTTAAGAGTTCTGACAGGGATTCCTGCGGTGCACATAGTGCCTTCCGGCCGATGTCTTCAAAGTACCTTCCAAGCTCCGTCCCCTTCTGTGCGCCGGCCCGGATCAGACATTCCGGAAGGGTTCTCCTGCCATATCGGATCTCCCCTTCCATGAGCTCTAAGAGCTCCCTCAGTTCTCTCGAGGTCCTGATCCGCCTTCGCTCCTCCAGGCAGTAAGATACGGCCAGTCCCATGCTTCCAAGCAGTATCATGCATCCTCCGATCAAGTTCACGCTTCCCTCCCATGCTTCCCCCCTGCACTTCCTTCTTCCGCTCAAGGCATCGAAGGATCACCGGCCTGCCCTCCCTTTTCCCCAAAAGGAGAATGCAGTCAAAGAATTCCTCCAGCCCGCGAAGGCGAACATCCTCCGCGGATGCCCCGTGAGCGGTGGCAAGGAGGCGCACGCCGCATCTTGAAGCCTCCGCGAGCTCCTCGAGATCTTCCGGCCCGCCAAGCTCATCCACGGCGATCACGACCGGCGCCATCGACCGGATCATCAGCCGCATGCCGATCGCCTTCGGGCAACCGTCCAGCACGTCCGTCCGGATCCCAAGGTCATTTTGCGGCACGCCAAGAAAGCATCCTGCAAGCTCAGACCTCTCATCCACCACGCCGACGGTAACGCCCTCGCCATACGGATTCCCGTCGGAAACCAGCCGGATCAGCTCGCGGAGCAGCGTCGTCTTCCCGCATCCGGGAGGCGAGACGATCAAAGTATTTTGGATCCGCCCCTGCTCATAAAGACGCGGCAGGACTTCCTCCGCAATGCCCTTTAGCTGCCTTGCGATCCTAAGGTTCAGAAAAGATATGTTCTTGATGGTCCGGATCTTCCCGGCCTCCGTCACGACCTGTCCCGCGACGCCGAGCCTGTGCCCTCCCTCCAGCGTCAGATACCCCTCCCGAAGCTCCTCCTCATAGGCATATAAGGAATGCTTGCAAAAATGGAGCAGGAGCCTTGACAGATCCTGTCGCTCCATCACCTTTGCTCCCTTCGCATGACAGATCCTCTCGCCTTCCCCGCTGACGAACCACTCCCTTTGCCCGTCCGAAAACAGCAAGGGCTTTCCCGCCCGCATCCTAAGTTCCGTCAGCCTTCCCTTCAGTGCCTTTTGCCAAAACGGCTGTTCCTCCTTCGGAAAAAACCGGGCCAGCTCCTCCACGCCTTCCGTCTCCTTGTCCGCCTTCTTCACAATATATGAGGACAAGTCGGAATTATGCCACCGAAAAAGCGCAGCAAAAAAGCGCCGTAAGATAGTCTTACGACGCTTCCCACTTCAGGCCGCTATTCTTTTTCTTCCGTAGGATCTTCCGTCCGGCGCAGGTTACAATTGGCACTGCACTGACTGCAGTCCATGCCGCACTGCCAGGATTTCCCCGCCTTCCTTGCCTTGAACATGCTCCATACGATCAGAGCAACGATCAAGACTAGGATCAAAACGACTAACACAGTTCCCATTCCGCCCCTCCCGTCAATCCATCCCTTTTCTTCTTATCGATTGAGGTCGTCAAAAGCCTCTTGCAGTCCAGTTATGCCTGATCGCTTACGGTCGACAAAATGAGTTCCATCTGACCTTCCAGCTTTGCCACCCCGTACCCGGCAGGCAAAATGAAATGATCCCCTTTCTTGATGGCCCTGCCTCCAATGCTTCCGGCGCCATCCAGAACGCTCACGAGCAGGAAAGGATCGTTCTGCTCCGTCTCAAAGCTTCCGTTCAGATTCAATTTCCAAACGCGATAAAACTGGCAATCGATCAGTTTGTAAAGCTCGTTCTCGGGCAGTCCCTGTGCATGCAAAAGCCCCGTTTGATCCGACACATCCGGCACGTTGGTCACTTCCAGGCTCTGCTCCAGGTGAAGCTGCCTTGGCTTTCCGTCCACCAGACGTCCATAGTCATAAAACCGATACGTCACGTCGCTGCTTTGCTGCGTCTCCAAGATCAGCATCCCGGCCGTAATGGCATGAATGGTACCCGGAATGATCTGCACGAAATCTCCCCGCTTTACGGGAACGCGCCTGATGAGTTCCTCAAACTTCCCGGCATGTGCCATGTCGATCAGCTCTTTACGCGTCTTTGCATGATGCCCGATGATCAGCTCCGCTCCCTCCGGGCAGTCCATCACGTACCAGCACTCCGTCTTCCCAAGACTCCCGTTCTCATGCGCCATTGCGTAAGCATCATCCGGATGCACCTGAATGCTCAACTTATCCTTTGCGTCAATGATCTTCACCAGGAGGGGAAACTTCGGGTCCGCGATATTACCAAACAGTTCTCTGTGATTTTCATACAGCCACGAAAGGGACTTTCCCTGAAAGGGTCCCTCCGCGATCTCGCAGTCGCCGTGCGGGTGCGCGCTGATGCCCCAGCATTCGCCTAAGCCGCTCCCCTCGTCTCGATAATGGAACTCCGTCACGAGTCGACTTCCGCCCCAGATATTCTCTTTCAGTACCGGCTTCAGCCAGATCACTTCCCGCTCCATCACGGTTTCTTCCTCCGATCCTTCCTGCTTTTTCGCAGATCCTTCCTGCTTTCCGCAGATCCTTCCCTTAACACAAGTTTTTCCGAAGCAATTCCAGATTATTCTCGATCAGTTCACATCTTTGCCTTACACAGTCTGCGCTCCGAAGCGGATCCGCAGGCGTGTGGAACACGTAATCCGTCAGCCGATCTATGCTCGTCCGCGCCACGTGCATCCGCGTGTCGGAAGACGCATAATAAATATATACGGTTCCGTCCTCTTCCGCGATGGCGCCGTTCGTAAACACCACGTTGGACACGTCGCCGACCCGCTCCGCACCCCTAGGGCCGATGAGGAGCCCTGAAGGCTCTGCGATCACCTTGGAGGGATCCTTTAAATCCGTCGCGAACGCATAGATCACGTAGCGAAGTCCCGCCGCCGTATTCCGAACGCCGTGCGCCACGTGGATCCATCCCTTGTCCGTCCTTATGGGAACGGCGCCCGCGCCATTTTTCACTTCCGTGATCGTATGATACTTTCTCTGACTAGTGATCTTTTCCTCATCGATCACGGCATTCGTTATGTCATCGCACAGTCCAAATCCAATTCCGCCGCCGCTTCCTGTGTCGATAAAGTCATCCATGGGCCTGGTATAAAAGGCATATTTCCCGTCCACAAACTCCGGATGCAGCACCACGTTCCTCTGCTGGGGCGAATGGAGGGTCTTTAGGTTCGGAAGCCTCTCCCAGGTCCTTAAGTCCTTCGTCCTCACGATGCCTGCCGCCGCCACGGCTGCAGAGAGGTCATTGCTTTGTAAATCCTTGCTTTCCGAGCAGAACACGCCATAGATATAACCGTCCTCATGCTGCGTCAGGCGCATGTCATAGACATTCGTCTCCTCCGGGCAGGTGTCCGGCAAAACTACCGGCTTGTCCCAAAACCGAAAACCGTCCACGGGGCTGTCCGACTCCGCCACTGCAAAGAAGGATTTCCGGTCATTCCCCTCCACTCTCGCCACGAGATAATACTTGTCATTAAGCTTTATGGCGCCGGAATTCATCACCGCATTGATCCCAAGCCGCTCCTCGAAATAGGGATTCGTCTCCTCGCAAAGGTCATACTGCCAATAGATCGGCGCATGCTCCCTCGTGAGCACCGGATAACGAAACCGCTCATAAATCCCGTTATAAAAGCTCTCATCCACTTCATTTTTCCTGGCGAGAAGCGCATCCTGCCTTGCCGCCAGCTCATAATATTTCGGATGTATACCCATTTTGATCTGCTTACTCCTTTCGTCCTCTCCCGGATCCGCCTTATGCCTTCAGACCGGGATCGGTCCGTCTCATCATCTCCATGCAAAGGCGTCCGTTGTGATATGGACATTTCCACGGCTCCACAATGGGCTGTCCCATCTCGGGCCGGCCATCTTCATCCACGTTATAGAACCACTCGCCGCCAGGGCGCCAGTCCACAAGATATGTCTTGATAAAGTCCCAAACGTCAAGCGCCGCGTCCCGATATCTTGCCTCGCCGCTTCTCTCCCAGGCATTGTAAAAACCAAGCACGGCCTCCGCCTGCACCCACCAGATCCTGCGCTCGTCCACCTTGCCGCGCTCGCATTCATTCGCAAGGGAATGCTTTTTGTAAGCCACGCGGTAAATCTGATCCGCCAGATCTAAAAGGATCGGCCGAAGCTTTGCCGTATAGGCGGGATCATCAAGGACCTTCAGCGTGCGGTCCGCCAGCCAGGAGGTCTCAATGTCATGTCCGTAGGAATGCAGGTCGATCAGGGAATGCATGTCGTTGTCAAAAAACACCTCCTGCCGATGGAGCACGGGATGATAAATCTTGTCCGCAAGCACGTCCAGCATCCAGCGAAGCTTTGCGCCGATGCGCTCCTCCTTCGTCACAAGATAATATTCCGTATAGCCCTCCAGCACGTGAAGGAGCGTATTCATGGTGCGATCCGCCATCACGCCATTCTCTGAGAGCTTGTCATTCTCCACGGGCACGAAATAACGGTCCTGCGCCTCTTTATAGCCATATTCGTCGAAGCATTTTCCCTCGATGACGTCCACGATCTTTCCTGCCAGTTCCAGGGCTTCCTTCTTCCCGAAGGCACGATAATAGGAACTCAGCGCATACACTGCGAACGCCTGATTATATGTGTGCTTCGTGGAATCCACTACGGCGCCGTCCGCGTTCAGCGACCAATAGACGCCGCCCTGCTCCGGATCATAACAATGCTTTACCAAAAAGTCATACGCATGATCCGCATAGGCCTTTAGCTTCTCGTCTCCCAGAGTCAGATACGCATTCGAAAAAAACCAGAGAATGCGGTTATTTAAGATGCAGCCCTTGACTGCATCGCGGTCCAGGGTAAGGCCTGAGTCCATCCATCCGTAAAACCCGCCCCGCGTATTATCCCGAAGGCTTTCCCAAAACGGCAAGAGCTTTTCCGTCAGATGCGCCTTCATCTCATCATGCAAATTCATCGTTCCAAACCTTTCCAAGCCCTGCCCTTGCAGGGCGTCAACCATCAAATCTCTTCCAAATAAAGAAGTCTCCCCTGGAAATCTCCCCAAGGACGCTCTAGGATCATCCCGGCGTTCATCAGCACTGCGCCGCTGGCCACCTTGCCCGTATCCGTCAGCATCTGCTCCTTATCGAGATTCACCTGCCAGATCCGGTACTTTGCATCCTTCTTTAAGCCCTGCAGGGGAATGCATCTGCTTTTCATGTTCGGCGTTGCCAAAACCTGCGTAAAGAACACCAAAGATTTCCTGCCGCCGCGGTCCGTCACCTGGAAGCAGTCATAGTCCCTCGTCTCCCTCGCGGAGGCGATCCGATAATAGACTCCCTCGCGGATCAGGTCACTGTATGCATGGTACGCGCGGATCTGCTTCGGCACTGCAGCCTTATCCTCCTCGGAAAGCTTCGTTACGTCCAATTCATACCCAAAGGTCCCGGCCAGCGCGGTCATGCCCCTGGTGCTAAAGGGCGTGGTGCGCCCTACCGTGTGATTCGGACATACGCTCACGTGCGCGCCCATACAGCTCAAGGGATAGAGCAGGGCCGTTCCCTCCTGAATCCCAAGGCGCTCAATGGCATCCGTGTCATCCGAGCACCAGATCTGCGGGCTAAAGTACAGCATACCCGGATCAAAGCGTCCGCCGCCTCCGGAACAGTTCTCCAAAAGGAGATTCGGAAACTCCGCAAGGAGTCTCTCCTGCATCTCATACATGCCAAGCACGTACCTGTGCGACAGCTCTCCCTGGCGATCCGCCGGAAGATCCGCGCTCCCAAGGTCAGAAAGCGGACGATTCATGTCCCACTTGACATATTCCACGTTCGCACTGTGCAGCACGGCAAACATCTGTCGTAAGATATAATCCCGCACGTCCCCGCGGCTTACGTCGAGCACGAATTGATTTCGTGCACGGCAGGCCCTTCTTCCGGGAATCTGGATGGCCCAGTCGGGATGCTCCTCATAAAGCCTTGATTCGGGCGAGATCATCTCCGGCTCGAACCAAAGTCCAAACTTCATTCCCAGGGCATTGATCTCGGAAACAAGCTTTCCAAGACCTCCGCGAAGCTTCTCTTCATTGACCCACCAGTCGCCAAGGGAGCGGTTGTCGTCGAAGCGGTTGCCAAACCACCCGTCATCCAACACCAGCATCTCAATGCCAAGCTTTGCGCTCTCCCGCGCGATGTCCAGGATCTTCTCCGCCGTAAAGTCAAAGTAAGTCGCTTCCCAGTTATTGATGAGGACCGGTCTCTTTTGATGCAGCCAGGGACTGCGGATCAAGTGATTAAGGTAGAGGTCATGAAGGCTTCGGCTCATGCCGCCAAGTCCCTCCGCCGAATAGGTCAGGATCACCTCCGGCGCCTGAAAGCTCTCGCCTGAAGCCAGCTTCCAGGAGAACGCTTCCGGATGGATGCCCATCTGCACGCGCACCTGACCAAACTGATTTCTCTGGGCCTGCGCCAGGAAATTTCCGGAATAGACAAAGTGAAATCCGTAGACCTCACCCGAAGTCTGGTCCGCATTCTTGGAAAGAATTCCAAGGAACGGGTGCTCCTGATGGCTGCTCTCGCCGCGAAGCGATCCCACGGAGTAAATCCCGTGCCCGAGGGGCTTACGCTCCATCTGCCTTTCTCTCGCCCAAGAGCCGTGCAGGGACAGGACGTCAAACTCCTTCCCTTCCATGTCAAGACATGCGCTCATCACCTTCTCGACCCAGACCGGATCCGCCGAGCCATTCTTGATCCTGACGCTTCTCGCAATGGCGTCCACCCTTTCAAACGTGGAATAAGAAAGCTCCGCCTCGATCTTCGTCACTGGATCCACGCAGGTGATCAGCAGCGTCGTTACGTCCGACTCCGTGCCAAAGGTCGCAGGGAGTCCGGAAAGCTTCCCCTTTCCCCTTCGGATCTCATGCTTCAAATAGACAAGGCTGACAGCCTCATGCCCCCTGCCCGTCCGAATTTTTAAACTACTTTCCCTGAAATCGCCCACGCCGTGGGAGGCGTATTCGAAAGGAAAGGCATCAAAAAAGGAACTGCGATCTCTGTCATTTTTCTCTGGCACGTAAGGCGGCTCCGAGGTGCGAAGGAGCGTTTCCGCTCCCGTCACGTCCTCCAGCTTCTTCCCGTAGTAGAGATGCCCCAGGAAGCCTTCCTGCGCCACAATGCCAAGCAGATACGTCGTATTTGGCGTATCCAGCCAGAAGATCCGTTCCTTCTCTAAATATCTGATACTCATGGTTCCTCCAATTGTTCCGTCTTAGATCATCCGGTGATCAGAGACACCAGATAAAAACACTCCGCGTCAGCCTCCGTGGCCGTCGTGATCTCAATCTCCACGGTATGCTCCCCCGGATTACCATGCTCCAGGACCGTTTCCAAATAGAGCAGATCGCCCCAATCCTGCGTAAAGTTCGAATCCAGGAGGATCCCATGCTGATGATCCCCGTCCAGATAAAGCGTTGCGATGGGCGCGGGCTTTCTCACGGTCTTTCGATACTGCACCGCTATATTCTCGCCCTGCACCTTAAAGGAAATCTTTGCGCCAAGCTCCTTGGCCGTCCAGCCCCGCTTAAAGCAGTCTGAAATGCTAAGCTGCGGGGTCTCATCCTTGTGGAAGCCCTGCTTTTCATAAGGCACGATCTGATAATTTCGTCTCCGCTCCACGCTCTCATAGCCGCTTCTCGTCAAAGGGATCGGCAGGGGCAGAAAGCTGTCATCCTCATCCCCCTCACCGCCGCAGTACGGATCAGGCCCAAGGGCCTCGGCCTTTTTCTTTGCCTGCTCCAGATAAGAAATGATCACGCCTGCCACCAGTTCATGACCAAGATCATTCGGATGCAGGTCATCCGGGGTGATGGCACGTCTGTCCAGACTTCCGTCTGCCACCTTCGAATACAGCACCGGCTTCATGCTGACACAGGGAATGCGATATCTCTCCGCAATGGGCTGATGGATCTTCTCCGCGTTGCCGCCGTCATCATAGCGTACGTTTTGCACCAGCATCAGGGCCGGCTTCCAGGGCGTCGTCAGGATCCGGCGCACCAGGCTCTCATAGGTTTCCTTGAAATGAAGACTCTCGTCCTCATCATTGACGGAAAACTCCGTGATGATAAAGTCAGGCATCTGGGACATCACTTCCTCCTGCACCCTGGCCACGCCAAGATGAGAGGTCGTTCCGCCAATGCCGGCGTTCCAATAAGAAATCACTGCCTTCGGGAAAGCTCTCTCCCACCAGGCATAGGTCTGATAAGCGTAGCAAAGCTGCGGATTGCTCGCAAGACTTCCCTGCGTGATCGAACCGCCAAGAAACGCCACCGTCAGCTTCTCGCCCGCCAGCGCCCTTCGCATGCATTTCACGATCCGAGAGTCGTCCCCCGCATTCACCACTCCGCTTTGAAAAGATTTTCTGATCCGCTTTACCGCATCATGAACCTTCTTTTCCATGTTTCCCCCTGCTCCTTTCGCTTTCCCAAAAGATTTCTTATTTTGTACGGATTTCCCCTACCGTCTCCTTCTCCACCAGGGCACCCTCCACCACGTGAATGCCCATCTTTACTTTCTCTCCGCCTGCCTGCCGGATCAGCGACCTCACCGCCGCCTTCGCCATGGCCTGGAGGTCCACCGCATACGTGGTCACCGCCGCGCCAAGCTCCTTCTCTCCCGGATAATTGTCGAATCCCGTCACGGAAACGTCCTCCGGAACGCGAAGCCCCATCTTTTTCAGATTCCGGATCAGGATCCCCGCCGTGAAATCACAATTGCAGACAAACGCCGTCGGCATCTTCTTCGGGAAGACAAATTCAAAATAATTCTCGTTCGTGGAGGCCTCCGGACTGCGGTCCGGAATCAGATGACTCTTCGGCACGGATAGCCCGCGCTCCATCATGGCCTTCTGAAAGCCAAGATACCGATCCGTGATGCTCTCCGTCGCAAACAATGTTCCCACAAACGCGATATCCCTATGCCCCTTGTTCAGTAGATACTCCGTCAGTAGATAGGTCCCGTAAAAGCTGTCGGAAATATAGCAGTCCACCTCCAGGGAGGTGTCATAAAAGTCCAGGAATACCAAGGGCATGCCGGCTCTTTCCTTCAGGAAATCTGCATATCCGTGATCAGGTCGCCCGATCACGATGAGCCCGTCCACCATCTTGTCCGTAACCAGTCTCGGAAGGAGTCCCTTCCCCGTCATTTCCTCCGTCAGGCTCTCGTACCCCGTGAAGCAATTCTTCTCCATGGCCATCTCCGAAACCGCCTGATACAGCCTCCAGTAAAAGGAATCAAAGGTCGCCAGTGCGCTCGATGGCATCAGAACGCCGATGCGAAATCCAGTCTTCTCCTTCGGCTCCGCGCCATGCGTCGCCTTATACCCCATCTCTCTCGCAAGACGGATGATCTCTGCCCGCACCTCTTCGCTGACACCCTTTTGTCCGGAGAGCGCCTTCGAGACGGTGACCGTGCTGACGTTCAGTCGTTTCGCGATGTCTGACATGGTAACTGCTTTTCTGATCTTCGCCATCCCCTCATCTCCTCTTCGTCATCCCAAACCATTATAACACAAAACTCTCGTCCTTCCAAACATCATTTCCAAAACTATCCAAAAAATCTTTCATTTCCTTCGCCATCTGCTCCGCTTCCGGGATCCTGACGTGTCCGCTGGTGCCGCATCCATTCTTCGAATAGGTGAAATGCACCACCTTGGGATCACCAAGCTCCTCGCAGACCTGCCCAATGGCACGGTCCCACGCGGGATCATGTCCCAGGATCGTCGTCGAAAGGACGATCAGGGCCTTCGGATACTTTTCCCGAAGAAGGTTAAGGAATCCTGCATAATCCCTTCGCCAGTCCTGCGCCTTTTCTCCATCATATTCCCTTGCCATGAAATCCTCCGGATGCGCGTCGTTCTGCCCGATGGCAACGATCACGACCTGCGGCACGTACTTTGAGAAATCCCATTGTTTTCTTTTGCCGAGCGAAGGGTTATTCTGGATCTTGTCGAAGCAGCTCAGCATCCCCTTCGTGTTTGGCATGTCGAAATATCCTTCACCGTCACGGAGCGAAATGCCGCCCTGCGCCACGTCATGGAGACTAGCGCCAAGCATCCTTGCCAGGATCCAAGGATAGGAATAAAAGCTGTTGGAATAAATCCCATTATGCCCCTCCGGGTCATTTGAGCCGCAGCATGCAACGGCCTCACTCACCTCACCGCAGGAGATCGAATCGCCATAGACCTCGATCCGCCGATCCGACGGCTTCTTCGTCCATTCCATGATCCCGCCCTGCTCCGTTATTAGCCCCAAGAAGGTAAAATAATGACAGGCATCCATCCGCTTAAAGATCGTCAGCTCATGCTCCTTCCCGTCCAAAAAGGCAGAAAGGTCATATAATCTCACGTTGTCTCCCCGCGCCAAAACGGCCTGCGGGATTATGCCTGCCTCCTTCGGTTCCATGCGAAGTGAGAACTGCTCCAAGGTCTCTCCCTGCAACCTTTCACCGTCATGCAGCAGGATCTTCCCGCGATATGCTCCGTCCACCAGCACTCCCAGCGTGTTTTCAAAATAGGAATGCCGATTTACCACCGCCAGCGCCGCGAACCGCCCGCTGATCCGAAATTTGAAATGACTGCAGGGATATACAAATACCGGTGCCTGCGGATCTTCAAAGTCAATCCTGCCTTCATATGAATACGCCCCATCTGAAGGCTTCACCCAGATCTTCTCCATTCTTTTCCCTTCCCGGCGCCCCTCTCCGCGCCCGATCACCGTCTTCTCCAAGTCTGACCTCGTATTACCAGCCACCGATCACTGCTTTCTCCAAGGCTGACCTCGTATTACCAGCCACCGATCACTGCTTTCTCCAAGGCTGACCTCGTATTATCTGCGGCCGATCTCCGTGTCCTCATTTCTCAGCACGCTGTGCTTTTTAATATAGTCCACGATCTCCTCAAACTGACAGAATGCCAGGCTTACGTAGCTGTCCGCGCATCCGTAATAGATTGCGATCCTTCCGGTCTTAGGATCATGGATCGTCGCGCAGGGGAAGGTCACGTTGGGAACGAAGCCCCTCTCCTCGTACCACTCCTCGGGCGTCAGCAGAAAAGTCTCGCAGCGATACTTCACGATGGAAGGATTCTCGAGATCGAGGATGGCGCCGCCGATGCTGTATACGTAACCATTACAGGTTCCGCTCACGCCGTGATAGAAAAGAAGCCATCCTTCGCTGGTCTCAATGGGTGCCGCGCCGCCGCCGATCTTTAAGGACTCCCACCACTCATAGCCTCTGCCCATCACGTGGCGATGCTTTCCCCAATAGGTCAGGTCAGGGCTCTCGCTGACAAAGATATCACCAAAGGGCGTGTGTCCGCTGTCGGAAGGTCTGCTGAGCAGGACAAAATTGCCATGCAGCTTTCTGGGGAACAGCACCGCGTTTCTGTTAAAGGGCAGGAACGGATTCTCGATCCTGACAAACTTCTTAAAGTCCTGCGTCTTTGCCATGCCGATGGCCGCGCCGTAGAAATCGCCGCACCAGATGATATAATAGGTGTCCTCCACCTTTACCAGTCTTGGATCATAGGCATATACCGGCATGAACGGCTCACCCTTCTCATCCACGAACTGAACCTTATCCTTCTCGAACTCCCAGTGAATGCCGTCCTTGCTTCTTCCAAGATAAACATACGGTACGCCATTGGTCTGCTCTCCGCGGAACACGCCGATGAATCCGTCCTCATAAGGCACCACGGCGGAATTGAAAATTCTTGCAACGCCTTCGATGGGATTGCGGTTGATGATCGGATTCTCGGTATAACGCCATACGGGCGGTCCCATAAGCTTTTCCGGGCGATCCTGCCAGGGAACGTTCTTTACTTCAGGTGCGATCATTTGAATGCTCATGTTTTACTCTCCTTTTCTTTTTGACTTTCTTTTTTGTTTCTGAATCTCTTCGTTTTGTAGTAGAATCTCTTTGTTTCGTGTTTTTTCATGCTTTTGATTTAATTTAGCTTATTTTAGCTTATTTTTACCCTCTCGTTAATCATACTCCAAACAGAGTATTTTCGCAATCACAAAGTGTAAAAACATATATTTTCGCTCTTTTCCACAATTTTTTAGTCCTGTTTTTGTATGTTTTCACCACTTTTCAAATCGATAAGTGCATGCTATGATTGTCCCAACGGAATTTAACTAAATTTAGCTAAATTTCTATAAAATTGGAAAATAATGGATGAAAGAAAGAACAAGGAGAATACTAATATGAATGAATATGATCATAATATAGTAGAATCGACGCCAAAGCTGACCAATCAGGGCAGCACTCCTGCCGCCGTAAGGCTTTATAACTATCTCTGGGCCATGAAGGGAAAGGGCATCCTCTCCGGCCAGCAGGAGATCCCCATGAACTCAAATCACTCCGAGGAGCTTCGTTATATTAAGGAGGTCACCGGAAAGGAGCCCGCCATCCTCGGCCTGGATTACATCGGCAACGACTTCGCGGGCGTGAATGAACGCGCCAAGGCGTGGCATGACCGCGGCGGCATCGTCTCCATCTGCTGGCACTGGGGCATTCCGCCTTATGGCCTTGGCTATCTATCCAGCAAGGAATCCGTGGACCTAGGCGAGCTCCTGACTCCCGGAACGGCCCTGCACCAGGGCTTCCTTGACAACATGGACCAGATTGCAGCCGCCCTAAAGCAATTGATGGAGTGGGACGTTCCCGTCTTATGGCGTCCCTTTCATGAATTCGACGGCAAGTGGTTCTGGTGGGGAAAGGGCGACGGTTCTACCTTCCAAAAGCTCTGGCGCGCCATGTACGAACGCTTCGTGGAGCATCACGGCTTAAATAACCTCATCTGGGTCCTTGGCTACGGCGGCGAAAAAGGCGAGGGCTATTATCCTGGAGACGCCTTCGTCGACATTATGGGAGTTGACTGCTACTCGGAGGGCATCCACGAGGACCTTTACCACTGGGTTCTGACCCAGACGGACAAAAAAATGCCCCTTTGCCACCATGAAAACGGTCCCATACCGGAACCCGGTCTCATGCAGGAAAGAGGCATTGACTGGGGATGGTTCCTCACCTGGCACACCATCCACATTCATGAGCAAAACAGCCGCTCCTACTTAAATTATGTTTATAATCACCCTTACGTCATCACCTTGGATCAGCTTCCAAAGCTTTGATCCCAGGGCTTTAACGCGTCCCGTGCTCACCTGCGACTACTTAAGCATTCGCCATGGCCTTCAGCTCCGCAAGCATCTTCGGCAGCTCCGTCGGCATCGTCTCATCCGAGAACTGGCAGGTGCCAACCTTCTTGTGTCCGCCGCCGCCGTACTTGAGCATAAGCTTTCCAACGTCCACCGTACTGGTCCTGTTCAGAATGCTGTAACCAACTGCCGCGCTGCAGCCAAGGCCGCCCTTGCCATTCACGATCCATACGGAAATGTTCTGCTCAGGATACATGCTGTAGATCAGGAAGCGGTTGCCGGAATAGATGGGATCCACGCCGCGAAGGTCGGAAATGATCAGATTGCCGTCCACTACCGTGTGCGCCTTCACCATCTCGCGGAACTTCTCGTCCTGATCAAAGTAAACCCCGATCCTCTCCTTCATGTCGGGGAGATTCAGGATGTCATCCGTGCTCATGGTACGGCAGGAATGCATCAGCTTTTCCATCAGCTGATAATTGGAAATGGTGAACTGACGCCATCTTCCAAGTCCCGTTCTGGGATCCATCAGGAACCCGATCAGGATCCATCCCGTCGGATGCTGGATCTCATCGATGGTCAGGTCGCCGGAATCCACCTTGTCCACTGCCGTCATGATCTCATCAAATTCCGGGAATCTGTCATGTCCGCCATAATATTCATAAATGATCCTTGCACAGGAGGGAGTGATGCGACTCTCTCCTTTATATTTTCCCGCAAGCTCCAGTCTCTCATGCTCACTGGAATGATGATCGAACCAAAGACCGCACCCTTCCACGTAAGGCACGTTCGCAAGGCAATCATCTTCCGTCACCGGAACAAGACCATCCTGCAGATCCTTCGGATGCGCAAACTTCCAACTGTCCACAACCCCGGCTTCCAAGAGCAGGGCACCACATACCAAGCCATCAAAATCAGAACGGGTAATCAGTCTCATCGTAATCCTCCTTGCGTATCTTTTTTTCCATAAGAATGGGGACGTCCCCTTCTTTTATTATAAAAAAATCCTCTTACAGTTTCAAGCTCTATTTTCCCTTCCGCAGTAACTTTCTCGCAACGCTCGTGGCAAGCTTCAGGGGCACCGGACGAAGGGCCTTGTCCGCCTCCTTTAGGTACTTGCGGATCTCCAGATGCTGCGGACAGTGCTGCTCACATTTCCCGCACTGCACGCACTGATCCGCAAAGCTCGGCTCATTTCGAAGCCCCACCACCTTCAGGTACTCGATCCTGCCGCTCGATTTTCCGTCCGCAAACATCTCATTGTAAAACTGGAACGTCGCCGGAATGTCCACGCCCTTCGGACAGGGCATGCAATAACGGCACCCCGTACAGCCGACCTTCGTGGTCTTCTCAATGGCCTCCCGGATCCCCGCGATCAGCGTGCGGTCCGCCTCATCAAACTCTCCTACCGCTACCTCGGATGCAATGCGGCAATTCTCCTCCACCATCTCCATGGAGTTCATGCCAGATAATACACAGGTCACCTCCGGCTGATCCCAAAGCCACCGCAGCGCCCATTCAGCAGGCGAACGCCTTTTCTCATTCTCCTCGATCAGCTTCTTTGCGCCTGCCGGAAGAAGATTGACCAGCTTTCCGCCGCGAAGCGGCTCCATGATGATCACGGGGATCCCCTTCGCCGCTGCCGCCATAAGGCCCTTTCGCCCCGCCTGCGTATTTTCATCCAGATAGTTATACTGGATCTGACAGAAATCCCAGTCGTATGCGTCCAGGATCTTTAAGAAGGTCTCCGTGTTCCCGTGGAAGGAAAATCCGACCTGCCGCACGGCGCCCTCCTCCTTCTTCCGGCGGATCCACTCCTCGATCCCGTTCTTTTTCAGGTTCTCCCAGGCCGCAAGGTCCGTGAGCATGTGCATCAGATAATAATCGACGTAGGTGGTCCGAAGGCGCTTTAGCTCCTCGTCGAAATACTTGTCGATCGCAGCGGGATTCTTAACCATGTACTGCGGGAGCTTCGTCGCAATCTTCACCTGTTGCCTGATATGATTGTCCTCCAGGATCTTTCCAAGGCACGCCTCGCTTCCCGGATATAAATAGGCAGTGTCATAATAATTCACGCCCCGATGAAAGGCCGCAAGAACCTCCCGCTCCGCCTTCTCCTGATCGATGCCATTACCCTTTCTCGTAAAGCGCATGCATCCAAATCCCAAAATGGATATGTCGTTCCCATATTTATCTTTTCTATATTGCATGGTAAGTCCTCCATTCTTAAGTCCATTATAACAATTTCGCCGAATGATTTCCAACCATAAAACGACTTGTCTTTCTTAAATTTTGATAAAGGACGCAGGCCATCCGCTCGGCAGCCTGCGTCCCTTCTTCGTCTTTGGTAAAGGACCCGTCAGGTGATCGGAATGGTACCGTCCGAAACGCCGCCCACGCCGCAGACTTCCGGGTTACAATCCTTTTTCAGACACTGCTCATTACCAGGCATGCCGAGATCCAGCGGTTTGATGGCAAGATTTAGAAGATCCCCTGCCACGAAGCGCCTGCAGTCCGAATTATCCGGCGTGATGATGCTGCCCTTGGGAATGTCGATCTTGCCCGCGCTCTGTACCTTATACCCCGCATAGTAAAGGCTCTGCAGCACCAGAGTCAGCCCGATGGTCACGGTAGAATCCTCCGTGCCAAAATCGAGAAGCTTCGCGTTTGCAAACAGATTGATCCCCTGCCCCGCCTGATTACCGGTTCCCGCAAAGGTGACGGCATTGATCACGGGCGTCGGCGTCTCTCCCGTCACGTCATACGCATAGCCATACGGCGCGAAAAGCTCCAGCTCCACGGAGGAAGGGTTCGTATCCTCGTCATAGGTAGGCGCAGTCGCGTCCGATGGAAGGTAAAGAGCCGTCGGATAAAGCGTTCCAAGAAGCTTGCAGCAACAGTCGAAAACGCGAACGGCAAAGGTCACCGTAATGTTGGAGAGCGTGATCAGGCAACAATTCGGCCGTCCCGCCAGCGCTTCGATCTCCACGTCGCCGGCCCCGTAATCATAGCTTAGGTCTACGACGCTGACCGTTGCGGAGGTTGCCGTGGGATAGGTCGTAGCAACGTCCACTCCAAGCTCGGCGCTGGTGCAAAGGTTGATGCCGATCTCATCATAAATGAGGGGCGCCATGATGCCGAGAAGATTGGGATCCCCGATCATGGGCGTGGAACACACATCAAAGCAGTTCTCCCCGTTACGGTTCATGCACTGACAGACGTTGCTTACGATCCTTGGCCTTAAGCCGCATTTACACTTTGCCATATTGAATGTCATCCTTCTTTTTTTATACAGTTTACGTGATAATTCTCCTTTTGTTTCCATAAACTAAAAAGAAATCTGAATGCATCGGGGGTACAAAGTGACAGATTTGAGACCAGACGGCCCGGACCAGCCAAAGGATCCGGGCGCTTCAACTTCCGGCCTTACGTGGACGAGCGTCCAGAGCGAGCGGGAACAAGAACTGCTTGCGGAGATCGAACGCTTAAACGGCATCATCGAAAGCATCAAGACGCAATATAATGAACTCATGGACGTGGCACTGCAGTATCGGGAAGAAGCCCTCAAATGGTATAACAAATTCCTGCATGGCAGAAAGCCATAAAAAAACGGGCTAAGGCCAAGCCTTAGTCCGCTTTCTTTTCCTCATTTTGTTCCGTGTTCTTTCGGATCAGATACTCTGCAAACTCATCCGCCGGAAGCGGCTTCGAGTAGTAATAGCCCTGAATGTAATCGCCTCCGAGCTCCGAGATGCGCTCCATCTGCTCCTTGGTCTCCACGCCTTCCGCCACCGTCTTTAAGTTGAGCATCTTGGCCAGCTGCATGGAGAATTCGAGGATATTCTTTTCGGAGCCGGGATTGTCATTCTCGATGATGCTGCGGTCGAGCTTTAGCACGTCAAGATCCATGCTGCTAAGCGCGATCAGGGAAGAATACCCGGTTCCAAAGTCATCCATCTCGATGACAAATCCATTGTCATGGAGCTTTTTCACGGTCTCCGTGATCCTCATGGGATCGTCCGAATAGGCGGATTCCGTCACCTCCACGTGAACCATCTCATGCGGGATCTCATAGCTGTCCACCAGCGCCGTGATCCTGCCTGCGAGATCCGGCACCTCAAAGTCCCTTCGGGAGACATTGATGCTCACCGGTACAACGGGAACGCCTTCTCTCTCCCACTTCTTTATGGTTTTACAGATCTCCTCCCAAACATAAAAATCCATCTTCGTAATGAATCCGTTCTGCTCGAACAGGGAGATGAACAGGATGGGATTCATGAAGCCAATGTCCGGGTGCATCCAGCGAACCAGGCCCTCGGCCCCACAGGTGCGATCGGTGTGGAAATCATGCTTCGGCTGATAGTACACCTGGAACTGTTTCTGCTCCAGCGCCTCGTCCGCCGTGCCGAGGATCATTTGCTTTAAGAGCAGGTCCTGGCGCAGCTCATCATTATACTCCGCCACGTAGACGCCGTACTTGTTCTTGATCTTTTGCAAAGCCAGCGTAGCCCTGTCATACATTCCCTGCGGCGTCACGCCAAACTTGGGATTGATGCGATAAATTCCGTGCTTGATCACGACGTTTGGCACGGGATGCGGCGTGTTCGCGTCGACGGTCGCGATGTCGGATTTCATCTCCTCCTTCGACCTTGCCGATACCAAGGCGCCAAACTTGTCTCCTTCGATCCTGCCGCCAAAGAGGAATCCCGGCGTATGCTTCACGCCATATTCAGCCATGGTGCGCAGTACCGCGTCGCCCTTTTCATATCCATACTTATCATTGATCACCTTTAGGCCCTGGATGTCGCTGACCCAGAAAAGATACTCTTCCTTTCGGTGCTCCGCAAGGTAATCCTCCACCTTTTTGAAGAAGAATTCCTTGTTATAAAGCCCCGTCAGCGGATCCTTCTCGAGGGCGTTCAGCATGGCCGTGGTCTCCCTTAACTGGATCAGGCTGTTGATCCTGTTGAGGACAATGCCCGGCACAAAAGGCTTCATGACGAAGTCCGCAGCACCCATCTCCAGACATTTGATCTCCGATGATGCCTGATTTTCATCGCTTTCCGAGCCGGCATCCATTACCACGACGGGGATGTCGCGGAAGCGCTGATCTGCCTTGACGCGGCGGATCAAGGCATAGCCGTCCATCCTTGGCATCTCGAGATCCGTGAGGATCACGGAGACGTCCTTATAGCCTTCCTCCAAAATCCTCAGAGCATCCTGCCCGTCCGTCGCGATCCTGGAGGAATAATCATTCGTAAGGATCTTCTGAAGACTTTCTCTGGTCTCGGGATCACTGGAAACGATCAGGAGCGTCTTGGTCGACCTAAAATAGTGGAAGCTCTCCGGCTTTTCCCCCGTTACCTCAGCGAAGCCAACCACGGCCTGATGGAGGTCTGAGCCATCATTTACCTTAGAAATCTTATATCGATAGATGTGCTCCCGCCCGTTGCGGAAGATGGAATACTCATGAGAATATGCCCTCTGGTTCTTTAGACGTTCCTTGATGAACTCGATTTTTGCGAGTTCGAACATTTCCTGTACGTCCTTTTGCATGACGGAGGCCTTAACGTAAGACGTCATGGCTTCCTCATAGGAGGGATTCGAGCGGAAATATGCCCCGTACTTTTCTTCGATGGACGGACTCATTCGATAGGGGAAGATCCGATCCTTATCGAAATCCACGTAGAACAGTCCCTCATAGTTCTCACTCAGGCTCTGGAGCAGTTCTCCCTCATAATTGCTCTCCTGATAGAGCTTACCGCTCAGATCACAGAAAAAGAGGTAGATCACTTGATTGTCATCCGAGTAATCCTCTGCCGGAAATGCCTCGATGCGATACGGTCTGTATTCCCCGTCCGTCAGCTTCCGGTACCGCACCCAGTAATACTCCGAGGAATGATAGGTGCCAAAAAAGCGGCGTAGATAAGCCACGTTGACCAGCTTTTCCACATTATTCCTGTCATCCGGATAGATGAGACTTCGGTCAAATTCCTCCTGCCACAGCTCGCTAAGGCTATGGGGCGCGTCCTCGCTCACGATCTCCCGGCCGTCCTGTGCGGCAACGTGGAAATAGGTTTCCTTGGAGAGATTGATCTTTAGGATCATCTGATATTGACTTCCAATTCGTAACAGTGCAGCAGTCATGGTATTTGACATGAGGCACCTCTCTTTCCGTTTCGCTTCGCGTTAAGGCAAAACAAAAATATGAATCCGTTATCAGTTCTCGTTTGGCACAAGCACGGCGCCGCTGCAGGCCTTTAGTCTCACTGCAAACCAGCCGTCACCTGTCTGGTATTTCTCTCCGGAGAGCAGATCAGTAAAGCTCTGCCTTCCGCAGGCGGGGAGCCGAAGCTCGGCATCGTTTTCATCATTGTTCACGGCGACCAGCACGGTTTCTCCGTTATGATTTCTGGAGAAGGCATACTGCCTGTTGGTGAGCAGAACCTCCTGATAATCTCCATAGGAGAGCGCCGGCAAAGACTGCTTGATCCTTCCAAGCGCCGCTATCAGCTTCACGCACTCCTGCTCTTTGGGATCCTTCCCCATATCTTCTAGTACAAGCCTTGGCCGAAGGGGTGCATCCGTTCCGTAGGTCTTCTTCCCCTCAATGCCATATTCCGAACCATAATAGATGGACGGAATGCCTGGCAGCGTATAAAGGAGCACGTGCACCGGCATGAAATGCGCCTTATTATTTAGCTTCGTATAGATGCGCTCCACGTCGTGGTTGTCCACGAAATTGTAAAGCTTCAAGCCGTCCGGGCGGTTGCCACCCATGGCGTAGAGACGCTTTACCGTGTGCGCGATCTCGAAATAGTTATGATCATTATGCCCGGAGTACAGGGCCTTATGCAGGTGATAATTCGTGACCGAGTGGAGCGTCCCCTCGTTCACCCAGCGGTTGTATTCCCCGTGGATCACCTCGCCCATGAGCCAGAACTCCGGCTTCACTTCATTTGCCAGCCACCTTAGCGCCTTCATGAATTCAAAGTCCAGCACGTCCGCCGCATCCAGCCGGATGCCGTCCAGGTCAAACTCCGAAACCCAATAGCGGATCACGTCCAGGATATACTCCCGCACCGCAGGATTTCTTTGGTTCAGCTTCGCCATAATGTTGTAGCCGCCCCAGTTATCATAGGAAAATCCGTCATTGAATTCATTGTTGTTCCAGAAGTTGACGTTCTGATACCAGTCCCGATAGGGCGAATTCTCGCGGTTTTTCCGGATGTCCTGCATGGCGAAGAAGTTTCGTCCCGTGTGGTTGAACACCCCGTCAAAGATCACGCGGATGCCCTGTTCATGGGCAAGCGCCACGAAGTCCCTCAAATCTTCGTTGGTTCCAAGTCTCCCGTCCAGCTTCTTATAATCCGTCGTCTCATACCCATGCCCGTCGGATTCGAACAAGGGTCCGATATAAATGGCGTTACATCCGATCTCCTTCACGTGGGAAATCCAAGGGAAGATCTCCCGTAGTCTCCTTACGGGCGCCTCATACGGGTTCTTTTCAGGGGCGCCCGCAAGCCCCAAGGGATAAATGTGATAAAATATTGCCTCATCATACCAAGCCATGAAAAACTACTCCTTTGATTCCATTTTCCCCTCGATCCATTTTCGTGGTCCCCGGCCACGGATCCTAAAAACGAAATGCCTTCGCGCCGTGAGAAGGCACGGAAATCTTCATTTCCCCGTCGGCCTGTCCCTGCTCTCCGGACCAGATCTCCCGGAAAGAAATGGGCGCGTAAATCTCTAATTCAGAAAGCGCGAGGCTCAGTTCATCATCCTGATTGCCTGCGTTGAACACTGCAAGGTATTGTCCGCCCTCCGCGCTGACCGCCGTCCAGACGATCCATTCAGTATCGCCGATCTTCCTGCGGAATACCTGATGGGAATGCCTTGCATTGCGATGCATTGCAAGCAGCTCCTCATTGGTCAAAAGACTCATGGTAAACTCATCGAAGCCCGTCATCTCGCCGCCGATCATCAGCGGGGAACGGAAGATGCTCCAAAGCGTCATCATGGTGATCTGTTCATCCTTCGTGAACTTGGTCCAGTTCTCCTTGCCGTAATCCTGGCGGATCGGGCCGATGGGCAGCATGTCCGCGTCAGGCCAATGTCCCGCGCCCGTGTGAATGCTCCATTTCTCTGCCCTCTGGAACATGTCATAAAGCAGCTCCCACTTGTCCCAGAAGTCGTCCGTGATGCGCCACATGTTGGCCACCTGCTTGAACAGCTCCGCCTTATCCAAAGGGGCGGGGCCGGGCGAAATGCTCAGGATCATCTCCCTGCCGCAGCCCTTTAATGCGTCGCTGAGCATCACCAGCTCTTCTTCCTCCCTGGGAACCTCGCGCGCAATGTCATCGCACTTGATAAAGTCCACGCCCCAGGAGGCATATAATTCAAATATGCTGTCATAATAGGCCCGCGCGCCCTCCTTATGAGGATCCACGCCGTACATGTCACTGTTCCAGTAGCAGATGCTTGCAGTCTTCGCCACTTCTCTCGCGGTCTTGCCCGTCCCCTTGATGGGCGTGTTCTGATGCACGGCCTGGCGAGGGATGCCGCGCATAATGTGGATCCCAAATTTAAGCCCCAGGGAATGCACGTATTCTGCGAGTGGTGCAAAGCCCTTTCCTCCTGCCGAGGAGGGGAAACGATTCTCCGCCGGGATCAGTCTGGAATACTCATCCATGCAAAGCTCCGTAAAGGGATGATATTCATGGCTTCCCGCCAGCGGCTCATACCACTGGATGTCCACCACCACGTACTCCCAACCATATTGCTTTAAATGGTCCGCCATAAACTTCGCATTCTGTCTTACGACGTCCTCCGTCACGGCCGCGCCGTAACAATCCCAGCTGTTCCACCCCATCGGGGCCTTCAAAGCCTCGCTCATGCCTGATCTCCTCCTGTTATGCCATACTTTTCTGCGATTGGTCTCATTGTTATGAATTCTTATGCTTCTCCTTTAGCTCCAGCTGACGAAGCTTTAAGTTGGTGTTATAGAAATCCTTCGTGCTGCAGCCCGCTCTGCCGCCGCCCGCACATGCACAGGCACAGGCGCATGCGCATGCACACGAGCTGTGAGCGCAACTCCTCGTCGAGGAGCTGGAGGTCGGTCTGGGCCTCGGCGTATGTGTCACGTGCACCAGCATGTAGGTATTCGGCGTGGTGCTATATGGGTACAGGCCATCCTTTTTCTTCTTTTTGAGGGCCTTCTCTGCCTTGGGGATATCCTCTTCCTTGATGACCTCTTCGCTCTTGACAAAGCTTCTGCCACAGTAAGGACAATTGCTCGCGCCGTCGGGTCTCGCGCCGCCGCATCCCGGACAGGAAGGGAAATACTCGATCTTCGTTCTCGTGATCTTTGTGGTTCCGGCGCTCAGTCCCGCCGTATTATCGTAGCTGTCAAGGATCAGGGCGAGAACGATAATGAATCCAAATACGCCAAAGATGATGACAACGACAATGAATGCGACGAGTCCTTCGGAAGGCTCCTTGCTCTGCTGGTTCATCTTCGCAGGATCAAAGGAAAACGCATTGTTGGGATAGATCACCTGGATCGGAAGCTTTTCACCATTCTTCAGGTTCTCCTTGGTAAACACGTAGTATTCGCTCTCTATGATACACCCGGCAGGCGTCAGCCTTGCCTTTTTGTCCGCCGCAGGATCCGTGCGGAGCACCTTGTCCGTATTCCAGTAAACCGCCATCTTATCGATCTTACAATCCGGGAACCATCCGGGCGTAAATCCATAGACCGTCTCACCCTCGACGAACTGATCCATCTGATAGGTATAATCCTGCACCAGCTCGAATTCAAAGGTCACTACCTCATTCTCATAATATGCCTTGTCCAGATCGATCCGGACATAGCTGCCGCCGTCCGACAGATACTTGATCGACTTCACCGTGGAGGTCAGGCCCTTCATGGAAACATAATGCTTATTAGGGATGCCGACCTTAACCCAGGTAAGAGCTCCGTCCGTGGTGGAGTCAAGCACCTTCCATTCAATGTGATATACCAGGTCCAGCGTACCGTCCTGATTGACGTTGACGGAAATCTCATAATCGAGGATGCGGTCGAGATCCGCCGCCTGCGCCCGCAGGCCAAATACGGGGAGCATCAGGGCGATCAGGATCGCAAACAGGAAAAATCTGTTCAGTCTTTTCATGCTTCCTCTCCTCCCTTCTCACGATAGATGCGAAGCGGGCATTCACAGCGCATCAGCGCCGAGAAGTCTTTGTGCTCCTTGCATGCCTCGCTGTTCCAGATCTGGCTCCATTCGTCCTTCAGGAAGTTCCCCAAAGGCGCACCGCTCAGCCAGCTCTGACAGGGCACTACGTTTCCGCCGGGCGTGATCGCCATGTTGCTCAGGCACGCGCCGCAGTTCGGCGTGCTGATCCCGAGTTCCTTACAAAAGCTCTCATCCACCCATCCGGGGGAAGTAAAGCTGATCTCCATACCATTTTTATAACAGTACTCCACTGCGCTCTTCAGGATCTCGCGGATCTCCGCCAAAGGCAGCTGAAGGCTTTCAGAAGGCTCGAGCGCGGCATTTCCGGTAGTGATCAGGCCGGAACAGGTCACGTAGAGCACGCCCTTCTCATGAAGGAACTGCAGGGTCTTCACGTAATCCTTGTTCAGGGTGCACAGCGGCGTGTTGATGCTCAGGCTGATCCCCGCTGCAAGCGCATTCTCAATGCCTGCCACGGTATCCTGGTACTTGGGAGCTCCCACAAGCTGATTGTGGATCGCCTCGTCACAGGAATAGAAGGTGATCTGCGCGCTGTCAAGGGATGCTTTCTTGAGCTGCTCGCAATACTCCTTCGTGAGCTTGATGCCATTGGTGTTCAGTCTGGTGACGAACCACTTCGCATGATCGATCAGTTCAAAAAGATCTTCGCGCATGGTGGGCTCACCGCCGGTAAAGGTCAGCTGAGGAATGCCGATCTTGCGGCACTTGTCAATGATGGCCTTCCAGTCTTCGGTCGAAAGCTCCTCCTCCGATGACTGCTCCTGCCCTGCCGCATAGCAATGCACACAGTTCTGATTGCAATTCCACTTGCAGTCCTTGGTCATGGCGCTCACCATCAGGTCCATTCTGTGAGGAGCGCGCATGTTGGGCGCATACTGACCGATGTTCAGATAGCCGATGCTCTCCTCCACGGGTTCGCCGTACGCCACCTGCTTGAAGGTGTTCATGATCCGGAAGATATCCTTCCGAAGGCGGCTCTTCCATGCGAGGGGATAGACCTTTTTCACGCGTGCGCAGGCTGCCTCAACGATCGTCTTTGCCTGCTCGTCACTGATCTCCTGCCCCGCGTAGGTATTCACTTCCTCGATGAACTCCGTCAGGAGAATGCTCCAGGAGCGCCCTACGGGGATCACGTCCTGACCATTGATGATGGCCACGCTGGACTCCACCTCACCGCCGGTGACCACGGGCGGGATCAAATGGATCCGCACCACGCCCGGGCCTTCCGGATTCAGCGTGGTGTGATGCACTTCATGAAAGTGCGCCAATGCATATTCTCGCTCTCGCTTTGTTGTTTTCATGAGAATCGTTACTCTGCCTTTCTTTTGTATTTAGTCCTCTCCGGTCTCCTTGATGATCTTTGCGTTCTCCGCCTGGATCTCAGGATCATAGGACAGGATGGGATCTATGTCTTCGCCCTTGATGCGACGTCTTACGTAATTGGAAGTCATCTTCAGTACCAAGGGGCTCATGGCAAGCACGCCGATCAGGTTCGGGATCATCATCAGACCGTTGAAGGTATCGGAAATGTCCCATGCGATCGAGGAAGTCATCAGTGCGCCTGACAGGATCATGATCACGAAGATCACCTTGTAGACCTTTGTCACGGCCGGAGCATTCTTTCCCGCCAGATATTCCACTGCCTTGGTGCCATAATGCGACCAGCCAAGGATCGTCGTAAACGCAAAGAGCAGGATCGCGATGGCCACGAAGTACCGTCCATATTCGATGCTTCCAACCCTAAAGATGGTATTAAAGGCTTCTGCGACCAGCGTCGCGTCGGTATCGCTCACTGCTGCTCCCGTGGTCAGGTCGATCACGCCGGAGGTCAGGATCACCAGTGCCGTCATGGTGCAGACAATGATGGTGTCCGCGAACACCTCGAAGATGCCCCAAAGGCCCTGCTTTACGGGTTCCTTTACGTTGGAATTGGAATGTACCATAACGGAGCTGCCCAGGCCGGCCTCGTTGGAGAACACGCCCCTCTTACAGCCCTGCGTGATAATGGTCTTAAAGGCAACGCCCGTGGCTCCGCCCCAGGCCGCCTGCTTCGAAAATGCCATGCTGAAGATATGACCGAACGCAGGACCAATGTGCTGAATATTCGCAATGATGATGATCAGCGCGCCGATCACGTAAGTCACTACCATGAAAGGAATGATCTTCTCAGCCACGGTTGCGATCCTCTGAAGGCCGCCGATGACAACCACGCCCACCAGGATCATGATCAGGATGCCGACGATCAGCATGTAAAGCGTCACGTCCGTCTCGCCGGAGCTATACAGCACAACGTCGGAAAGGAAATTGATCTTGAATGCGGAGGTGAAGTTCATGACGATCTTGTTCACCTGACCCATGTTGCCAATACCGAAGGAGGCCAGTGCCGCGCAGATGGCAAAGATCACTGCCAATGCCTTGCCGACCTTCTTCATGCCCTGATATCCGCCAAGGCCGTCCTGAAGATAGTACATCGCACCGCCGGACCACTCGCCGTGATGGTTCTTTCGGCGGAAATAAATGCCAAGGATGTTCTCGGAATAATTCGTCATCATGCCAAAGAACGCTGCCATCCACATCCAGAACACGGCGCCGGGGCCACCCGTCAGGATCGCCGCAGACACGCCGGCAATGTTTCCCACGCCAACGGTCGCCGCAAGCGCGGTGCAAAGCGCCTGGAACTGAGAGATGGTTGCCTTCTCTCCCGTGTGTCCGGTCACCTTCTTATCCAAAAGGGAACCTACCGTCTTTTTCATCCAGTGACCAATGTGTGACACTTGGAAGAATTTCGTTAACACCGTCATGAGGATGCCCGTCGCGAGCAGGAGCCATACGCCCACCGTCGTCCAGACAAACCCGTTTACGGCATCATTCAAACTAGCCAAAGAATCCCAGAAGCCCATTGTTTACTTTCCCTCCTCATTTCTATTTCTCAATTTTTTCAATTGATCCTTGTTTTGATACATTTCCTGATCCGCCCGTCCGAAGACGTCAGAAACCTTTCGGTCCGTCTTGGGATCATATACGGAAATGCCGGCTGCGACCACGGGGCCGTCCCCCTTTTTCAGATTCTCCAAAACCTGCGAGCGGATCTGCTCAAGGAGTGCGTCACGGTTCTGGTAATCCGCTCCCGTCATCATGACGACGAACTCATCGCCGCCGACGCGGAACACGGGGCTGTGCGCAAATATATTAAAGATCATCTTACAGGATGCCCGAATATATTCATCTCCCGCCTTATGGCCGAAATGGTCATTCACGTACTTCAGGTCGTTGATGTCGCAAAGCACAATGGCGAATTCAAATTTGCCTTCCTGATTCTCCAGGTCATGCTGGAAGGATTCCTCCACCTCGCGGAATGCGGTGATGTTTTTCGCACCGGTCAAGGCATCCCTTCTCGCCAGGTCATTCGCCATCCGCAGGGCACGCACGTGCTCTTCCTCACGCCGGATCTCTTCATTGATGTCCTCTACGCCGATAATGAAGTGAACCTGATCGCTCCCCCACATGACGGTCATTCTGGCATATTGCGGTTTCCCGTCTATGATCAGTCGGTAATCCGCTCTCATCTGTCTGCGGTTTTCCAGAGCGGTGATGATATGGTCCTTGTCGATCAATAGCTTGATGCGCTCCCTGTCCTCCGGGTGCACGATCTGCCCTACGTTGCGCACTGCCTCCGAGAAGAAATCCTTGCCCTCCACCTGCACCACCAGGTTTCCGTAGAGATTGTTCGCCGAGAATTCCATGTATCTGCCCGACGCCGAGTTGACATAATAAATGATGTCATAATGAGACGCGAGTCCCTCTGCGATCTGGTTGTAGATCTCCTGTTCACGGCGCGCACGCTTCGTCTCCTTCAGACGCTCCTGGTCCACGGGAGAATTGATGATCTCAATGTCGTTCGCATATAAGGTTCTGCTCAGCAGACTGACTGTATATTCTCCGCGGTCCGGCGTCTCCGGTGTCAGCTCGCAGAGGAGGATGCCATAAATGCGGCAGCCGTAAAACACGGGGAATGCCACGTAAGCCATGCACTTTTCGGACAATTCCCTGGTCAGGAAAATGTCCCTGACGGAATAGCTTTGCCTCTCCTTGGGGATCACGCGGAGCTTACCTTCCTCCGCCACGCATACCAGGTTCAGCCGATCCGGGAAGATCGTCACGCCGTTCGAGACATAATTGACAGGCACTTCATAAAGGTACAGCGCCGAATTCGTGAGGCCGATCTTATCATAATGAGCGACGACGTTCTCGATCGCATCCTTCCCGTTTCGTTCGAAATCCATGGTCTCGATCAGGAAGTCCATCATATTCTCACGGCCGCTGTTGATCCAAATGTTTCGCCTGCTCTTCTGTCCTGCCTGCGTCAGGATCACGCAGTCCTTCATTTTCACGAACAGGCGGTTGATCCAAATGTTGGCTGCAGGCGATCTCTGTACCAGGTTCATGCTGCGCTGGAGCTTATCCATGGTCTCAAGCAGCTTTACGGGATCCGAATACTCCATCACGCCGCTCTCAAAGAATTCATCAATGACCTTTCCAAGCCGTTCAAATTCCGCCTGATCCATGCTGCCGGCTTCCAAGGTCCGAAGCATCCCGAGGACAACGCTACAGAATACCTTCTTCAGGTATTCCGGGTCATCTCCCGCGAATTCATTCTTATATCGATAGAAACAATCGTCAAAGATCCCCCTGACAAATTCCTCTCCGGCCGTCACAAGATCATGGGGCTCATACCCATGCCACTCATAGGGACAGGAAGCCCTTCCGAACAGTCTGGTCTTTAAGATCGCAGACGTTACCTTCTTCCCTTCCATCTTATCCAGCAACAGCTCCAGCGCCGTCTTTCCAAGAGATTCTTCGCTCGGGCCAATGGAGGCCAGCGGCGGCACCAGCGTGCTGGAGGAGTGCGTGTTGTCAAATCCGAATACTAGAATATCCTTGCCGGGGACCAGACCGCGCCGTCCCATTTCCTGATAGAGTCCGATCGCTGCAGGATCATTGATGCAAAAGATTGCTTCCACGTCCGGATTCCTGTCCAGAAGATTGGCTGCCTCTTGTTCACAGTTGATGGACATGTCCGTCTTTTCGTAAATTTCATCCCTGAAGGGGATCCCGTTCTCCTCAAGATACTCCTTGAAGATCCGCTTTCTGTCCTGCGCGTCCATATTGTCGTCACGGCCGCCCAGCATGCAGACCTTCCTCATTCCGCGGGCCTTGATCACATAGTCCAGTGCCTCCCGGATGCCGGAGACGTTGTCATAATTGACCGAGGTGTCGTTCGCCTGCTTCGTTGCGATGAACACCTTCGGGATCCTCTCAAAGTTGCGGATCTTGTCCAGCCCGTAGGAGTCCTTCTCGATCGCAAGAAGATTCGGGAGCGTTAAGATCAGCCCGTCGAACTTACTCGTCTCCTCCAGCCTATAGATATAGTTATATACGGTTTTATAGCGAAAATGCTTGTCCTCATCCTCTGTCTGCTCGTTCTGTCTTCCCACAAGAACGATCAATCGTATGTCCTTCATCTCTTTGGCCGCATTTTCCACGCCACGGATGACCTCCTTGGCGAATTCCGTGAAAATGTCTTCCATGATGAGTCCAATGACCTTCAGCTTTTTTCCTTCTTGTTCCATGCCTCTCTCCTCGCTCCGTATCAGAGTACCAGAATGCTGTATGAAATGGCAGTCAGACTTTCAAAATATTATAACATATTTTTTTTTACAAATATAGAAAATTTCACGTTTCCGAAAAAATTTTAAAATAAACACCATATAACAGTTGACAACTGTTAAAAGCTGTTATATACTGTTTGTCGTAGACAGCAGGGAGGTAAACTGCAGAAAGCCTGCCATTTCTCATATAGCGCGTATGAGAGGCTGCTTACAAGAAAGGGTAACGAATATGCATATTATCATTAATAACTCATCCATGGTACCGGTGTACGAGCAGTTAATGGCCCAGATCAAGCAAGAGATCATTCAGGGAGGCCTTGCGGAAGGAGAAGCCCTCCCCTCCGTGCGAAGCTTTTCCAATGAACTGAAGATCAGTGCCCTGACCATTAAGAAAGCATACGACAAACTAGAAGAAGAAGGCTTTGTCATCACCGTTCACGGCAAAGGAACTTATGTGGCGGCGACGGACAGACAGCTGGCCATCGAAGCGAGAAGAAAGGCCGTTGAAGAGGATTTCTCCACGGCAGTCTCCAAGGCAAGGGCCGTTGGCCTAAAGGAGGACGAGATCCGCGAGATCCTCGAGATCATCCTGGCCGACCCGGAGAGTTAATGGGCAAATCAAGAAAAGGAATGGAAAACTATGATCAAATTAACCAATCTTCAAAAAAATTATAATGATTTTTCACTGAATGTTTCGTTGGAGGTTCCTGCGGGCACCGTCACCGGTCTGATCGGCAAGAACGGCGCAGGAAAAAGCACTACCATTAAGGCCATCCTTGGCCTGATCCGTCCAAACGGCGGAGAGATCGAGGTCCTCGGAAAAGATCCGAAGAATTTTACCAGTAAAGACAAGGAATCGATCGGCGTTGCACTCTCCGACTCCGGATTTAGCATGCAGCTCAACCTCGAGGACGTCACCAGGATCCTGAAAAGGCTGTATCATGAATTTGACGAAAAGTCCTTCCGCGAGCAGTGCAAGAACCAGGGACTTCCCTTTAATAAGCTGCTCAAGGATTTTTCCACCGGCATGAAGGCAAAGCTTCGCGTGCTCGTTGCCATCAGCCACAATGCGAAGCTGCTGGTGCTTGACGAGCCCACCTCCGGCCTTGACGTGCTTGCGAGGAACGAGATCCTTGACATGCTCCGCGATTATCTCGCAAAGGACAATGAGCGCACCATTCTCATCAGCTCCCACATCTCCTCCGACTTAGAGGGACTTTGCGACGACATTTACATGATCGATCACGGCAAGATCCTTCTCCATGAGGACACGGATACCATCCTTGGTCAATATGGCGTTCTGAAGGTCAGCGCAGAAGAATACGAGAAGCTCGACAAGCAGTACCTGCTTGCAAAAAAGCAGGAGTCCTTTGGGTACTCCTGCCTCACGAACGAAAAACAATATTATCTTGACAACTATCCAAACATCGTTTTGGAAAACGGAAACATCGATCAAATGATCATGATCATGCTGGGAGGAAAATAAAATGAGAGGATTAATATATAAAGACATTTGCCTTTTGTCAAAACAAAAGAAACTGGCCATCATCTATGTATTTGTGGCTGTGATGCTGAGCTTTTCCATGGATGCGACCTTCATTGTATCCTACTTTTCCATGATCGGTGCACTGCTGGTTTTGACCACGCTCTCCTACGATGCCTTTGACAACGGATATCCCTTCCTGATGTCCCTGCCCGTGGATGCAAAGACTTATATTATGGCGAAATATACCTTTTCTTTTTTAGGACTTGCAGTCTTTTGGATCGTGGCGATGGGGATCGAACTGATCACGTTGGTCGCAAGAGGCATCTCTTTTGACCTCTGGGACATGATCTCCATGAACCTGGCATTATTCCCTGCCTTCCTGCTGATCATTGCCCTGATGATCCCCGTCACGTTAAAGTTTGGCACAGAGAAATGTCGCGTTATCCTGGTCGTGATCGCAGGCGTAGTTGTGTTGATTGCCCTTCTTGGCAAGAAGATCACGGAGTACTTGGCAAAGAACAGTCAGATCGATCTGGAGGGCATCCTCCTAAAACTTGAAAGCTTATCGAAAGATGCCATCATAATCTCGGCCCTGATCATAAGCATTCTCCTGCTTCTCCTCTCCATGCTGATCAGCACTAAGATCATGCAAAAGAAAGAATATTAAACCATCAGAAAATGCCGGATGGTAAAGGCAATGGCCAGCGTGATCCCAATGCAGAGCAGTTCGCAAAGGATCGCTGCGCCATACATGAGGCGGTTTGCCCGGGGGATGTCCATGGCTTGAATGCGTCTGCGCCCGTCCCCGAGCTCCGGCTTAGAAACCATCTTTCCGAAATAACTGGCATCGCCGCCCAATTTGATGCCAAGAGCGCCGGCGCAGGCGCTCTCCGTCTGGGCGGAATTCGGGCTGCTATGCTTTGAGCGGTCCCGCAGATAGATCCGCTTCGCCTCGGAAGCGATATAATCATCTCCCAGGAAAGGACAGGCAAGGATCATCAGCCACGCGCTGATCCTCGACGGCACGAAATTCACAATGTCATCCAGCTTCGCCGCCGCCCGTCCAAAGTCCAGATATCTCTCATTCTTATATCCGATCATCGAATCCATGGTATTGATCGCCTTATACAAAAGCCCAAGGATCGGCCCGCCGATCGCCAGATACAGCATGGGCGCGATCACGCCGTCGGAAGCATTCTCCGCAACCGTCTCCACTGCTGCCCGGGTCACGCCCGCTTCATCCAGCTGCTCCGTATCCCTGCCGACGATCATGGAGACTGCCTTTCTCGCCTCCTCGATCGTTCCGGTCGTAAGCGCCTGATAAACCTTCATGCTCTCCACCACAAGACATTTCGCCGCAAGGACCTGATAGGTCATGATCGCTTCCACGACGCAGCCTAAAATGGGATGGATCGTATAGGCGCCGATCAGCAAAATATCCGTGATCAGAACGGTGCAAAACAAGACGATCAAAACCGTCTGTCTTCCGAGCTCGCGCTTCTTCTTACGCTCCTCCTCAGAGTCCTGTTTCTTAGGTTCCTCCGCCTTCTCTTCCAGGATTTGCTGCTTCTCTTCTTCCAAAGCCATCTCCTCAAGGATCTCCGACTTCTCTTCTTCCAAAGCCATCTCCTCAAGGATCTCCGACTTCTCTTCTTCCAAAGCTATCTCCTCAAGGATCTCCGGCTTTTCTTCCTCTGCCTTCTTCTCCGCAGGTTTCGGCTTCTCCCCAAGGTAACGGTTTTCCAGCCAGGAAATGAGCTTCCCCATGAATTTTACCGGATGCGGGAAGGAATAGGGATCTCCAAGGATCGCATCCAGGACAAAGCCCGCAAAAAAAGCGATAACGTGATAATAGATCAGTGACATGCTCTTCTCTCCGTATTCTACAATCTCTCTGCGCCTGCGATCCGATACTCTCCGGGCATCAGATCCAGGGTCAACAAGTATCCTTCCCCGTTCGGGATCATGTAATCATAATAGTTCCCGCCGCAGGTCTCCAATAGGATCCCCATGATGATCCCGCCGTGAACGACCATCGCCGCGTCCGTGACTCCTTCCCTGCGGATCCGATCGATCGCCTGACGAAATCCCGAAAGGCCCCTTGCCTGGAACGCCGCCCGGTCCTCTCCCTCAGGAAAGCTCATGTTCCCACCGCTGTCGATCCAAGCCTGATACGCGGCATTTCCGTTCAGCTCCTGGTAATTCTTACCCTCAAACAGGCCAAAGTCGATCTCCCTCAGCTCAGGGATCACCACGGGCTTTCTCCCCGGCCATAAGCACTCGCAGCTCTCAAGACACCGTTTCATCGGACTGGAAAATAGGAGCGCCGGCGCGGGATACTGTTTTCCGGCCAGTTCACTGCGGCCGTTTTCCGTAAGGCTCTCATCCGTTCTCCCGATATAGCGTTTCTCTTCATTTCCAGGCGTTTTTCCATGCCGGATCAGTCGGATCCTGACCCTTCGTTTGATCAGCGTCGGGATGCCGCAAAACACCCTCTCCACGCTGTCCGCTTCCGCCGCGATCTTGCAAAGAAGCCTTCCCGTCTCCTCACGCCAGGTACGCTCCTCCCTTTCCATGGGAACGATGCCGTTTCCAATTTCGTCGCAAAGGATTACTACCAGCTCCTGAAGCTCCTCCATCCGCCGCTTTGTCAGCTCCCAGAGCTCCTGCGGCTCCTTCCCCTCGGAAAGCCCTGCCTTCACGAATTCATGAAAATGATCCCAAAGCGAAATGCCCTGCGTCCCTTGGCCCTCCAAGGCATCCGCGCCCTCCCTTGCCGTTTCCCAGGCCGCATTCTGAAGCGCTTCCGCCCCATTTATCACATGCGCGTTCGGGTACTGCCCCATTACGTAAGCCAGCTTCCCCTGTGCGCGTCCTCCGATCACCAACTTCACTTCAAAATCCTCCGTGGGATCCAATCCCCGTACTCCCTATATCCAATGCGTTTTCCAAGCGTTTCCTGTCATCCTCGTGCATCCAATGCGTTCTCAAAACCCTTAGCGTTATAACCGTGCAGGCAACGTCTTATGCCATGATCACGCAAAGCAGTGTAACCGCCATCAGCATTACCAGCTCTGCCACGGACACAAAGTATCCTGCCAGATCCCCGGTGATGCCGCCGAACTGCTTCCCGCTCATGCGAAAGTAATAGAGATACGATAAGCCCGCTCCCAAAAGCGCTGCCAGTCCGCAGGCGGGGCAAAGCCAGATCATGCCGGCCGCGCAGAGGATCATCTGTATCAGCAAGATGATAAGCACGGTCTTCTTCCCTGCCGTGTCCGAAAAGGTCTGAAGCATCCCCTTTTTCTTGGCCCCCTGCATGGTGACCACGCTGATCCCGCTCAGCGCCCTGCTAAGGAAAAAGCCCATGCAAAGGACTCCCATCACGCGTCCCGCCTCCCAGGGGAGCAAGCCCTCGCTTCCAAGCGAAGCGACGATGGAAAGTGAACCCGCCGCCATCAGAAGATACGCCGCCAAACAGATCACGGCAAAGGCTCCAATGTGCGGATCCTTTAAGATCTCAAGCTTCTTCTCCCTGTCCTGATAAGAGTGCAATGCGTCGCAGGTGTCCATAAATCCGTCCAGATGGAATCCCCCCGTGATCAGGATCGGGATCGCCAGTCCCAGAAAAACGAATGCCTCGCAGCCAAGCTCCCTTTGCATGCAAAGAAAGCTCCAGAGCCACGCCGCTCCGCCGATCACGGCTCCCACCCAAGGGAAGAAGCAAAGATGATATTTCATGTCGTCCGATTCCCAGTTGAACCTCGGCATCGGGATTTTTGAATAGATGGAAAATGCCACGACAAAGGCTTTTCCGATCGCTTTGATCTGTTTCACTTTTCTTTCCTGCCTTATCTTATTCTCCAAAAGAGCCTTTCAGCTTTAGAGGAATTCCCGCCACGACCTCCGTGACCTCCCCCGCCTCGCCAGCGAGCAACTGGTTGACTCTGCCCAAGGCCTTTAGATATGCCTGCGTGCCCTCTTCATACGAAATGCCGTCCTCAAAGACGTTATTGGTTACGATCACAAGGTGAGCAGCCTTCCCGGAAAGCTCCGTCACCTGTGTTACGATCTTTTTCGCCACTGCCTCCCAGGGCGTGATCTCCCCGGACTCCGAGAACATTTCATTCGCCACGAGATTTCCCATGTCCTCCAAGAGAATGACCGCATCCCTTTCTTGGATCCTCGAGGCCACCTCTGCCACGTCCCTTGTCTGCTCCAGCGTCTGCATTCCCTTGCCGCGCCGAAGCTCCTTGTGGCGTTCCACCTTTTTCCGGCCCTCCTCGCCATACACCTGCATGGTCGCAAGGTAATAGATCGCCTTATTTTCGATGGCGGCAAGCTCCGTGACCCGCCGCTCCGCGTAGGCAGACTTTCCGCATCCGCTTCCGCCCGTCACTAACAGTATCACTTTCTATTTCGTCCTTTCGTCGTAAAACGTTGATAGGGATCAATGCCTGCTGCCTCAAAGGAACAGCTCTCCTCATACACCGCATTGGCCGTCTTTAAGAGCTGTAGCATCAGGAGCGCTCCCGTCCCCTCGCCAAGCGCCATGTCGGCGTAGATGACGGGCGTGAGCGAAAGCTCCTGCTCAATCGCCTTGACCGCCATTTCCTTCCCGGAATGAGAGGCGATCAAAAACTCCTTCGTCACCGGAGCGATCCGGCAAGCCACCAGCGCTGCAGCCAGGCTAATAAACCCGTCCAGCACGATGGGAACGCGATACTTTGCGCCGCCAAGGCAGATGCCTGCAAGACACGCTATGTCATAGCCTCCTAAGTTGGCCAGCGCGTCCATCGCTAGCTCGCGATCCGAGAGCGCCTTGCCCCCCGTCAGATAACCATACTTTTGAAGTGCTTCCTGAATGACCGCGCGTTTATGTGCAAACATCCTGTCATTTAGTCCCGCGCCCCTGCCCGTCACCGCCTCTGCCGGAAGCGAAAGAAGCGCTGCAGTGACTGCGCTCGAGGTCGTGGTATTGCCGATCCCCATCTCCCCGATCGCCAGGATCTCATATCCTTCTTCCTTGCTGTCCCGCACCAGCTCCATGCCAATCTTTATGGCCCGCTCTACTTCCTCCGACGTCATGGCCGGCTCCTTCAGGAAGTTTCTCGACCCCTTCCGGATCTTCTCGTCGCGAACGCCCTCTAAGGCCTTTTCCGTATTGATCCCAAGGTCCACGACGAGCAGGTCGGCTCCCGCCTCCTTTGCCATAATGCCGGCGCTCGACCTTCCGCCCGCGATGTTCACCGCACAGATGGCCGTGATCTCCTGTCCGGACTGACTCACGCCCTCCTCCACGATGCCATTGTCCGCGCAGCAAACAAGGAGTCTGCTCTTTTTCACGGCGGGAACGAGATTCCCCTGAATGGCACCGATCCGAGACAGCACCATCTCAAACCGTCCCATGCCGTCCAAAGGCTTCGCGACGCCATCCCAGCCAGCCTTGATCTTAGCATATAATTCCTGGTCGATCCCCTTCCAATCCCATTGTTCCATACTGACTCCCATCCCGTAAAACGCCAAAATCCACTTCTGTCAGACTTTCCTTGCACTATCCCTGGATTGCATCATTTCATGCGCTTTCCTTAGATTGCGGCTTCCCGCAACATGGCATAGACGGCCTCCATGTCAAGATGCTTTCTCATCTCCTGTGCAAGGAGATCATATTGCCTCTCCTTATACGCCTGATAATCACTCTCCTCGGGTGCCTTTAAGGTGACGCCCTTTGCATCCGCGAGCGCCTTCGCCAGGCGATATGCCACGTCTCCCTGGTCGAAAATGCCATGTACGTAGCTTCCGCAGACATTTCCGCAGATCGCTCCGTCAGCCCGAAGCGAAATTGCCTGATCCTTGGATACGGTATCTGCCGTCTCCTGCCCCTGATCCTCGCCTGCGCTTTCCTTTATCGTATGGATCTTTGTCAAAGGCTCCTGACCCTCCGAAAGGATCGTCTCCCCCATGTGGATCTCATATCCGGAAAGGCTTTGCCCGGAAAGACAGGAAAAGAAACCAGTCGTCTTCTCAAAACATCCTTCCACCTGCACGGTAGTCTTTTCTCCAAGCAGCGTCGTCACGGCGTCCAAAAGGCCCATGCCCCTTATGCTTCCGCCCTCTTCCACGCCCTCCGGGTCCGAGATCTCCTTCCCGAGCATCTGATAGCCGCCGCAGATCCCCATGACGGGGCGCTCCTGCGCAAAGCGCCAGATGGATGCCTCCATGCCGCTCTCCCGAAGCCACTTTAAGTCACCGATCGTATTCTTGCTCCCGGGCAGGATCACCATGTCGGCGTCCGCCAGTTCCTTGGGCGAAGTGACATAACTCACCTTCACGCCGCCGATCCGCTCAAAGGCGGAAAAGTCCGTAAAATTCGAGATCCTCGGCAGTCTCACCACCGCAACGTTGACCGCCCCCCTGCCGTGATCCGTCAGTCGCTCGCTCAGACTGTCCTCATCATCCAGCTTTACCTGCATATAAGGCAGAACGCCCGTCACGGGGATCCCGCCGCGCTCCTCCAGCATGGTGATGCCGGGATCGAGAATGGTCTTATCTCCGCGGAATTTATTGACGATCAGTCCCTTGATCCTCTCCTTTTCATCCTCCTCCAGGAGCATGATCGTGCCAAGGAGCTGTGCGAACACGCCGCCCCGGTCGATATCTCCCACCAGGAGCACCGGAGCGTCCACCAGCTTCGCGATCCCCATATTCACAATGTCATTTTCCTTCAGATTAATCTCCGCGGGACTCCCCGCGCCCTCGATGACAATGATGTCCGCCAGCTCCTCCAGCTTTTGAAAAGCCTTCACGATGTCCGGGATCAGCTTCTTCTTATACCGGAAATACTCCCTGGCAGGCATATTCCCGATCACTTCCCCGTTGACGATGACCTGTGATCCCCGGTCCGTCGTCGGCTTTAGGAGAATGGGATTCATGCAGACCAGCGGGTCGATGCCTGCTGCCTCTGCCTGCATGACCTGCGCCCTGCCCATCTCAAGCCCCTCCTTCGTGATAAAGGAGTTTAGGGCCATGTTCTGTGACTTGAAGGGAGCCACGCGATATCCGTCCTGCTTAAAGATCCGGCAAAGTCCCGCCACGACAAGACTCTTCCCCGCATTGGACATCGTCCCCTGTATCATGATCACCTTTGCCACTATATTTTCCACCTTTCCCTGCAGTCTAAGATCCGTTTTCTCTGTCAATGCCCCTGGTCTGCGCAATCTGTTACCTTTCGCGGCTGGCCATGCATTTCATTATTATTGTAATTTGCCACATTGCCTTGCATAGTCCCTGAGGACCTTATTCGCCTCATTTAAGGGTCCAAAGGTCGTCAAAGGACAATGGACAGCCTCGCATTCATCAATTAATTCCTTGGCCTGATTTAGGGCTTCCTCGTCCATCGGTTCAAAGGCCCTCACGCTGATGACCTTCGAGGCACAGGCCTTCGCCGCGTCCCATTCCAGATCATTTTCGGCAAGGATCCCCGCCGCAAAGGGCACGTCCTCTCGAAGAAGTCTATAATAGGTCGGGATCCCGGATCCCGCGCCGCCGATCACGAATACCTTCGGCGAAAGCTTCTCCGTATGGGGATACAGCGCTCCCGTCAGCGGATGAAAGCTCTCCTTCGGCACCTGATACAATTCTTGGACGAAGCCGCCCGTAAAAATCTCCTCCGGTGTTCCCATCTTGGAGATCTTTTCTCCGTCCACGCAGGCGATCTCGTCTGACACCTTCATGGCGAGATCCAACTCATGCAGCGACATGATCACGGAGATCTTCTTATCTCTCGCAAGCCTGCGGATATTCCCCAGAATATCGAGCTTATATCTTAGGTCAAGGTAGGAAGTGGGCTCATCCAGCACTAAGATCTCCGGCTCCTGACAGATGGCCCTTGCCAGCATCACGCGTTGCCTTTGCCCGTCACTGATCTCGTAAAAGCCCTTGTCCGCCACCTCCGCAGCGCTGACCATTTCCATGGCCTCATCCACCTTCTGCCAATCCTCTTTCCCCAGGATCCCCAGGGCTCCCAGGTAAGGATACCGTCCCGTTCCGACCACCTCTCGGCAGGTCATCAGCTCCGCCGTCGGCCGCTCCGTCATCACCATGGCAAGCGTCCTTGCGATCTCGCTTCCGGACATCGTACTCATATCCCGCCAGTCGTCCCCCTCCTCGCCTGTCAGCAAAACCCTTCCGCCCATGGCATTTAGCTGTCTGGTAAGCGTTTTTAGGATCGTAGATTTGCCGGATCCGTTGGGTCCGATCAGCGTCAGCACACATCCCGGACGCACCTCTAATTCCACGCCTGAGAGAACGACTTTCTTCCCATATCCGACGTTCAAGCCCTCTGTTTTTAATCCCTTTTTCTCCATCATGTCTTAAGACCTTCTTATCCTCTTGATTCTTACGTCCCACAGAAAATTGATCACGGAGCCCAGCAAATAAGCCAGCACGTCCGCCCAGGCGAAGGAGGTTCCCATGATCACGCGAAGGAAATGGCTCTTTATCCCAAGCAGGTCCACCAGCGGAAACACTTGTGTGATCTCGACAATAATAGCAAATAAAAGAATAAAGGCGCTTAGGTAAACTGGTTTTCTAATGCAAAAAATGCGGATCAGAAAATAGAGAAGCACCACCACGAGAAAATCTCCTACGTAGGGCCTTACAAAGCGATCGTGCACAAACACGCCTATGTAAATTTCCTCTGCCAGCAAAAGCAAAAATATCAGCGCATACCGGAATCTTATTCGCCTTTCAAATGCCTTTTCCTTTGGATCCGTCTCCTTTGTCGGCATAAGCCTCCTCCTTACCGAAACCATCTATCCTCTGTTTTCTTTTTTACGGATCATCATGATGATGACCACGGGTGCCAAAAATACGGCGGTTACCGAACTGATGCTCACCTCCGTCGGCGCAAAGATCGTCCTTGCGATCCCGTCGCAAAACAGCGTCACCGCGGCGCCGCAAAGAAAGCATCCCGGGATCAATATGATGGGCTTTGCCGTCTTCGTCATCAGCTTCACAAGGTGCGGTACTGCGATGCCAACGAAGGAGATCGGCCCCGCAAAGGCCGTGACGCAGGCTGACAAAAGGCTGGACAGCAGGATCAATAAAATGCGAAGAAGTCTTATGTTGACGCCCATGTTCCTGGCATAGGCCTCTCCCATCTGATAGGCGCCGATGGGCTTGGAAAGGCAAAACGTCAAGACACAGGTAATGATCACCATCCACGCCATAAACTTTACGTTCGTCCACTGCATGCCGGAAAAGCTCCCCATGGACCAGTTATGAAGGTTCACAATATTGGAATCATCCGCAAAGGTCACGATGAGATCCGTGATCGCGGAACAGATATACCCGATCATAATGCCGCAGACGATGAGCAGTGACATCTTCTGCACCCGAAGGGACACCAGCAGCACAAATCCCATGGCCAGAAGGGAGCCGACGAAGGCCGCCGCCATCATGCCGTAGGATTGCATGTGAACGCCCTTGCTCAGGAAAAAGATCATCGTCAGTGCCACCACAAGCTTTGCCCCGGAAGAGATTCCGAGGACGTAAGGCCCCGCGATGGGGTTCCCGAAAAAGGTCTGGAGGAGAAAACCTGAGGTCGCCAGCGCGCCCCCGAGAAAGATGGCTGCGAAAATCCTGGGAAGCCGAATGTTCCAAAGAATCTGATAGGCTGCGCCTTCGCGTACCTCACCCGTTAAGATCCCTCCGATCTCCTTCAGCGACAGGGCAATGCTGCCGCTCCCTACATTCCACGCCGCCAAAGCGAAAAGAAGGGCCATCATACTTATGAAAAACACGATTCGCCTTGTGATCACCGCGCTTATGCCTTTCACCTTTTCTCTCCCTTCTACCTTCCAACCTTGATCAGCTGATGAAACTTTGTCTCCTCAGGCATCCTCATGGCCCGATTCAGATCCTCCACAAAGTCTCCGATGGCCGTTGTCTCCTGAAAGAAATTCTTGGCCGTGCAATAGACCCTGTCATTCTTCACGGCCTTAAAGTCCGCAAACAAAGGACTGAGCGCCGTCAGGTCCGAAATGGATTTCAGTTCCCCTACGATCGTACTGTTATAAATGATCAGGTCCGCATCCTTCGCGGCCAGATAAAAATCTTCCATCTGCATGTTCATCGTGGACAAGGCGTTCTCTTCGTCCGTCTTAAGACCCGCCAGAACATACTCCCCGCCGGCGAGCGTGATCATCTTCGCCACGTAATCTCCAGGCTTCCTGACGTTGATCACGCCATTGGAATTCACGTAGAAGATCGCCACCTTCAGGCCCGTCTTCTCCTGCTGCAACACGGATTCCAGATTGGAAACCTGCCTGGAAAAGAACTGCTCCGCCTCCTCCTCTTTGTCAAACAGGAGCCCGTAGAGCTTGATCCATTCCATCCTTCCAAAGGGGTGCGATTCATAGCTTGACGTCTCCACCAGCACGGGGATCCCCAGGGCTTCCAGCTTTTCCTTCGCCTCAGGATTATGATAGATCATCGTGTTCTCAATGGCAAGGTCACATCCTTCCTGCACGATCAGTTCATAATCTGGCTTGCTGTACTTCCCTGCATATAAAAGGCTTCCGTTTTCCAGCGCCGAGATCACCTCAGTGATGCAAAGGTCCTCCTTTTTCGTGCCCGAAAGCCGGAGCCTGTCTAAGGCCCCAATCTCCCGAATGAGATCAAAGACCGAGGATGACGCAAGATACGCCTTCTGAAGGGGTTTTTGCAGTACGATCACGTCCTTTGGAACGCCGGACGGAACCGCCCCTCCCTCCGGAATAAGCAAAAAACGATCGTTTTCCACGATCGTAATCAAATAGTATTCCTGATATTTTTCCACAAAAAACTGAGTGGCATGGGTAAGCTCCATGCCCTTTTCCCAAGTCATCTGGTCAAATGCCACCGCGCCGTCATTCGCACGCTTCCCGGCATTCACCTGCGTCTCGCCTGAAGGGTCATTCTTCCCCAGGCCGTCGTCCGCGCCTGACTGCCCGCTCCCCTGCCCGCCACAGGCGGACAGGGTAAGAAGCAGGATCAGAAGCAGACAGAGTCTGCTTAATTTCTTCATGTCGTAATTCCTTTATCCAATTACTGCTGCAACTCGAACAGCAGGGTATACTCGACCTCGTGAGGCTTGCTCATGGCAATGGTGTCGCCGATCACGGTAAGCTCCTCGCCGAAAGCTTCCACGGGAATGGTAAAGGTGGAATTCTCCCCTTCTGCCGCCTCATTTAAGAACTTTACGCCATCCACGATCATATAATCATAATTGGAGCTGTTCCATACGATCACTGCAACATACTTTCCGCCCTCAGCCTTAATCTTCGCGGTAGGCTCCAGGGTGGCCTTGCCGGATCCGCCGGAAAGGGTCACGTTTGCAACGTACTCACCGTCTGCCAGGGCAACCTGCCCAGTTACCACGGTCGCTTCCCCGCTTTCAGAGGCTTCCTTCGCTCTCACTTCCGAAACACTTACCTTATGATCATACCACGTGCCCTTAGATCCCACAAGTGCCAGGTCAAATTCCTTGTCGAGATAAGGCACGGGAACGTCAAATCCATACACCTCTTCCGTTGTCCCGTCATCGTAGGTTACGGTGTCCGTCGTGGGCTGAAGAAGCACTGCCCCGTCCTTCTTGGCATCCTCGGCCAGGCCAAGGTACAGATTTACAATGCTCTTGCTGCTTAAGGATACGTGAAGCATCATCTGGCCGTTTTCCATCGTCAGGGTGCCGCATCCCTTCATCGCCTCATTTGCCTTAAACATGCCGCTGTCCGTGGTAAACTTTGCAACATAATCCACGCCTTCCTTCAGGTCAGCTTCACTTAAGAAAGCACCCTGCTGTCCTTCAGAACCAGTTGAAGTTCCGATTGACGCAATGGCCTCTGCCGTATGACGCACGTAAAGTGCCTGGATGGCGGGAACGCCGCCAAGACCTGCGATCTGGGAGTCGATCTCATCGAACGCTCCGGAATCTTCGAACATGCTCTTCCAGGAATCCTCGTCATCACCTGCCATGTCATTATAGGCATGGTCACCGGCCACCACCATGAGCGGACGAAGGATCACCTTTTTATAACCGGCCTCTGCCACCTTGCCAATCACTTCCTCGCAGGCGGTCTCCTCCGGCTCGCCCTCTACGGTACCAATGAACACGTTCTTATATCCGAGCGTATCCATCTGGGTCTGCATCTGGCTGTAGGTGATCTTTGCGTTATGCGCCGTGCCGTGGCCCATCAAAACCAGGGCAACGCCGTCTGCCGCTGCCGCATCCACGTCTGCATAGCCTGCCGTCTCCATGGCCTGTGCAACGACTGCCTTTGCGGTCTCCTGCTTGTCCTCATTGATCACGGTAACGTCCGTTCCAACGGGTCCCAAAAGAGGCTCTGCAACGGTAACGCTCTCGAACTTATTCTCATACTGCTTCAAAGCGTCAACCAGCTCATCATACTCTGCGCCGTGCATCAGATGGGTGGGCTGTACCACAAGCGTCTTTACGCCGTTTTTCACGGCGCGCTCAAGCGCCTGCTCCATGTTGTCGATCTTCTCGCCGTCACGCGCCTGTACGTGATTGATGATGATCTGCGCCGTGAAGGCTCTTCTCACGGACCAGTCAGGATTTGCCTGCTGAAGTGCCATCTCAATGCCGTGGATGTCCTGCACGCGGCTTCCGTTAAAGGAGGTGCCAAAGCTTACCACAAGAAGCTCCTTCTCTCCAATGCCGTCCTGGTTCAGGGGATCATCCAAGGAAGCATCGCCGGTGTCGCGTCCGAAATAATCGGGATCTGCGAATTCGCCTTCCACCAATTCCTTCTGCGCGTCCGTCAGCTTGTCCCATGCAGCCTTTGCAGCAATGCACTGCTCGTCCGTCTTATCCGTTCTCTCCTGTACGTAAATGGCATCGATCAGCTCAGCCACCTCGTCTGCCAACTCTTGATCCGTTTTCTTCTCTTCCACCACCACTACTTTACTCTCCTCGCTGGAACTCTCCGTCGTCTGGCTCTCGGATACGGTAGTCGCATTGGGATCAGGTACCATGTTCGTGCACGCCGTAAGACTTCCCATTACCAGCGTGCAAGCTGCCAACAGTGCCAATAACTTTTTCTTCTTCATCTTCTTGTCTCTCCTCTTTTCTAGTAAATAATAAAAACTCTGCCCAAAGGATCTTGGCAGAGTTCGTACACAAAAACTAGACCTTCCTGAGTCCTTGACTCAAGATGGCTTCTTTTCGATACGACCAATGCCTCGTGGTCTGGAATCGCTTCCCGTACCATCATAACTGGCAGGTTTCCTGGCTGAAAGATCATCGCGAAGACGCCGCCTTCCCAATCCTTGCGGATCAGTGACTGGCCTTTTGTTGTAAGGCCCTGGTGCCCTCACTCCCTTATCACAGTGACGAGATCGTGCGGGAATCTCACCCGCTTCCCTTTTAACCCTTGGAGAAAAAATCTTCCCCGCCGGCACCAATTACTTTTCTCTTTGAAACTTGCTATATCGTAGCATAAGAATCATAATTTTGCAACAAAAACCGACACTTTCGGCCTGAAAAATGGATGCATTTTGGCGAAATGAAAAAAAGTTGCCAGCAGGGCGGAAAATCATTATAATAGAATGAAAGAAGTATGCGCAAACAATGGGAAGAACCTGCGGATCTCGGATCCGCATTAAGATGAGTCAGGGGGTATGCCGCTTGGAAGAAAAGAGGATCACCGAAGAACTGGTCGACCAGTTATTTGATACGCTCCAAAAGAATTCATCCCTTGTGGATGAATGGAATGACAAGCTCATGGAAACCTGCGAGGAGGACGCTTGGAATGAAGTTGCCATAAAGCGCTCTCAGATCCTGCGCCAGGTCTATCAGGACAATGAAGAGATCTGCAATCAATTCTTTGCGTCCATCCCTGCCGAACCGACCAAAGAAGAATTGGAGATCCTGTTTGCATTAGCTTACAATCTCCACGTAAGCGGCACCTACGTGGTATCCGTCGGTTTTCGTCTGGAACGGATCCTTCAGCCCTATTTTGAAGCGCAAGGGGATTATGGAAAGACCATCTTCCTCTACTATGCCATGGGCTACGCGAATTACCTTTTGTTCGACAGAACCCTAAATTATGAAGGCCCGACGGAATGGCTGCAATACTATGAAAAGCTCCTCGCCATGGAAGAACATTACTGTGAGATCGATAATGAAGTCTTCCGCGGCCTCTTCTTTAGCGCCTATCTGTCTCTCATTCAGTACTCCTCCGTTTATTCCTGCCTGAAAGGAAAAACGGATGCTTATTATCAGGCAGCGCATGCTCTTTGGAATCGGGAAGACGTGCAGGGGCTCGACGGCAACTCCTCCTATCTCAAGGGAAAGATCAAAGCCCTGGATGACCAATATATCTATATTCTCTCCATCAATCCTGACATGATCACGGATCCCGAGAAATATTGTGAGATCGCGACGAATCTAATCAATAAGATCGGAAGGATCACCGTAAAGAGTGACCCGTCCGGATATTATAAGATCATGGAGAACAACCTGAAGCGCCTGAAAAAGCAGTTCTCCGTGGAGGCCTGCGTCGTATCCATGGCGGACTACATTCAGAAAGCCATTCCGCCGCTGAACTTTGATAAGGGCGATCAGACGCACTTAAGCCAGCTGTTGATGAACGAGCTGTCCACCTTTGCCTTCGCGGCAAACCTGTTAGATAAGCTTCCCGAAGAAAAAAGCGGCCTCTTAGATCAGGCCATCAATCGGATCCTGAAGGACTGCCTCAGGCTCCCCTACTCCTTCTCTCGCAGTGATTTCGATTATATGCTTTATTCCTTCTGCGAAGGCGTGAAAAAGTATTTAAAGAGCGATGCGGAAAAGTGGAAGCTCCTGAACCACCTGATCCTGTGCCGTCAGCCCATGACTTATATCCATAGTCGCATGGTATCCAAGATCGCCTGCATGATCGGTGCGTCCGTCATCGATCACAGACCGGAACTGTTCCTTGGGATTGAAGGCTGCGAAGACATTTCCTCCGAGCGGGAGAAAAAGGAACAGATCCTCACCGCGATCCATAACTGCGGCATGATCCATGACATCGGCAAGTGCCGTGTTGCCATCGTGATCAACACGCAGGACCGGCGCCTTACGGAGGATGAATTCGGCATCTTACGACATCACCCCGTCCTCGGCGCAAATCTTCTCGCAAAGGATCAGACCTTCGCACCTTTCACGGACGTGATCCTTGGGCATCACAAGTCCTATGACGGAAAAGGCTATCCCGAGAGCTTTAACAATACGGCATCGCCCGTGCGCATCCTGATCGACCTGATCACCATCGCCGACTGTACGGATGCCGCAACGGACATTCTTGGCAGAAATTATAATACCGGCAAATCCTTCCGTGAACTCCTAAAGGAGTTTACGGAAGGTGCCGGTACCAAATATAATCCTGATTTAGTTTCCGTGATCCAGGGCGACGCTGCCCTGCAAGATCAGATCTCCCTTCTGACTTCTGACGGAAGAAGCGAGCTCTACCGCCAGACCTGCATCGAGATCCTGAACATGCATCAGACGGCGTCCGTCGAATTTGAATGAGCCATCGCTTTTTAGCTTTGATACAAAGACTTGATGGTCTCTAAGTCTCCGCCCTCGATCGAACCGTTCGGAAGTCTTCGGAACTGACTCATAAACTTCCATGCCTGTTCACAGGTATGATGCCGCACCTCATGACCCTGATTGCCGACGCATCCAAAAATGCTGTAGCACTTACCATTCGTGCTTGTAAAGAGCTGCAGGGTCAAGGTGCTGTTTTCTCTCTCCTCATTCACGAGACTGTAAGTGAAATCTCCCTTCACGCCCCATATAGGATCCTCCCAGCTCTCTTTCTCCTCAAGCTTCACTTCATAAGGCTTCACCACTTCATTTACCTTGAATACGTAGCCCATGCGGTCCACGCACTTTTGCGCCTGGAACGGCAGCTCGGGAAGCGGCGTGATCTCTCCGCCTGCGTAAAAGATGGGAAGCGTTACGGTCTGATTATAAAAACCGATCGCCTCTCCATAGGAATTACAGCCGACCTCAAAGGTCGCATCCATGGGAGCCGCTGCCGCAAACACCCTCGGATATTCCTGCATCATGTCCCAGGACTTACAGCCGCCCATGGAAAAACCGCTGGCATAGATCCTGGTGGCATCAATGGGATACCTGTCCATCAGCTGGCCGATCATGTCGATGGTCTCCGTCGCCGTGCTGTTTAGGTGATTCTCCACGCAGACGAGAAGGAATCCATACTTTGCGGCGATCCGATTCCAGCCGGAAACCGTCGCCATAAAGAAGGTGGAATCCCCGCCGCCGTGGAAGCACATGAGGAGCGGCACCTTCTTTCCCTGCTCCGGGATCGCCTTATTATAATAAGCAACGTAGCCGATCCTGTGCTCCTTGGTGTCCTTGTCGTCTCCGCGGTTGTCCGGCGAAGTTCTCACTGTCACGAAATTCGGCTCACAGATCATGCCAAGGCTCTCTAGGTCAATCTCTTCTTCCAGATTTCCGAGCATGCGCTTGTAATTTCCGACAAACTCCTTAAAGTCTCCCGGAACGTCAGCAACCTGCTCGAGGAGCACGTCGTCCAGACTCTCCATCAGTGCGTCATTGATCTCGTCTGAGTTGCCAACGGAGACTACCGGAATGTCCCTGCGCTCCGGCTTCGGCACCACGCCAAGCCTCTGAAGGATGCAGACGGCCGGCGTTACGTCACCCGGTCCCCAAAGGAAAGGCCCCTGAACGGTTTTCAGATAATTCTTTGCAATAAAATCTGCGGAGGCGCCATATCCATAAAGATAGGTCCTTAGCACTGCGCCGCGGATATACGGGTTCCCCATCTTTTTGGCAAATCGGTCATACATGATTGCCATGCCGTCTTCATAATACTGGCTGATCCGGGACTCATTCAAAATGTCAACGAACAGACTCTCCGGCGCATTCTCCCAGCCGCCCTCACAAAGCGGATAGAAAAAGGTGACGCTTCCGGCGAACCTGGAGGCAACCTCTGAGAAGCCATTCTGATCAGCAAATTCCTTCGCCTCCTGCTTGGAAAGGCGTTTTTCCTCAAAGATCATAAGGTACGGCGCACGAAATCCAAAATTAACAATGTCTGCAGGCAGCTCCGTATGAGGCAGATAGGTCTTTACGGCAAACGTGCCAAGCTCTGCCTCCCAAATTTTTGTACCGTCTTCAAATACGGTGATTTCCGGCTTTCTATTCATAGACGCCACCCCAAAACTAGAATTGGATCGTTCTGGAAGGCGCGCCGAACGAGGAGAACGTCGCGGTCGCATCCTGGAAGTACAGAACCTCCGTGTTGTCATCATCTGCGGAATACATTCCCTTCAGATGAGGATATGCCTCCAGCATGTGCTCCTTCGCCTCGCGTCTGTCATCGCGGATCAGCTTTCCAGCCACGCGAAGCCATCTGCCCTCTGCGAACGCACAAACCTCCGCCTTAGGATTTTTCTGAAGCTGCTTGGAAACATCCTTCACCTTGCCGGTCTGAATATAAATCTTTCCCTCGAACAGGTCTACCGTGCCGAAGGGGCGAACCCTGGGTTGATCTCCGTCCACCGTTGCCAGATAATAAACGCCAACTTCCTTTAAGAAATCAAATACTTCCTGCATTGTCATACCTCCTCTTTTCTCTTCAGGCATTCCCGTCACTTCAAAATCTTTATCGTCTGCCTCAAACTTCCAAGGCTCAATCTCCTCCTTGGGACGAAGCACCTCCAGTACTGCATAATATGCTTCCTTTGCCTCACATTTCCCGTGGAACAGCAAAGGATAACTGGTCTCTTTTCTAAAGCCGGACAGCCAGCTGTTCTCATCCAGCAGATTCCAGAAGGTCACGGCGGTAATGTTCGCCTTGCCGGTTCCCTTCGCTGCCACCAGGATCTCGAACAGCTCCTGATACCGCAGTGCCAGCTGATGCATGGATTCCTCCGAAGGGTCCGCATTGTGGAGATCCAGCTCCGTGATCTGGATTTCCAGCCCGGTCGCGCCGAACATCTCCAGCGCCTTCTGATAATCCTTAAAATCCGGATGATCCATGAGCAGATGGGACTGCATGCCCATGCCGTCGATCAGGCCTTTTTCCTTCAGCGGGATCAGGATCTCGTTCAAGATGCAGTCACGCTTCCAGTCCAGTGCGGTCTCATAATCATTATAGAACAGGGATACGCCGGGAGCCGCATACTTTCTCGCGAAAGTAAATGCCATCTCCACGAAATCCTTCCCGACGGTCTTAAACCAAAGGGAATCGCGGAAGCCGCCGTCATTGATGGCCTCATTCACCACGTCCCACGCATAGATCACGCCGGGGTAATTCTCCTGCACAAAGGTCAGCACGCCCTTGATGTAATTCTCCATTCTCGCAAGCATAGTCTCGCGGCTGGCCAGCCTTGAGGTCGTGCTGTAATTCTCATAAAAGAACCATTGGGGGGTCTGCCCGTGCCATACAAGCGTATGTCCGCGCATTGCGATCCCGTTCGCCTTCGCCATCTCCAGATAAGGAATCGCATGCTCAAAGGTCAGCGCGGGGGCAAGCTGATACTTTTCGGGCTCCGCTTTATTTTTCTTCCCGTCCAGATAATACATGGGTTTCATGTCATTCTCGACAGTGAAGCTGTTGAACTGCTCCGAAAGGAATCTTACGTGTGCCGGCGTATACAGGTTCCATCTGGAAACTGCGGCGCCAATCTTAAAGAACGGTTCGTATACTGTTTTTAAGTTCATGTCCCTCCTCCCAAATACCGAGAGGAGCCGGTTCCATGCGAAACCGGCCCCCGTATTTCTCGCCTGCTTAGCTATTATTTTTTCTGGTTAATGCTGTTCTTGCTGATGTCGAGGAGCTTCTGCTTCATCTCGTTCTCGATCCTGGTCAGCTCAACCTCGGCGCTCGCACGTCTTGCCCTGCCTTCCTCCTGGATCTTCATCACTTCATCCAGAGTGCTGATGAGGGTCTGGTTGGTCTGGGTCAGAGTCTCGATGTCAACGATACCTCTCTCATTCTCCTTAGCCGTCTCAATGGTGGCAACCTTCAGAGTCTCAGCATTCTTCTTCAGGAGTGCGTTGGTCATGTCAGATACCTCCTTCTGTGCCCTTGCTGCATCCGTGGAATGGGTCAGTCCGATGGCGATGACCATCTGGCTCTTCCAAAGAGGAATGGTGTTCACCAGCGTGGACTGGATCTTCTCGCTCATCGCGGTGTCATTGGTCTGGATCAGACGGATCTGCGGAGCCATCTGCAGGGAGATCGTCTTGGTCAGCTCCAGATCATAAATCTTCTTCTCGAAACGATCGATCTGTGCGGAGAAATCTCTTGCAGCCTGCGTATCCTCAGGAAGTCCGCTCTTCTCAGCCTTTGCAACCAATTCAGGAAGCTCCACGTTCTTTGCATGCTCGAGCTTCTGCTTGCCGGCAAGGATGTACATGGAGAGCTCCTTGTAGTAATTCATGTTCAGGTCATACATCTTATCCAGCATCGCGATGTCCTTGAGCAGGGTTACCTGATGACCTTCCATGACCTTACAGATCTTATTTACGTTCACTTCTGCCTTATCATATTTTGCCTTCATGTCAGCGAGCTTGGCAGTGCTTCTCTTGAAGAGGTTTCCGAAGAAGCCCTTGTCTTCCTCGCTCTCAAAGCTTCTCAGCTCAGCAACCACGTCGGTCAGCATCTTACCGATCTCGCCCATGTCCTTGGTGCGAACGTTACCCAGGGCACTCTCGGAGAAATCAGCGATCTTCTTCTGGCTTCCGGAACCATACTGCATTACCTGCTGCGTATTGGTAATGTCGATCTGAGATGCAAAATCATCAACCATCTTCTGCTCCTGAGGCGTCAGATTGATCTCCTGAACAACCGGCGCGGGCTCTTCCTTAGCAGTCGGGGTCAAAGTCATTGCAGCGATCGCATCCGCGGGATCAGGAATGGGGTCCAGGGTCAGGCTGGGTGCTGCGTTTAACATTTCGTCCAATTCATTACTCATTTGCATATCCTCCATGTTTTCTTTTATCTCCTAGCTTTCCCAAGGCGCCTTAAGGGCAGGTGCGATCTCAGGTTGCTCTGGTTCCAATGATAACTGGAAGGGAGAATCTTCCTCCTCTTCCTCCGTCTGCGCGTATTGTACGCGCTCCTGCAACTCTTCCTCTTCCGAAAGCGGCTCCGCCTGCAGACTCATCTCGCGGCGAAGGCCCTCTCTGGAAAGCATGGCCTGTAAAACTTGCGCATCCGTGGTGGCATCGAACACCTCGTCCTGGAACAGGTTATTGAGCAATTCGGTAAACGCCTCATTGATGATGCCGAGAGTCTTCTTGATCTCAGCCTTGGCATCCCGAATGTCCTGACCGGGATTCTCCACCTTCTCAAACTGCACGTATGCTTCCACCAACTTGATCGTGGTGGGAAGATAATACTCCATGAGCTTTTGCATCCGATGCATCTGCTCCGGATGATCCTTCACGCGGTCGAAGATCTGCTTGAGCAGGCTCTCGAGCTGTGAAAGCTGCGCGGAGATCTCCTCGCCGGGGATCGCCTCATTGAGCTGGCGAAGCTTTTGCACGTACTGCGTGCCCTCTCTCATCAGGGCATCCAGCTCATTCTCGCGCTCCTGCTTTTCCTTCGCCTCCTGCTCTGCGGCGGCCATGACGCGATTGGCATCCGCCTGCATCTGATCACGCATCTTGAAGGCTTCCGCCGTCTCCGTATATTGACGATACACCTCATTGCTCAGGATCAGGCAGGTTTCCTGCAGGTCCATGTGTCCCTCGGGGAACATGCCTGCGCGAAGCATCTTTTTAATGTCCTTTTTGACAAACTTCACGGTGGTTCCGGTCTGCGCGGCGATCTGGGACAGGTCAGCATACATCTTGGTACCACAGATCTGAATGTACCGCTGCGCTCTCTTGATCAGCTCCTGATGCTTGATCCCGCTCTTTAAAAGGTTCCCGGAGATTGCCAGGCCCAATGCCGTAAAGATGCCGAGAGGAAGCCAGCTATTACCCGTGGCAAAAAGGATCAGTGTCAGGATGCCAAGTCCCGCGCTAATTCCAATGCCAAGGGCGCCAAACACGATCTTTAACACGCTCCCCGCACTGCCGGCTTTCTTGAACCGAACGCCGGTAAACCTTGGCGGCGGAGGAAGCGTTCTTACGCCGCTCTGAGAGTCATCCCGATTCCTCTGAAACTGATATTGCTGCGCCTCGCGAAGCTTTCTCCACTCTTCGCGGCGCTCTTCCCTGCGTCTGTTAAGCTCCGCCTGCTGTGCGAGCCACTTTTCCCGGTTGATCGCGCTGTTTTCGCGATACTGTCTTAAGATCTCCTCGCGGTTCATCCGCTCAAGGTTTGCCTGCCGTTTTGCTTCCTGCACCACGGTGTCAACGGTGCCGGAAACCAAATTGTTTAATTGCCTGAAATCACCCGTATTAAGGGCTCCCGCCACCGAATCCAGGATCTGCTCTCCAAGATTCTTCCAATCCTGATTGTTGTCCATTTTCGTTCTCCAATTCTACCCAAGAAACTAGTACTTTTTTCTAGCCTTTAATTCTTCATATAACTGACAGTAATTCTCATATCGGATGCGGGAGATCTCCCCCGCCTCCACGGCCTGACGGATGCCACAGACAGGCTCTGTCAGGTGGGAACATCCGCCGAAGCGGCAATTCTTTTCATACGCCGCAAACTCCGCATAGAAGGGAGCAAGCTCTTCCTTTTCCAGGTTCATGATCTCTAAGGAACTAAAGCCCGGCGTATCGAAGATGAAGCTCTCCTCATCGATCCGAAGCAGCTCGCTGTGACGCGTCGTGTGCTTTCCGCGATCGATCTTTGCACTCAAGTCCCCCGTCTCCATGGCAGTTTCTCCAAGGAGCAGATTGATCAGGGAAGATTTCCCGACGCCGCTGGGTCCTGCCACCGTCGTGGTCTTTCCCGCGAGATTCTCTCGCAGGGCGTCGATCCCCAGGCCCTTCTTTGCGCTGACAAACATCACGGGATGCCCGCTCTTTTCATATGCCTTGGCGAAGCGCTCCTTTAGCGTTCCGTCGTCCAGATCCACCTTATTAAAGCATATTAAGCAAGGGAGCTTCTGTCTGTCCATCATGATCAGGAATCTGTCCAGAAGATTTAAGTTCGGTGCGGGAGAAGTCACCGCAAAGATCACCATGCCCTGATCCACGTTGGCCACGGCCGGCCTGATCAATTCACTCTTTCTGGGAAGCAATTCCACCACGTTGCCAAGTCTTTTTTCTTCGTCGAGGATCTCCAGACGTACGTCATCTCCCACCAGAGGCTTTCGATTGTCCTTTCGGAACACTCCCTTTGCCTTACATTCATAGGTTATGCCACCGACGTTCACGTAGTAGAAACCGGCGATCCCTTTTACGATCTTTCCCTGCATGCTTCCTCTATTCTCTCACAAAATCAATTCTTCTGGTAAAGCTCTTTGTCTCTGTCTTTCCTTCTCCCACCACGGTCTCCCCCGTATTGGGATCTGTCGTCGTCTCTCCGGCGATGGTCACCGTATAGGTGACGGTCAGGTTACCTCCGGGCGAATTAATGCTCTGATAGCTGACGGGGTACGGGAAGCTCGTCGTGGTAGTGTCGAGCAGTACCAGCCCCGTGTCCGCCACAAGGCGCAGACCCACTGCGGTCCCGCTCCTGTAATCCGGCGCTTCTGCCGCGGACGGGGCCTCAATGGTCACGTCACACTTATAAGAGCGCTTCTGGCCAAGACTGACGCAAATGTCGATGGCCGTCCCCTCATCTACGTATACGTTCGCGGAATAACTCTGGGAACAGATGATCCCCTCACCGTAGGTATCATTAAAAACCTTGGAGATGTCTCCAATGCTCAGACCGCTTTCGATCGCGGCCAGCGTTCCAGCCGTCTGCTCCATCCCGACAAGGTTCGGAACCCGCTTCATCACGTTTTCCTTACCGCGGCTGACATAAACCGTGATCACGCTGCCCTTGGGCGCCTTCACGCGGCTGACGGGATTCTGATTAAAAACCAGTCCTTCCTCCACGTCCGAATAATCATCCAGACGATTGACCAGAAAACCAACCTGAGAAAGGCGACTGGTTGCCTCCTCCAGCGTATACCCCGTCACGTCCGGGACAAGGACTCCCTCCACGCCGGAGCTGACCGTCAGGACGATCTCGCTCCCTTCCGGGATCATCAGCCCGGCTTCCACGTCCGCACTGATCACGTCCCCCGACGGGACCACTTCCGATTCCACGTATTCCACGGTCACCATCATCTTCAAAAGCCGGAGCTTTCTCCTGGCTTCTTCCACGGTCAGGCCCTCCACCGTAGGCATCTCGCGATACGTTGTGTCCTGCTGCGAGCCCTGCGAGGAAATACTCTCGCCGAAGCTCGACTCCGTGATGATCGGTGAATCCTTGGACTTACTCTCGGTCTCACCCCCCTTTTCCGGGAGGATATAATTCAGCAATTGCTTACTCAGCACTAAAATAATGATCAGGATGATGATCCCGACAACGACCGTGACTATGGCGGTGATCTTTTCCATCTTCGTCATGCCGCTGCGGGAAGAGCCGTCTCCGTCTCCCTCGTAATCCTCCGCGCCGCCGTCATAATCGCCCTGGGCATCCTCGCGATTTAAGCGGATCCGTCCCGTTTCCGAGAGCTCAGAATAGGACCGTCCCCGCACCTGACCCAGCTCCCAATCATTCATGGTACGGGTTCCGCCGTCCACGTCCGGATGGTCAAATACCACAAAATCCTCATCCGGCGTAAGGAGCGACTGCTTCAGATCCTTTAAAAGCTCTCCCATGTTCTGGTAACGTCTGTCGGGAGATTTCTGACAACACTTTAATACAATGGATTCCACTGCCACGGGGATCTCAGGCACAAAGTCGCTGGGATACGGCAGTTCCTCCTGAATATGCTTGATGGCGATCGCCACCGTCGTCTCTCCGTTGAACGGCACGCGGCCGGTCAACATCTCAAACATGGTAATGCCGAGCGAGTATACGTCGCTCTTCTCATCGCTGTAACCGCCTCTCGCCTGCTCGGGAGAGGTATAATGTACGGAACCCATGACGTTGGAGGTGATGGTATTGCTCGATGCCGCCTTGGCGATGCCAAAGTCCGTCACCTTCACCTTTCCGTCCTTGGAAATGATAATATTCTGTGGCTTAATGTCTCTGTGGATAATGTGATTGTTGTGCGCCGCTTCAATGCCCATGCTCACCTGAATGGCAATGCTGACGGCTTCCTTATACGACAATCTGGCTTTTTTCTCAATGTACTTCTTTAACGTAATGCCTTCGATCAATTCCATTACGATGTAATGGATGCCTGCCTCTTCTCCAACGTCATACACGTTCACGATGTTGGGATGCATCAGTCCTGCCGCAGCCTGCGCCTCGATGATGAATTTCGAAACGAAATTCTCATTCTCGGCGAATTCCTGCTTCAGCACCTTGACCGCCACAAAACGATTGAGCTTGTGACATTTCGCCCGATATACGTCTGACATGCCGCCGGTACCGATCTTTTCCAAGATCTCATATCGGTTACCGATCATCATACCTATCTTAACCATA
>CAMZDG010000020.1 GCA_947305245.1 uncultured Lachnospiraceae bacterium
CGCCTGACACGATCTGCTGTCAGTTCCTGATCACGAGATATTCCAAGCATCCCGGCAGGATCCACGTGATCCTGGTAGGTGAACCTTTGGGATTTTAGGGAGCGGACTCATGAAGAATTGGTATTCAAGAATCACGGCGGTCGGTTTTCTGATCCTGTTTTTGCCGATCCTATTTTGCCTGTTTGCGTTCGGAAATAACATGGATTATTTCGACGTGGTAAAGCAGAACACGCTCGTGCATAATTTTTTCCTGCTTCCCATTTGCATCCTGGGTCTTCTGATCGTTGGCTTTTTAAAGAAACCGCTCAATAAAATAGAGGTTACGGGGTCGCGCCCAAGGAACCTGATCGTGGTTCTTTGCATTGCCCTTTTTTATCTTGGCACTTACGTGATCAACATCAAGATCGCCAAATGTATCGCATTTTATTCGGGATGGGACATGAGTATCGTCACGGGCGCGGTGTATCAGTTGTCGGAAGGGAAGGACATTGCCGACAACGTTTTGAACTATTACAAGATCTTCCCGAACAATGCTCCCATTACTTATGTCTTATACAAGTTGTTCCAATTTGCCAAGGAGAAGGAGGGCTATCCCTATAATATTGAATTTATTTGGATCCAGGCGTCTTGTCTGATGGTTTCGCTCGCGGGATTTTTTACGACGATGACCGCAAGGAAGATCACGAAGAAGATGACGCCAACCTTGGTGTCCATGCTGATCTTCACGGCACTGATCAGTCTGTCGCCGTGGAAGGTGATCCCGTACACGGACATTCTGTCAGTTGCCTTTGGGATTTTTATTCTCTATTTCTATGCGTGCTACCGCGAAATCGAAAGTCCCCTGCGCTATCTCCTTTGGCTTGCCATTTGCTTCTTTGGCCTGGCGGGAGGCGTATTTAAGGCGACGGCATATGTTCCGCTGATCGCCATTCTCGCGACGGAGGCGGTGCGCATCCTCATGACGCCGGGGTGGCGGGAAAAGCTGAAAGAGCTGCTGGTGATCGGAGTCCTTCTTGGTGTATCCGTCGCAGGCGTTTTCGCCTGGAGGGGTCATGCCTATAAGGTGATCGGTTATGAACCGGACGCAAGCCGTGCAGTCACTTGGCATCATTATCTTCGCATGGGACTGAACGAATATAGCACGGGCGGTTATAACAGTGAGTATTACCAGATCATTAATGAGTATATTGACAGGCCGGTTTCGGAGCGGCATGCCGAAGAGATAAGGCAGGTGCGGGAAGCCCTCCGCGAGCGGGGTCTGATCGGTACGATCTACTTCTATTTAAGAAAATCCGTGATGAATTATAATGACGGAAGCTTTAGCTGGTATATGGAAGGGAATTTCCATTTCCAGGAATATCAGGACATTTCGCAGAGTTCCTTTAAGCCGCTGCTGCGGGAGATTTACTGGTATGACGGTAAGGAGTATCGTCTGTACCTTACCTGCTCGCAGCTGGCATGGCTCTTTACGCTCCTTCTGCTTCCCGGCACTGCCGTTTGGCTGCTTTGCAAGAAGGGGGAGGAGGAAGGGACGGACGGCGCGGCGGCCATCCTGATGACCCTGATCGGCGCCACGCTGTTTGTCATGCTGTTTGAGGGAAGGGCAAGATATCTGCTGAATTTAGCGCCGATCTACGTGGCGGCTGCATCGATCAGCTTTGATCTGGTTGCCGCTGGATGGCGCAAACAGCGGCCTGAGCAGCGGTAACGTAAAGGTGGAGGAGTAAGATATGTTAGAGGTTGGAACGAAAGCACCGGCGTTCACGTTGCCGGATCAGAATGGGAAAATGCATTCCTTAAAGGATTACAAGGGAAAAAAGGTGATTCTGTATTTCTATCCGAAGGATAACACGACTGGCTGCACCAAGCAGGCTTGCGGGTTCTCGGACAGATATCCGCAGTTTATGGAAAAAGGTGCAATCATTTTGGGAGTTAGCAAGGACAGCGTGGAATCTCATAAAAAGTTTGAAGAGAAGTATGGATTAAAATTCACGCTTCTTGCTGACCCAGAGCGTAAGGTGATCGAGGCCTATGACGTATGGAAGGAAAAGAAGAATTATGGCAAGGTCTCCATGGGCGTTATCCGGACGACCTATCTCATTGATGAGAAGGGAATCATCATTCGCGCGAATGACAAGGTAAAGGCGGCCGAGGATCCGGAAAAAATGCTGGGAGAGATTTAAAGTGCCGCATTGCGTGACAAACGTCACGCAGGATAGGCTTCAGATGATGACAGATACCACTAGGAAGAAAAAGGATTTCGCGGTAGGATAAGATCAGAAAAAGGAAAGATCATCCTGAAACGAAATCTTTTTTTGTGGGAGGATATGATGATGCAACGCAGAAACTTGATCAGGCGCGGAAAACGATTGGGAAAGGCAATTTTGGGGCTCCTTCTTTTTTGCGGGCTGGGGATTATGCTGTCTGGCTGTTCGCTGGATAAAAAATCCGTGAAGCTCCACACAAAGGAGGAAGTGGAAAAGGATCTGAATGAGCGGTACGGGGACGCGGAGTTTGTCAGCATGGAAGAGAATAAAGAAAAGCATCATCGGATTTTTACCTTCCGCGACACAAAATATGGATTCACTTATCAGGTGACCTCCAAGCCTCGGTCCGTCGGCATGGACGGCTCCACCTTCTATTATGACGGTGCCTCTTTATATTATGAATATCAGGAGCCTTTTTTGGAATATTTCATGGAGACGGAGAAGGACACCTTCGCAAAGCAGGGGATCGAGCTTTGCGAGGATCTGGACCTGCCAAGGAATTTTGAGTATCCCACGAACAGAAAGTTTTCCCTAAAGAGCAAAACCCTGATCTCCTCCCCGGAAGAATATGAAAATGACATACAATTTGTATGGGACCGCGTGCATGCTTATAAGGCAGTGCCGGAACTGATGCTGGAATATGGTATCGAGGTATATAATTCAGAGAAGATCGAATTTTTGGGGACCCAGACCGAGAATGGATTTCGCACGGCCGAGGAGCAGAGGGTCGAGAGCTTTATGCAGTATGCGGAGGAGCTTGGCGGGATCCACGGCGTGAAGTTCCTTCGGTGCGAAGAGAAGAAGGTCAGCGAGGTTCCGGGACTTTCCGAGCAGAACCTGTATGAGAAGAAAAGTAAGGTGAAGGTCTATTATTATTCCTATGAAGGGCAGGAATATTTCATCGTGGACCTCTGGGTTGCGCAGGTCGGCGAGAATGGCGGCGGGATCTACCAATATTATCAAAATTATAAGCATTATGACATTTCCCAATAGGGGAAAGCGGGCGGTTTTCAAAGGAAAGAGGAGCGCAAATGACCGCTTAGGGCGTAAAAAGTGCAACCTGTCTTCGGACGGGTTGCTTTTTTATGTCGTTTTTTGTATGGTAGAATCATAGAAGGGCGCCAAAGCATTTGGAAGGAACCTAAAGCGCGCGGAAGCAATAATTGGAGAGAAAAACATGAAGATTCGGATCGAGCAGATTTCGGAGGGAGAGGCGGAAGTGGTTCTCAGATACCGGGAAAAGACGCGGGAGATGGAAGAGCTGCTTGCCTATTTGAATAGAAGAAGTCGCACGTTGCCGTGCCGAAAGGACGGGGAGGACGTGTTAGTAAAGCCTGGCGAGGTGATCTATCTGGAGAGCGTTGACGGGACCACCTATGCCTATACCGAAGGGGAGGTTTTACAGGCTGGCATTTCCCTTGCCGGTGCGGAGGCAGAGTTTGCGGAGGATGGTTTCTTTCGCTGCAGCAAGTCCATGGTGATCAACATTTATCACATCGAGCGGCTGAAAAGTGAAGCGGGGAATCGCATCGACGCCATGATGACGGGTGGGGAGCACGTGATCATATCCAGGCGCTACGCAAAGACACTGCGCAGGATCCTAAAAGGCAAGGAGTAATTAGGAAGAAGAGGACGGATCCCGGAAAAACAGGGAAAGATGCCCAAAGGGAAAGGAAGGATCCCGGAAGAAGACGGAAAGGAATTGATTGGACATGAAAAAGAAATTTCGGAAATATTTATTGGCGGAAGTGGGAATTGAGTTTAAGGCGTGCATGTATTTCTTTGCGATCTTATTTTTCCATTGCATGTATCAGATCACGCAGGGAAGCTTTCAGGTAGACATGCTGACGATGCTGGAGATGATCCTGATGACCTATGTCATGGGTTACGTGCAGGTGTATCTCCTTAGAAACTTCGAGGAGTCGGATAAGATTGGGGTGTTCGAGCTGCTCGCGTCGATCGGATGTGCGCTCGCATATGTCGCAGTAAGTTATTTGTTTTCCTGGTTTGACCGAAAGTGGCTGCCGGAGCTCCTCTATTTCCTTTATATGATGGCGTGCTTTGTCTCGATCTTTTGCATCTACTATGTAAGGCGAAACTGGGATACGGCGGAGCTCAATCAGGAGCTGGAGGATTTCAAGAAGGCGAAGGATGGCAGGAAGCAGTAGCCTAATGGCGCGGGGAAAGGACCAAGAAGCGGACGGCCGGAAGGCTTGGAGAAGTAAAAGGAGCTTAAAGTATGGGAAAGAATGTCATTGAGATTAAAAATCTGACAAAGAATTATGGGAAAAACAGGGGCGTGACGCACCTTACCCTGACGGTGGAGGAAGGAGAGATTTTTGGATTTCTTGGGCCAAACGGCGCCGGAAAGTCCACGACCATCCGCTCCATGCTCGGGCTTGCGCGGTTTCAGGAGGGAGAGGTAAAGCTCCTCGGGATGGATGCGAAAACCCAAAGCGTGGAGATCCTTCGGCAGGTGGGTTACATGCCCTCGGAGGCATGGTTCTACCCTGACATGCGGGTGCGCGACGTGATCGCGCTGGCGGCGAAAATGCGCGGGATGGACTGCAGCGCGGAGGCGGAGATGCTCTGCGAAAGGCTGCAGGTGGACCAGACGAAAAAAATCGAAGAGCTCTCTCTTGGAAACCGAAAGAAGGTCAGCATTGTCTGCGCGATGCAACATCAGCCTAAGCTCTTTGTTTTTGACGAGCCGACCAGTGGCCTGGATCCCTTGATGCAGGCGGAGTTCTTCAAGCTGATCCTAGAGTACAACGCGAAGGGTGCCACTTGCTTTTTGTCCTCTCACGTGCTCTCCGAGATCCGAAAATACTGCGGCCGCGCGGCCATCATCCGCGAGGGGAAGCTGGTGAAGATCGACACGGTGGAGAATCTGACAAAGACAAGTGCAAAGCACGTTCGCATGATCAAGGACGGCGCGGAGGAAGACTTTATCTACCGCGGGAAGGTGAATGATCTGCTTCGGGAGCTTGCGGGGCATGACATTTCGGACATCGTGATCGAGGAGCCGGAGCTGGAAGACATCTTCATGCATTTTTATGACGGTGCGGACGAGAAGGAAGCAAAGGAGTGACCCCGAAGGATGTAACTAAGGCGGGGCATTGGGACGAAAGGCAGGTTGAAACCATGGTATTATATTCACATGAAATGAAACAAAATTTGAAAGGATTCCTGATCTGGTTTCTGGTGATCGTGGGAATGTGCTTTGGATGTATCCTCCTATATTCCAGCGTGGAGGCATCCCTTTCTGACATGGGAGACATCTTCTCTCAGATGGGCGCGATGTCCAAGGCCTTTGGCATGGACAGACTCAGCGTGGCCACCATGGGAGGGTACTTCGCGACGGAGATCGCCATGCTGCACGCCCTCGGCGGCGGCATGTTTGCGGCGATCCTCGGAAGCAATCTGCTCTCCAAGGAAGAATTCGGGCACACCATAGAATTTCTGGCGGTGCTTCCCGCGAGCCGGGGGAAGATCCTGGCGCAAAAGTATCTGAGCATGATCACATATTGCATTTTGTTCCAGGTGATCGGGACGCTATGCTACGCAGGCGGCTTTGCCATCATGGACGAGAAGGTCTCCGCGGAGCACCTTCTGATCATGGGAGCGAGCCAGCTCCTCATGATGGTGGAGGTCGGAAGCATCTGCTTTTGCATCTCCGCGTTCTCCCGGAAAAACCGTATGGGCATTGGACTTGGCGTTGCCATGATCTTCTTTGCGATGGACGTGATGTGCCGCGTGGTGCCCGCCATCGAGGATTTCAAGTATGTCACGCCGTTCTATTATTGCAACGCCACCGATATTTTCACGGAGGAAGCTTTCCCGACGGGATCTGCCGCGATCGCGGTCTTCGTGATCCTGATCAGTCTCGGGCTTGCAGGATTCCAGTATCACAGAAAGGACCTTCAGTAATGAGGGCCCTTTTTTCTTACGGTTTTGTAAGTCTGCGGTAAGAAAAGGAGATGGACGAAGGATTCCTTTTGTGGTAACATGGCTATCGTAAGGGCGAATAAGCGCGAGACAAAGCGCTTCCAAAGGAGAAAATCATAGCAAAAGGAGATAGATGCGATGAAGGAATTATTACAGGCAGGCTGTGAGCTGCTGGCGGAGAATCGAAATACGATCCATAAGGGTTTTATGTGGGACATGGAGCTGATGAGCATTGCGGGCAGTCTGATCTTTACCGGCGCGGGAAAGACTGCTGACGTCGAGAGAATGAAGGCGTGCAAGTCCATTTTGAAAAAGCAGGAGAGCGTTTTCTCCAGCTTTCGAAGCAATATGGAGATCCCGGTGCTCTGTAAGATGGCCCTGTCCGACGATCCGGAAGGATATCTTCGAAAGCTTCGTGGGATCGACGAAGCGCTGAGTAAGGGAAGGATCTTTGGCTCGGAACAGCTATCCCTGGCCGCCATGACGGTCTGCGACGTGATCTCGGAGGAAGAGACGGAAGCGGTGGCCGAGAAGGCAAAGCAGCTGATCGGGGCGATGAAGCAGCACCATCCGATGCTGACCTCCGATGAGGACATGCCCTTTGCGGCGCTGCTTGCCACGCTGAGCAGGAGCGTCGATGACATCATTGAGGAGACGGAATACTGCTATAACGTGATGAAACAGAAGTTCTCATTCCATAACAACGCCGTGCAGTCCTTAAGTCACGTGCTGACGCTTTGCGTGGGAGAGGCGCAGGCGAAGTGTGACCGCGTGAGCGCCATTTATGACGCGTTGGTGGTCAAGGGACTGAGCTATGGCAAGGATTATGAGCTGGCATCCCTTGGCGCGTTAGTGAACATTGACATGACGCCGGAGGAACTCGCCGATGAGATCGCTGACGCCGATCAGTTCCTAAAGCAGTGCAAGGGCTTTGGCGACTGGAGCGTCGGTCAGAAGTCGCGTCTCATGTTCGCGGCGTTGATGGCCGCGCAGGCCTATGCACCCTGCAGCAAAGTGATGGATCTGTCCGTGATGGGCGGTTCCCTGGCGATGGTGATCGCAGAGGAGGTCTGCCTGATGGCAACGACCATGATGATCTGTTCGACCACTTCCTCCAACTAATTTTTCAGAAACAAAACTGGAAAGAGACCCCGCCCCCATAGGGCGGGGTCATTGACTATTTGGCCTAAAAATGGTAAAGTAGTGGAAGTGAGATCGCGCCGTTAGGCGCGCAAAAGTAGCGGATTTTTAAGAATATGAAGGGTATCCCATGGAATTTGGAAGCATTACGTTTCTCCTTCGGTTTTTACCGATATTCTTAATACTGTATTATCTGGTTCCCGGGAGGATGAAGAATGTCATCCTCCTTTTAGGGAGCCTTTGTTTTTATGCCTGGGGTGAACCTATTTGTCTGCTTCCCATGGTGATCAGTGCCTGCTCGGATTTTGTGCACGGGATCATGATCGAGAAGTACCGCGGGAAGGGCAATGCGGCGAAGATATTGCTGTTCAGCGCCCTGTTCTTTGACATGTGTCTTCTCTTTTTCTTTGGCTATGCGGACTTTTTCATCGACACGGCGAACACGCTTTTTGGGACGGGATGGGAGAAGACCGGATTCCCTCTGCCCGTTGGTATTACCGTGTATACCCTGCAGACCATGTCTTACGTGATCGACGTCTATCGCGGAAAGCATGCGGCAGGGAAAAACATCTTGGAATATGCTACCTTTGTCACCATGTTCCCGCAGCTTTCAGCCGGCCCCATCATCAAATATCAGGACGTACAAGAGGATCTTCGGCGCCGCAGCATCAACCTGCATCAGATCAGCCGGGGTGCCAAAAGGATCTGCGTGGGACTTGCCAAGAAGATTGTGATCGCGGACGCGGCAGGGCAGCTTTGGACTACGATCCACGCAACGCAGCCCGCGTATCTCAGCGTTGCCACGGCGTGGCTGGGGATCTTGGCGTTCGCGTTTCAGATTTATTTTTCGTTTTCCGGGTACTCTGACATTGCCATCGGACTCGCGGACTGTCTGGGCTTTTCCTTCCCGGAAAACTATGACCACCCCTATGTTGCGACTTCCGTCACGGATTTTCTTCGCCGCTGGAACGTGACGCTGAATTATTGGATGAAGGAGTATTTTTATGATCCTCTGAAGGGAAATAAGAAGGGGATCTTTCGACTTTTGCTGTTCTTCATCAATTGGGGCCTGATCGGCTTTTGGTATGGTCCGGACTGGACCTTTGTGCTCTGGGGACTTTGGCTTGCGCTGTTCTTTCGGCTGGAAAGCCTATTCCTGGACAAGGTGCTTCGCTTCTTCCCGTCCATCCTGCGCTGGTGTTATGCCATGCTCGTGGTCTCCGTCGGCTGGCTCTTATTCGCACTGGATGACGTGACGGACGTATGGGCCTATCTGCAGGTGCAGTTTGGCGTGAGCGCTTCGCACCTGATCGATCATCGCTTCTGGTTCCTGACCTGGGAGTATCTTCCCACGTTGATCCTCGGCGTGCTCTTTTCCCTGCCGATCCTGGACGGTATCGTAAAGAGGCTGGAAAAGGGAAGAAATGGAATGAGCATCTCCCTGACGAGACTGTTGGAAAAGATTTATCCTGCCGTTTGTCTCTTGGCATCCCTGGTCTATCTTGTGGGCAGGGGTTAATTTGTGACGGCAAGAAAGGAGGCCTGGCATGAGTGAAAAAAAGAATGACCTGTTCACCGTCGGCATCATTGCCGCGATCCTCTTGGCATTCGCCGTGACGGACGTATTGTACCTGACGGGAGTGCTTTACAGAGACCCTGCCAGGAGGACGGAGGTTCACCCCGTCGCGACCACCGGAAGAGTTTTGAATGGTCAATATTTTGAAGAATGGGACGAATATGCCCTGACGCATTTTTATAATCAGAATAAGTGGAGCCGCCTTGTGCGGGATGCGGAGCTCTTCTTAGGAAGGCGGGAATTCAACGGGATCTTGATCGGAAAGCAGCGCACCTATTTTGAGGAATCCCTGCCGCAAGATTATGACGAGGCCGCCGCAGAGAAGAGTCTTGCGTTCCTGGAGAAGGCAGTGCAGGAATATGACGCCAGGGTAATGCTGCTCCCGACGGCGGACGTGATCTGGGCGGACCGGCTGCCGCGCTATGCGGAGGCGCCGGATCAGGCGTCCTATCTTTCCAAGGTGAAGGAGAGGATCGGCGAAGAAGCTTACGTGGATCTTTATGCAGTCATGGAAGAGCATCAGAAGGAAGCGGTCTATTATCGCACGGATCCCCATTGGACAAGCCTGGGGGCGTATTATGGATATTATGCCTGGTGGAAACAGTCCGGAAGACTGATGCCTTATTATTATGACTTGGGCGAGCGTGAGATCGTGACGGAGAATTTCGTAGGCCCGCTGGCGACAAGGGCAGGCATGGAGGACCGCGGGGAGCAGATCTTCGTGTTCGAGGAGACACAGGGAAAGATGGTCACCGTGAATTATGACGGAAGAGTGGACCGGGAGGGCTTCTACCGTCCGGAGTATCTGGAGTCCGGGAATCCGTACGGGTACTTTTTGGGCGACGGCTTTGGCATGGCGAAGATTTCGACGGGACTTGACAGAAGAACGCAGCTGGTGGTCTTTGGCGATGGCAATGCAAACGCCATGGTACCTTTGATGGCGCCGCATTATGCGACCATTTATCTTGTGGACCTTAGCCGCTGGCAGGGAGATCCCTGGAGTCTTCTGTCTAGGCTAAAGGAAGACGGGACGGACGTTCTCGTTTTGCAGAGCGTTCCGGGAATCTTGGAGGCGTTTGGACAAAAGGAGTAAGCGAGTGAAAGCAGTAGTATTTGACATGGACGGCGTCCTGTTCGACACGGAGCGGGTCTGCATGGAAAGCTGGGTGAACGTGGCAGAGCGCCACGGCATGCAGGGGATGCGGGAGGTATTTCCGCTATGTATCGGCAGGAACATGGCCGATGACGAAAGGATCATCAAGGAGCATTATGGCGAGGATTTTGATTACGCGGGCTACCGCAAGGAAACCTCGAAGGAGTTTTGGGAGATCATCGAAAAGAATGGTCTTCCGCAGAAAAAGGGCGTAAAGGAATTGCTTTCATTCCTTGCCGCAGACGGCTGGAGGATCGGGCTGGCTTCATCGACCAAGCGCGCGTCGATCTTAAGTCTCTTAGAGAGCGCTGGCATCCGCGAGTATTTTTCTTATATCATCGGCGGCGAGGAGATCGAGCATTCCAAGCCTGAACCGGAGATCTACCTAAAGGCCTGCGAGGGGCTTGGCGCAAAGCCGGAGGAGACGATCGCGATCGAGGATTCCTATAACGGTATCCGCTCCGCAAGCCGCGCGGGAATGATCCCCGTCATGGTGCCGGATATGCTTCCGCCCACGCCGGAAATGGAGCAGCTAAGCTGTGTGATCCTGTCGGACCTGCTTGAGGTTCTTACGTGGATCAAGGAGAGAGAGGATAAGAGCATTGGCTAATTTGGGAATCCCGCGGAATACCATTGAGATTCTGCAAAAATACAAATTCAATTTTCAAAAGAAATATGGTCAGAATTTCCTGATCGACACTTCCGTGCTGGAGAGGATCGTCGCGGCGGCTGAGATCACTAAGGAGGATTGCATCCTGGAGATCGGCCCTGGCATCGGCACGATGACGCAGTACCTGGCGGAGGCTGCCGGGCAGGTGATCGCAGTGGAGATCGACAAGGCACTGATCCCCATCCTCGGGGAGACGCTCGCGGCGTATACGAACGTCACGGTGATCAACGCGGACGTGCTTAAGCTCGACTTAAAGCAGCTTGCCGAAGAAAAAAACGGCGGCCGTCCCATCAAGGTCGTGGCGAACCTTCCCTATTACGTGACGACGCCCATCATCATGAGTCTGTTCGAGAGCGGCGTACCCTTGGAGAGCATCACTATCATGGTGCAAAAGGAAGTGGCGGAGCGCATGCAGGTGGGCCCCGGCACCAAGGATTACGGGGCGCTGTCCCTGGCAGTGCAGTTTTATGCAAAGCCGGAGATCGTGGCGAACGTGCCGCCGAACTGCTTTATCCCAAGGCCGACGGTGGGAAGCGCCGTGATACGGCTGACGCGTCATCCAAAGCCTCCGGTGGAGGTGCGGGACGCGGAGTACATGTTCGCACTGATCCGGGCCTCCTTTAATCAGCGGAGGAAAACCTTAAGCAATGGTCTTTCCAACGCGCCGGAGCTTGGACTTTCCAGGGAGAAGGTGGCACAGGCGCTTGAAACGATGGGACTTTCCGCCACCGTGCGGGGAGAAACCCTGACGCTGGAGCAGTTCGCAAAACTGTCAAATCTTCTTCGCTAAATCTCCATTTTTTGCGGTTTGCTTTTGACATGCAAGGTCTACTATGGTACACTTATCTTAACTGTGAGATGAAATACCTAAAGGGAGCGAAATACAGTGGACAAATATGAATATAAACACCTAGTGGAACAGATTCAGAGCCTGATCGATCAAGGACAGTACGCGGAGGCGGCGGCCATCGCGGACAAGATCGACTGGAGAAGGGTCAGAAGCGTGATGACCCTTGGCACCATCAGCGACCTTTATAAGATCAACTGCCGTTATGAGGATGCGCGGGACATTATGCTGTTGGCATATGACAGAAAGCCCGAGAATCGTCAGATTTGTTATTCCCTCTGTGAGCTGTACATCAAGACCGGGGAGCCCGTGGAGGCAGCAGAATTCTATAAAGAGTTTGAGAAGCTGGCACCTAAGGATCCTGGCCGTTACGTGCTGAAGTATAAGCTTTACGACGCTTATGACGTAAGCCTGGATGAGAAGATCGAAGTCCTCGAGAAGCTCAAGGAAGAGGAATATCGCGAGAAGTGGATGTATGAGTTGGCAAATCTCTATCACAGACGCGGGCTTGGGACCAAGTGCGTGGAGGTGTGCGATGAGCTGATCCTTTGGTTTGGGACGGGAAAGTACGTCAATATGGCGATGGAGCTGAAGATGCTTCATGAGCCGCTGACGCCGTCGCAGCAATTAAAGTACGACAATCGTTTTCAGGAGATGGCAAGGCAGGAGGAAGGCCATATCGCTTCGAATGAGACCTATCCGGCGGTCGAGGGTAATGTCCAGGCGCAGCCTCAGGAAGTGGCATCCGGCGCTACGGCCATCTGGAATGCAAGTGACGTAGAGCGGGAGAGCGCCAAGGATTTTGGGGCGACTCGCGTATTCAACGTGGATGAAGTTCGTCAGCAGCTGGGGCATACCGCGGGCGGAGACGACATGGACATCCAGGTGAAAACCGTCGACGTAGGGCAGTATAATACCATGAATCTGCAGGCGGAGATCGCCGCAGGGTTAAAGGAAGTCTTGGAGAAGGATCCGCAGGATCAGCCGAAGCAGGCGGACGGCATGCTGGATCCCATTACGCGCGTGATCGTTTCTCCCATGATCGATTCCGACTCCGGTCCTTTGGATCTTCCCGTGATGGAAGGCGTGGACGAAGAGGAGGAGCTCGAGGCAAAGGAGGAGGCAAAGGAGCCAGAGCAGGGACCCTTAAGTATGGAGAAGACGGAAGTCTTTTTTGAAATTCCCGGCGAAGCAGGCGAGATGTATCAGGATGAAAATGGATATTTCCATGATGCGTCCGAGCTGGCAGCCAGGAAGGAAGAGAGCGCTGCGCAGGATTCCGTGAAAGCTTTGGAAAAAGAGGCCATGAAGGCGCAGCCGCCGGAGCGCATGGCAAAGGTTTTGACGCAGGAGGCAGACGGGCAGCTAAGCCTTGTCGTGCCTGAGAATAAAAAGGTGGAAAAGCAGATCACCGGACAGCTCAGCATCGAGGACATTCGCGCTGAGTGGGAACGTATGAAGCAGGAAAGCCAGGCGAAGCAGGAAGAAGAGGTACATCAGCAGGTGCTTCGTCAGACGGGCCGCATGTTCACGGAGTTTGAAGAGGCGATGCGTGATAACATCCTCAAGCAGATGGAGGATACCATGGATCCCGCCTCCATTCCGATGCCCGCGGGAGTGACCGTTCCCGAAGTGGCGGATGAGACGGCAGACGACGTAAAGGTCGAGGGAGCTGCGGCAGCAGAGGAGACCGTTGAAACAGCGGCTAAGGCAGTAGCAGAAAGCGTTGAAGAAGTAGCCGAGGCAGTGGCAGAAACCGCTGAAGAAGTGGCCGAGGCAGTGGCAGAGAATGCTGAAGAGACCGTGGAGGCGGCTGAGGCAGCGAAAGAAATTGCGGAAGAAGTAGTCGAGACAGTGGCAGAGGATGCTGAAGAGACTGTGGAGGCGGCTGAGGCAGCGGCAGAAACCGCTGAAGAAGTAGCTGAGGCAGTAGAAGAAACCACTGAAGCGGTGGCAGAGAGCACGGAAGAGACTGTTGAAACAGTAGCTACGGCAGTAGAAGAAGCTACGGAAGAAACAGTTGAGGCAGTAGAAGAAGCTACGGAAGAAACAGTTGAGGCAGTGGCAGAGAGCGCTGAAGAAGCAGAGAAGGCTGCGGAGGAAGTGGCGGAAAGCCTTGAGACCAAGGAGCCGGAGAGACGGCGCATCTTTGGATCCTCTGATCCCGCATTTTTTGCAAGACCGCTGAGTCCTGAGTCGGAAAAAGAGACGGAGTTCGGCTATGAGTGGGATGCAGAAGAACCTTTTGCGGAAGAGCTTGCTGCAGAGGAACCCGTTGCAGAGGATTCTGAAACTGAACCTACGGGAGAGCCCGTACAGGAAGCAACCGTGAAGGCACAGTCTCCTTTCGAGATCGCAAGGAATGAAGTGGCGCCTGCGAACGACGATTCCTTGGAAGATGATTTCTCCTGGAGCGAGGAAGCCGTGGAGGATGAAGGGGAGCAAGTCAAGGTGCACGGTTGGTTCTCCGGAACCATCAAGGAGCCCACAAACGGCGCCATCAATTTCGAAAATCTTCCGCGGGAGGAAGATGCGCAGGAAGGCGCTGAGCAGCCGAAGCAGGAGCTGCCGAAGGCTCGTGAGCTGACGAAAGAGGAAGAGGATCTCTATGATGAGCTTCTTCAGGCAGATTCCGATCGCGAACAACTGGTCAGAGCCATTGATAATATTAGCATGGCGGCCTACACGGGCAATTTGATCATCACGGGAGATTCCAGCGCCAATGCGTTAGAGCTTGCAAAGAAGATCATTTATGAAGTCAAGCAAAGCGACAGCAATTTCTCCGGCAAGGTGGCAAAGATCCCCGGCAAGGCCCTGAACAACAAGGATTTAGGAAAGCTTCTGGACGATCTGACCAACGGCGCACTCATCGTGGAGAAGGCATCAGATCTTACCAGCTCCGCCGCAGGAGACCTGTACGGGAACCTGCAGAGAGAGAACTTTGGGATCATCGTGGTGCTCTTAGATACCAAGAAGAGCATGAACAAGTTCTTAAAGAGTCAGGAGGGACTGCGCTCCGCGTTTAACGCGAGGATCGATCTCCAACCCATGACCAATGACGCTTTGGCATACTTTGCGCGTCAATATGCAAGGGATCAGGAATATTCAATTGATGATCTTGGAATGCTCGCCCTGCACACGAAGATCGATGAGATGCAGACGGCAAATCACGCCGTGACGACTGCAGAAGTGAAAGAGATCATGGATGATGCCATCTACAGCGCATCGAGAAAGACCCTGGGCCATTTCTTTGACATTCTGCTCGGCAGAAGATATGACGAGGAAGACATGATCATCATCACGGAAAAGGATTTTATCTAAAATAACAATATTTGCGGGAGGGTTACGCATGGCAGGTTCTAATGCGAAGGTTTTTGTTTCGAAGACGGACCAGTATTTGTTTGGCCAGGGAACGCATTATGAGATTTATAAAAAGCTGGGAGCGCATCTCTCGGAGGAAAACGGCGTGGCGGGAACTTACTTTGCCACCTGGGCCCCCAATGCGCAGACGGTTCACGTGATCGGTTCCTTCAACGGATGGAACGAGACGACGCATGAGATGACCCGTCTCGGCGAGGTCGGCATCTGGGGACTCTTTATCCCGGGCGTCGGCGAAGGCAGCATCTATAAGTATCTGATCACCGCGCAGGACGGCAGGAAGCTGTATAAGGCGGATCCGTATGCGAATTATGCGCAGAAGCGCCCTGAGACGGCCTCCATCGTGACAAACCTCGAGGGCTTTGCCTGGAAGGATCAGAAATGGATGGAGAAGCGGGACACCGAGGATTATACCAAGCAGCCCATGGCCATCTATGAGTGCCATATCGGTTCGTTCATGAAGCATCCGGACGGCACGGAGGACGGATTCTATAACTACAGGCAGTTTGCGGACCGCCTGGTGGAATATCTCAAGGAAATGAAATATACCCACGTGGAGCTGATGGGGATCGCGGAGCATCCCTTCGACGGCTCCTGGGGCTATCAGGTGACGGGATATTATGCCCCCACCTCCCGCTATGGAACGCCGAAGGACTTTATGTATCTGGTGAACGCCCTGCATAAGATCGGCGTGGGCGTGATCCTGGACTGGGTTCCCGCGCATTTCGCAACGGACGCGCATGGCCTGGGACAGTTCGACGGCACCTGTATTTATGAGCATCCGGACCCTCGCAGGGGCGAGCATCCTGACTGGGGCACGAAGATCTTTAACTATGCAAAGTCCGAGGTCAAGAATTTCCTGATCGCCAACGTACTGTTCTGGCTTCGGGAATTCCACGTGGACGGCATTCGCGTGGACGCCGTGGCATCCATGCTCTATCTGGATTACGGAAAGAAGGATGGGCAGTGGCTTCCCAACCAGTATGGCGGAAATGAAAATCTCGACGCCATTGAGTTCTTCCGCCACATGAATTCCGTGGTGCGCGGCACTTATCCCGGCTTCCTTACGATCGCGGAGGAGTCCACGGCATGGCCGAAGGTGACGGGACCCATCGGGACGGACAGTCTGGGATTTTCCCTCAAGTGGAACATGGGCTGGATGCATGATTTCTGCGAGTATATGAAGTTGGATCCCTTATACCGTAAGGGGAATCATTATGCAATGACCTTTGCCATGACCTATAATGAGAGTGAAAGATATATTCTTCCGCTGTCTCATGACGAGGTCGTGCACCTGAAATGTTCCATGGTGAACAAGATGCCCGGCTATGCCATTGACAAGTATGCCAACTTGCGCACGGGTTATACCTATATGTTCGGGCACTGCGGCAAGAAGCTTCTGTTCATGGGACAGGATTTCGGGCAGGAGAGGGAATGGAGCGAGGCCAGGGAGCTGGATTGGTTCCTACTGAAGGAAAAGAACAATCTCGGGATGAAGACTTATGTCGGCGAGCTCCTTCGCATCTATCGGAAGTATCCCGCGCTGTATGAGTTCGACAATAGCTGGGCGGGCTTCGAGTGGATGAACGCGGATGACAAGGAGAACAGCGTATATTCCTTTGTCAGAAAGGCATCCACCGGAAAGAACAGTCTGCTGTTTGTCCTGAACATGACGCCGATGAAGCGGGAGGGATATCGCGTCCCGGTTCCGGCAAAGAAGAAATACAAATTGCTCTTAAACAGCGATGAGGAGCGGTTCGGCGGCTTTGGAAATGAAGCGCAGGCCGAGGTGATCGCGGAGGACGTGCCCTGGCACTATCAGGAGCAGTCCATTGCAGTGGATCTCCCGCCCTATGGAGCTTTGGTGTATGTTTTTTAGCGAGGAAGGATCCCTTGGATCAGTTTGGCAGAAGCATGGATGCTTCTGCCAATCTTTTTCCCGAAATATGACGGCGGGAGAGAACTTTTGATCCGTTTTTGCGTCCTATGGAGAAAGAGCCGAAAAACGGAGGTGGCAGAGAATGAGAAGAAAATTATGGAAGGGCATCGCACTGATCTGCGCCATGACCATGCTGGCGGGCTGCAGCGACGTGGGGAATGTCTCGAGGATCGGGGACGAAACCAGAGAGAGTCAGGGAGCTGAGCCGGCAAAGCAGGAAAGCGAAGCGCGGCAGGGCGACGAAAAACAGGAGGAAGGCATGGGAGCGGAAGAGACGAAACAGGACGAAAACGCACAGACCTTGGAGCAGGTGAGCACGGAGAAGTTTTCCGTGGATCCCATGGAGCTAAAGGATTCCTGGCAGAGGGCAGCCTTCTTTGCAGACTGGGTATATCAGGAGAAAAAGGAGAATACCTTGGTCAGCCCCATGTCCCTGAACATGGCGCTGGGGCTTGCGGCAGAGGGCGCGAGCGGCGATACCGCGAAGGAGCTGTATCAATACCTTGGCAGGGAAGATTATGCAAAGTTTGCAAAGGACTATATGGACTTTGCGGACGGGATCGCGGCGGACAAGGGAAGCATGGCGTATAACGAGGAGTTCTCGTTCCATTATGAGATCGCGAATTCCCTCTGGATCTATGAGAAGAAGAGGCTGATCGAGGAGTACCAAAAGAACATGGAGGAGAATTTCCATGCCGAGGTGGCTCCCGTGGACTTTGTCGGAGATCCGGCCGGTGCGGCGAAACAGATCAACGACTGGTGTAATGAGAAGACGCATGAAATGATTCCGGAGATCCTCAAAGAGTCGGACATCAAGGGTGAGACGAGGGCGATCCTGGTCAATTCTCTATATTTTGAGTCTCCGTGGGTGGAGAAATGGCGTTTGGCCGAGCATGATTTCACGGAGTTTTCCGGAAAGAAGACTACGCAGGAGATGCTTGTGGGCGGCGCGGACTGGTATTATGAAAATGAAAAGGCTACTGCGTTCGGCAAGAATTATTATAACGGATTTCGCTTCATTGGCATTCTCCCGAAGCAGGAAGGGGAATTTGGCATTCTCGACTTAGACCTTGAAAGCCTTGTGAAGTCAGAGAGCGCGGACTATCAGGTCAGCGCGGTCATGCCAAAGCTTGACTATGACACCACGGAGGAAGCCGTGGAGAACATCCTGAAGGCGCAGGGGATCGAAACGCCCTTTTACCCGCATACGGCGCAGTTCGACAAGATCCTGGAAAATGAGGAGATGCACATTGGCCAGATCCTTCAGAAGTGCAAGATCGAACTGAATGAAAACGGAACAAAGGCAGCGGCCGTGACGGCCATCATGCTTCGCGCAAATGGCATTGCGCCCGCAAAGCAACAGAAAGAAGTGAATCTGGACAGGCCCTTTGCCTTCCTGATCTATGACAGCGTCAATGAGGAGATCGTTTTCGTTGGAAAAGTGATCCAGGCAGAGTAAAGATCCGCTTCGCGGGCATCGGCGCACCGGCGCATTCCTTCTCCATCAGGGAGGATAGATAATGATATCTTCTCTGCAGGGCGTTGATCTCGAAGACGTAGCTGTCGATCATGTCAAAGTCCGTGCAGTTGTTAAAACCCGAGTAAGCCACTTCCAAGGCTTTTCGGGTTTTTTCCATGTCTTTTTTTAGGTCGGGATCCGCAAGGTCCAGCTCCATGGTCATCGGTTCGCCGTAATCCTGTTTATAAAGGATCATGCCGTCACTTCCTTTTCGTCTAGAATGGTTGCTCTATAAGTATAGGCGGGCGGATGGAAAAATATACCTTTCAAAAGGAGGACTATTTCGGGAAAAGGACGCGTACGATGTAAGGAAGAGAGGTGCTGCGACCCGTAAGGGAAGTAAGCTGCCTGCGAAGGCTTTTTCGATTCGTAAGGAAAAGGGAGGGGATGGCATGGAAAAACAAATGCTGTTTGTCATGGGCATGATCGGAGGGTTGCTCCTTTTGATCGCATGCGCCGTTAAGGGAGAAATGGAGGGGTTGCTCGACGGGATCCTTCGGGGGCTAATTGGGTCGGTGGGGATCCATCTTTGTAATTTTGGTCTCGGGATTTGGGGGATTTCCGTGGGGATCGGGATCAATGCCGTGACCTTTTTGACATGCGCGATCCTAGGAATTCCAGGCTTTCTGGGACTTTATGCGCTCGGATTTTATCACTTACTGTGACTTTTTCACAAAATCAAATTATTTTTCCAAAGCCTCTTGCATTTTTATTTTTCTGCCATTATAATCCGACTTACAAACATTCTTCATCTTGAGTTTTCAAGAGTTCAAAGGAACCCTCGCCGGGGACCCTTCCGTGGAACGTATTCGTTCCGATCACCAGGCATAGACGAATTGAGGTAGGAAATATGATGGGGGAAGTGTTTTTTTCGCTGATGCTTTGCATCTTTCTGTGCATGGCATGTTATTTTGATTATCGATTCTGCAGGATCCCAAACTGGCTGGTCTTACTGATCCTGGGCCTGGGACTTGTGAGGGCATTTTGGACGGGCGGCCCGTACCAGATTTGGAGCTATGTCCTATGGGGAAGCATGATGCTCCTGGCACTGTATCCGCTGTTTCGGATCGGTACCATGGGAGGCGGCGACCTCAAACTATATGCAGTCTGCTGCGGATTCTTTCCGCGGGAGAAGATTCTGTCTTTTCTCTTTTTTTCACTGCTTATCGCAGCACTTTTTTCCTTATTCCGATTTGTTCGAAGGGCGGACCTGAAGGAACGGTTTGTCTATCTTCTCGCATATGTCAAGAGCGTGGCCGACAGCGGCGAATGGAAGCTCTATTTTTCCGACGTGCAGGAGAAGAAAAAAGCGGGAATCTGCCTGGCAGGTCCCATTTTACTAAGCGTATTGCTATATTGGGGAGGTTTCTATTGAAGCGATCAGAGAAAGCGATCCTCGCGCTGTGTGACGGGGAAGAAGAATATACGACTTTGATGAATGAATATATGCAAAAGCAAAAGAATCTGCCGTGGCAGGTCCACACCTACACGGCGGTGGGAAAACTGATGGAACAGGAGCACGAGGTGGATCTTCTGGTCGTGGCGGAATCCGTCTGGCAGGAGGAATTAAAAAGCCTGGCGCCAAAGAAGATGATCGTTCTCAATGAAAGCGGGATCATCCGGGATCAAACCCTGCGTTACGTCAATAAGTATCAGCAGGCGGACCGCGTCGTGCGGGAGATCCTGGCGACCTATCTGGAGATCTGCACGGAGGTTTTGCCAAAGCTTGGCGTCAGCGGAAATACGAAGCTGATCGGATTCTTTTCGCCCGTCAGGAGGTGCATGCAGACGCCCTTTGCCCTCACCATGGCGCAGCTTCTCGCAAAGAGCCGCCAGGTGCTGTATCTCAATTTTGAATACTTCGCGGGCAATCCGGACCTGCTGGCAGACAGCGATACCAAGGATCTCGCGGATCTTTTATACTTTCTCAACGCGGAGCGGGATAAATTTGCCCTGCGACTTCAGAGCATGGTCGGAAAGATTGGCACGCTGGACTACGTACCGCCCATGAAATCCGGTCAAAACCTCCTTGGGATCACTGTAAAGGAGTGGCTCACCTTCCTTCAAAAGCTGAAGGACCTCGGGGAATATGAATTCGTGATCATGGACCTGTCGGAGTGCATGCAGGGACTGTTCGACATCCTCAGATCGTGCCACAGAGTGTATACGATCACGGTGGAGGACCGCGCGGCCAGCGGGAAGCTGACGCAATATGAAAAGCTGTTGGAACAGTATTCCTATGACGACGTGCTCCAAAAGACGAATCGCTGTAAACTGCCGAAGATCCGACATCTCCCCGTGGAGCTGGAGTATTATGACCGGGGAGAGCTGGCGGATTACGTGCAGGAACAGATTCGGGACCTGATGCAGGAGGAAGCCTCCTGGGAGGAGCAACCGCAGGAGACGAAAGCGGAAAATGAGATCGCGGAGGAGGGGGAGTAAGCCGGTGGAGGAGCTGCAGAAGATCAAATTGGAGATACGGGATCGCGTGCGCGAAAGGATGGATTACGGAAGGGATTACGGCGACGACGAGGTCGAGGAACTCATCGACGAGGAGGTGCTGGAGAATGAAAAGACCAGCAGACTGACCGTGCAACAAAGGATCCGACTCAAGCGGGAGCTGTTTGATTCCATGCGAAGGCTCGACATCCTTCAGGTGTTCGTGGAGGATCCGTCCGTGACGGAGATCATGATCAACGGCATGGAGAACATCTTTGTGGAGCGGGCCGGAAGGCTGTCTAGTCTGGATCTTTCCTTTGATTCCAAGGAGAGCTTACGGGATCTGATCCAAAGGATCGTCGCCGGTTGCAATCGCGTGGTCAATGAGGCCTCCCCGATCGTCGACGCGCGTCTTCCAGACGGCGCGCGCGTGAACGTCGTGATGGATCCCGTCGCCATTAACGGGCCCATCGTGACCATTCGGCGATTTCCGAAGGATCCCATCACCATGGAGCAGCTTGCGATCAATGAATCCATCTCCAGGGAGGCTGCGGAGTTCCTAAGGCAACTGGTGAGGGCACATTATAACATCCTGATCAGCGGCGGCACCGGGAGTGGGAAGACCACCTTTCTCAACGCCCTGTCAGCCTTTGTGCAAAAGGATGAGCGGATCATCACGATCGAGGACAGCGCGGAGCTTCAGCTTCTGGGCGTGGCTAATCTAGTGCGGCTGGAGACGCGAAACGGGAATGTCTCCGGCTGCCGCGAGATCGGGATCCGGGAGCTGATCAAAACCTCTCTGCGCATGCGGCCGGACCGGATCATCGTCGGTGAGGTCAGGGGCGCGGAAGCCGTGGACATGCTGCAATGTCTCAACACGGGACATGACGGCAGTATGTCCACCGGGCATGCGAACAGTGCCAGGGACATGATCTCGCGCCTTGAGAACATGGTCCTGATGGGGATAGACCTTCCGCTGAACGCCATTCGGCAGCAGATCGCCTCCGGGATCGATCTCATCGTTCACTTGGGAAGGCTTCGGGATAAGTCCAGAAAGGTCCTTGAGATCGCGGAGGTGACAGGATATCAGGACGGAGAGGTGCAGCTTTCCACCCTGTTTTCCTTCGAGGAGACGGCCCAAAAGAAGGACGGAAGGGTTGTGGGAAAGCTGGTGCGAAAAGGAGAGCTGATGCATGAAGACAAGCTTAAATCGGCAGGATTATCGCCAGTATGAGTTCAGCCGGAAGGAATGGCTCTTTGTCATTTCGCAGGCCACATTTCTCGTAATGTTCTTTGCCTGGTTTTTCTATCGCCACCTTTTCGGGGCGATCCTCCTGTCGCCTTTGGGAATTCTCTGGGTGAAGTACGTAAGGCGGCGTAAGGCCGAGGCGCGGCGCACCCAACTCACGGAGCAGTTTAAGGAATGCATTCTCTCGACCTCCGCCTCCCTGCAGGCGGGCTATGCCGTGGAGAATGCGTTCCTGGAGAGTCGGGAAGACATGAGAAACCTTTATGGAGAAAGGTCCGCGATCTACGAGGAGCTGGAGGTGATCCGCAGGGGGCTTGTGATCAATCTTTCGCTGGAAGAGCTCCTTTTGGATTTCGGGGAGCGGAGCGGGTGCGAGGAGATCCTTCAGTTCGCGCAGTTATTTTCCATTGCGAAGCGCGGCGGGGGGAACCTGTCGGAAATGATCCGAACCAGTGCGAATCTGATCAGTCAGAGATTTGAAGCCAGGCAGGAGGTACGCACCATGCTCGCGGGAAGGAAAATGGAGCAGACGGTCATGCGCATCATGCCCTTTGGGATCACCTTTTATGTCTCGCTTTCCTATCCGGGATACTTTGAACCCTTATATCAGGACCTTTCCGGAGCCGCCGTTATGACGCTGTGTCTTGCGCTTTATCTGGCATCCGTCTTTCTTGGGGAAAGGATCTTTGATTCCATCTGGCATCAGATGGAGGGAAAGGGAAAGCGGGAAAGGCTCGCGGCGATGGCAAGGACGGGAATCCTTGGCAGGGCGGCGCAGGTGGGAGAGCGGGTCTATCTCCTTATGAGAAAGGCGGGCCGCGGATTCCCGGGGGAGGAGAAGCTTCGAAAGCACCTGGAGGTCATTTATCCCGAGGAAAATCGGGAGGGGTTGCTTCAAAAGTACTACGGTGGAAAGCTGGGTTTTTCCGCGCTGATCCTGGTGCTTGGAGGATTCTTTTCCTTCTGCCTTTGGCTCAGGGGAGGAGTTCCTGGGCAGGAGCACCTCGGGGGAACCATTCTCGGACTGACTGCAGGAGCCGCAGTCGGCACTTTCTTTCTGACAGACAAGGACCTGGGGGATCAGGTGAAAAAGCGCAGGGACCTTCTTCGGCTGAGATACCCGGATCTTGTCCATGAGCTGGCTTTGTATCTCGTGGCGGGCATGACTATTCGGGCGGCGTTTGGCAGGCTGGGAAAGAAAAACGACCTGGCGGCCTATGCCTGCAGGGAGATGCAGTCGGGACAATCAGAGCTGACGGCATATGAACATTTCGGGAAACGGGCCGGCGTGAGGGAATATGTAAAGCTCAGCACGCTTCTTAGCCAGAACCTAAAGAAGGGAAGCTCTACGCTCCTTGCAAGAATGGAAGAAGAGGCGGTCTCCTCGGAGGAAGGCAGGATCCAGAGCGGGAAGCGCTTGGGGGAAGAAGCCCAGACGAAGCTCCTGATCCCCATGGTCATGCTACTGGCGGCGGTGATGCTGATGATCATGGTGCCGGCCTTCTCCATGATGGGAGCGTGAGGGGAGGCTGCGAGAGGGATGCAGATAAGCCTGCGAGAGGGACGGCAGATGGGCCGACGAAAGGGATGGCAGATTAGCCTGCGAGAGGGACGGCAGACGAGGTGAAACAAAAGGAAAAAATAAAACAGTCCGCGGGCGGACGGAAAGGAAGGAAACATGTTAAAGAGTTGGAAGGATTTATGGCGGGAAGAGGATGGCATGGGAACGGTTGAGGTCATCCTGATCATTGTGGAAATATATACCTGTAATAGATATGTATTTTCTGTATTTAGTTAGAGAAAAATGATAATTGTTTTAACTATATATACATTTATTATATTTCAATGTATATGCAGTAGAAATATCACATGGGAGGTTTATTATATGTTTTCAAAAAAAGATGTTGAGATTATGACTTTACCATATTTTGAAGTTATAAGAGAAAGTGGTTCGATGTATGAAATACAATCTAAATGCACAGGACACTATTGGGCAATACTCCCCTTAACATATAAAAATAATGTTTACTATAAAGTATTACATAAATACCATGAAGAAGATAACTATCATAATCAGATAGACTTTCTGACTGTTTTGGATTGTGTGTTAGAGATTATGAATCACGATGATTATGTTCTACATCGGAAGAGCAGTAATTTTGAAGAGGTACTGGCTAAGTATTCACAAAAATGAACGGCAGTATAAGTGATATACCACCGTTCTTGGAAATTATATATATGGTTAATCTTCATGGTCGAAGATAGGTTGAAGATTATATAAGTTCCTCTTCCGTAATTCAAATAGGCTGGCAAACATTGCAGGGAAGAACACATTTCGCATCTCATTATCTTCAGGGAACAAATAATTGGCATAAGCATCATGTGAGGGATGCGGAAGTCCAAGTATTTTGACGGGCGTTAGAATGCTACAACGCTTCATATTAGGATAAAAGGGCATATCTGATAAATAATACGCAAGGTTAGATAATAAGTCATTATCAGAAACAATTAAATCAATGGTAGACAAGATATTTCTGGCATAAGGAGGGATTCCTTCAACCTTCTCCTGTAGCGACTTAGCATATAATTCCAGTTTGTCTATATTTTCATGACTTAAGCCAATAGATTGATATATCGTATGAGCAGGAGCGTTCATTGTATTGATTTCCCCGAAGAGATATTCGTAATCGCATCCGATAATAGTTTTTAGAATAAATAAGTCTGTCATGGAGATGCGAGTATCCTTATCATCGCTGTTTTTTGTTTCCCAGTTCTGATATGTGCGAAGTACACTCTCTTTTTCCGGCAAATAGGGAGTGCCTTTAACAATCTTTTGGAGATTATGGTCTTTCCTGTAATTGCAAATAAGTTCGGCAACATACTCCTGCGTATAGTGGTTGTATTCTCTCCATTTACGTAGCCTTTCACCGAAAGAGTCGTCATCATTAGCTAAAACTATCCGGTCTAATGAAGGTATATCGGATGGATAAAAGGGCTTCTCGGACGGCTTTTTATCTCTTAATCGAGAGAGTTTATTTGCTATGGTAATCATATAAACAAGATGGATATCATCTGCTTTAAGAACATCTTCAGTTCCATCCATATAAGCATCTTCGCTCGGAACACCCGCAACAGGTCTGATTATTGATATTGATGTCATGCTGGAATGGTCATCATCATCCTCATCATCGTCTTCTTCATCTTTTTCCTCTTCCTCGGCTGTATCGGTGTTTGTGAGATACCAACTGAGATAAGTCATAAGGTCGTCATCTGATAGCAGTTTATCTAAGGCAGTAATGATTCCATGTGCATAGGACGCAGAGATTGTAGGCTCTTCGTCCTGCGTATATGACTTATCGTAGCTTAAGAGCTTTTCAATAGTAGAGGTGTTTAACCCCGTCTGTTCAGCTATTTCATCCGTATGTTTATGAGGTGTGTTGATTTCGCAGAATAGAAACTCATAATCGCATTCAAGTATTTGCTTCAAAATGCGGATATGTGTCATGGAAAACGGAGTATCCGCAAAAACAGCATCCGTTTCCTTTGATTCCCACTTATGGTATGTGCGCATAAGGCTCATGATGCGCCGTTCTTTTTTTTGTTCTCTTTTCGTATCTACTTCATAGTCAATAGGCTTATACTTTTCGTCACCTTCATACTCTTTCTTCAGGATTTCGTCTGAAACATCGTCATTTTCAAGTCCTAAATACTTTCGGTAATTATATATAGCTTCTGCCATTTCCATTTGGGAAATGTCGTTTAACTCTCGCCATTTCTTAAGTCTTGCGCCAAAGGTTGAATATTCTTCATATCTAAACTGGAAGTATTCATCTGTTCGTGCCCAGATTTCTTTTAATTCATTCAACGATAAATCCATAAGTGAACCTCCTTTCGTTTTATACGAAATAAATATACAACGAAATGAGAAATATTTCAATATAAATGTATGTCAATTTCAGTTTACTTTCGGAGTTTACGAACGACAATACAAATAGAGAGGCAAAGAACTTGTTTACCGAGACAAATTACGAACGACAATTTAGTAGAGGAACAAAAAAGCTCTGTGTGACAGCGGCAGCAACATTATTATCCAGCAGTTCTTCCATATTTAAGTTACAAGGAGGTGACCAGCTATGACAGTAGATAACACAACCAAACTTTTTGATAAGCCAATATGTGAAAAGCATTTGGATTGTTTTGCAAATCACGGTGGCAAATGTGTCTGCTTAATCAACAATGACTTCGGTAAAAAAGATTGCCCATTCTACAAAAGGAGGAAGCGTTATGAAGAAGAAAAGCGTATTTGACAAGATTATGGCATCGGGTATTTGGATTCAGCCTATCGTGTTCTTCGGGCTGGTCAAGTACCTTCAGGAAACAAATGAAAAATTCTTAATGGATAAGCAAAATTATCTTATTTGCCTGTTGGTATCATTCCTGCCAGTTCTACTCATTTGGAGCGAAACATTGGGTAAGCCTAAGGCAGAGGACGCAATGACGGGAAAGCAACAGGCAATGTATCCGTTAATTCCAAACGAACTACTACATAAAGAGCCTACTGGAATAATTCTTGGAAGGGATAAGCGAACTAAAAAGTATGTTTGCAAGTTGCTGGACGAGGACGGGCACGTATTTTTGATAGGTGGTAGCGGCTCAGGAAAATCAAGTGCTTATGTTATTCCGGCACTACTCATAAACAAGAAAGCTCGGATATTCGCTGTGGATATTAAGGGAGAACTCAGTTTCAAGTCTGCTAAATACGGCAGTAAGCGTGTACTGATATTCAATCCATCAGATAGAAGCAAATATGGATATGACCCATTTTATAACCTGACGGAAAAAAGCACGACACAGCAGATTATGGAAACGATGCAGAATATCACATATTCACTGATTTCAATGCCCGCTGGACTGAAAGACCCGTTTTGGAAGAACTCCGCACGGAACCTTCTTCTTGGTCTGTTGATTTATTACTACAAAAAGGGCACACGGGATTTTGTAGCAATCATTGATGAAATACTCGGAAGACCAGTCAAAGACAGCATACAAGCAGTTATGGATAATGCAAAGCCTAATTCAGTTGAATACCGCTATATCGTTCAATTTCAGGATATGGAAGATGAAACATTAGGTGGCATCGTAGCAGAAATGAACAATCATATCGTTATTTTCGCCAACGACCAAGATATAAGGTATGCGTTTAAAGATAATCCGAACAAAATAAACCCTTTAATGCTTGAAAAAAAAGAACAATACAACATTTATCTCTCCATAAAAGAAGAAAAGCTCTCGGCATATTACGATGTGATGCAGCTTATCATTAATCAGACGCTTGCACAGCTTGAAAAAAGACCTGAAGACTCTGAACCCGTGATATTCGTAATTGATGAGCTGCCCCGTATCTTAAGTGCTGGAAAACTTGACCGACTGCTTGACGGAGCAAGAACTCTACGTAGCCGTAAGGTATGCCTCTTCCTTATTACACAGTCAACGGAGGCGTTAATGTCAGCATTTACGGAGAATGAGGTGGCAGATTTAATCAGTAATTGCCCGTACATCATTGTTTTGTCGGCATCATCGACCAAAACACAAAAGTCTGTATGTGCGTGGTGTGGCAAATACAAGGTCAGAAAGACAAGTTGGAGTGGCGGCGGCAAAGACCGCAAGACAACCGTTTCTTATGACGAGAAGGATATCGTTGAGCCGTCAGACCTTATGACCCTAAAGAATACGGGAGAAGCCATTCTTATAACCCCGTATGGATACAGCAGGGTTAAGAAGGTTCCATATTACGAAGACAAGCTCTTAAAGCCTATGGCAGAGGAAATTGTCAAATATAACAGAACCATCAGCAATATGTAACAGAGTGCCATCAATGCGGTGGGAATGCTCTCACCGCAGGCATTCATAAATAAAAAGAAAGGCAGGTACACATTATGAATTACAAAAGGATTAAGTTGCTGCAGGGAATAGTGGTTGTTTCGGATGATTACATCGCTGTTGAGCAGACAAAAACTGAATCATCCAACTATGCAGGTATCGTTGCAGAGAAGAACGGTACGTTACCCCACTATCTGGTGTTTTCTGATAAACCTATCAGCGATTATTCCGTAGAGGATGAAGATAGGTTATACGAACAGCTGGGAGAATTATATCCCGAAGTTGCTGAAGTCAGAAAACAGGAAGTTGAAGCCATTTTTGAGGATGGCATTGTTGTAAATGCAGACGAATGGAAGGCGGCTCCTCGTTTGGGACTGTTCCCCGTTCGTGAAGTGCAGGATATGAACAGTTTGTATTTCGATACAGGCATATTAAGAGACAAGGAGGACTAAGTTATGGAGTACGAGGCATTTGTTAAGCAGTTTTTATCAGAATTACAGCAGAATATGGAACAGCAGGGTGTTGAACTTCATCGCCAGGAAGTTACAAAGAACAACGGGGTAGTTAAGGACGGGGTTGCCGTTCGGTATCCCGATTCAAATGTAGCTCCTACAGTGTATCTCGATGATTTATATGAGATGCACAAGGACGGGTATTCCGTCAGTGAACTTGTGGATACCACAACGGCAAATCTTGAAAGGCATAAGAATATGGCTCCTGAGATGCCGGTTCTTACAACGGAATCCGCAATGGAGAACCTTTACTGCACGGTCGTAAATACAGCAGACAATGAGGAGATGCTTCAGAATGTACCGCATGAGAAGCTGGAAGACCTTTCGGTGGTGGCAAGGTTCAGGGTTGGCGAAGACGGCAGTTTTCTTGTCACGAATGATATCTGTAAGACATTGCAGATGACTTCTGAAGAAGTAATGGAAGCCGCTCACGCAAATACCGACAGAGCGGAATATAAGTGTCAGAGCATGGGCGAAGTTATGCGTGAACTTATGATACATGACGGTATGCCTGAAGATTACGCAGATGAGCTTATACAGATGCAGGGAGAACAGTGCCCTATGTGGATTCTTTCCAATGAATCACGAGTGGACGGTGCAGTTGCGATAACCTCACAGGAGACCCTGAAGGCTGCACACGAAAAACTGGGTGAGGATTTTTATGTTCTGCCCAGCAGCCGTCACGAGGTAATTCTTGTACCGCAGAGTATGGTATCGGATGTTGAAGACCTCAAAAATATGGTACATGAGGTAAATGCAACGGAAGTAAGCAAGATAGATAAGCTGTCCGATAGCGTCTATCACTTCAACGGGAGACATTTATCAATCGCAGATGCTCCGACAGAGAAGTTAGGTGAAACATTAACAGAGGGTTTGTCTAAAGGACATTCCCACAGCCATTAAGGAGGTATGGGTTATGGAAAAGCACAACATTACGGATTACACCGATTTTTATGCAACATTTGTCAGAATTAAGGACAACGAGCCTCGGCAGGATTATATAGTCCTGCCGGACGGAAAGGATAAGGGTGAATCAGATGGAAAAGACAGGAAACAATACAACTGATAAACCTGCATCTCAGGCTGATAAGGTCAAGGAAATAACAGACAGGCTGGAACATGGAATAAAGGAATTATTTGAATCCGAGAAGTATATGAATTATCTGAAAGTAATGTCCCGATTCCATAATTACAGTTTTAACAATTCTCTCCTGATAGCAATGCAGAAGCCCGATGCGACATACGTTGCCGGATATACTTCGTGGGAGAAAAACTTTGACCGTCATGTACAGAAGGGGCAAAAGGGTATCCGTATCCTTGCCCCTTCACCGTACAAGATAAAGAAAGATGTAGATAAGATAGACCCCAATACACAGCAGCCAGTTCTTGGCAGAGATGGGAAACCTTTAAGAGAACGTGTTGAGGTAACAATTCCGGCATATAAGATAACCACAGTCTTTGATGTGTCACAGACAGAAGGACGGGAGCTTCCCGAAATAGCATCAGACTTACAAAATGATGTAGAGGGATATAGCCGCTTTATGGAAGCACTTAAGGCAGCATCTCCCGTTCCGATTGAAGCAAGACCCATTGAAGGTGGCTCTCACGGATACTATCACCTTGAAGACAAGGTGATTGTCATTAAGGAAGGTATGAGTCAACAGCAGACATTAAAGACCTGTATCCACGAGATTGCTCATGCAATATTACACGACAAGGATACGGGTAAAGAAAAGGATAATCTTCCCGACAGGCGCACCAAAGAGGTTGAAGCCGAAAGCGTTGCCTATACTGTTTGTCAGCACTTTGGAATTGATTCATCCGATTACTCTTTCGGATATGTGGCTGGGTGGAGTAGCGGAAAGGAACTTGAAGAGTTAAAGACCAGCATGAACACGATACGTAGCACGGCATCAGAAATAATCAATTCCGTAGAGAAGAGTCTTTACAAGGCGAATGAGCAGACAATGGATAAAGTGAATGAGCAAGTAAAGACGACAGAGCGAACGATAATTGTAAAACCTGAACCTGCATTGGCGATGGACGAGCCAAAAATCAAGGTTCATGGGAGACACCATTAAGTGAGCTATGGGTGATGTCAGAATGGCATCACCCAATTTTTTTACTGATGTCAGATTGATTTCAAAGAAAGCGAGGATGACAGCATGGAAAAAAATAACGATTTGACTGAATTGCAGTTGAAACATCAACAGCAGATGAAGGAAAAGCGTGATGCGATTAAGCTGCGTAAACAACGTACGCACCGCTTAATCGTAAGAGGAGCAATAGCGGAAAATGCGATAGACGGGTCATTGGATATGACCGACGAGCAGTTTCAGGAGACACTTTTACGGGCAGTTGGTAAAAGTGACGCTATTGCGACCAGCCATCCGCAGGATTCCCACGGAAGTGTCCCTCGGAAGAGTCCGTCGGAAGACCCTGCGGAGCAGCCCTCGGCAGAGCGCACGGCATCACGACTTTAGGCGTGATGTATAAGTGCGCCCTTCTCCGAAGGGAGGTGGCGACCGTAGGATATCGGCTTCGGTTTTAAGCATTGAAGAAGGGAGGTTTTTAAGATGGCAATATATCATTGTTCGGTTCAGGTCATAGGTAGGAATGCTGGAAGGTCATCTGTGGCAGCTGCGGCTTATCGTGCAGGTGAAGACCTTGTGAATGAGTATGATGGTATTGAACACGATTTTACAAAAAAGAATTGGGTGGAGTACACAGAGATAATACTTCCTGATAATGCCCCATCGGAATATTCTGATAGAAGCACCTTATGGAATGCTGTGGAGATGTCGGAAAAAAGTAAGGATGCCCAGCTGTGTCGAGAATTTGAACTGGCACTTCCGGTAGAACTTACATTGCAGCAACAGATTGAGGTGGCGGAACAGTTTACAAGGGATAAGCTCGTATCACAGGGTATGATTGTGGATATAGCTATTCATAATCCTCCTGTTATGAATGACAGACACCAGCCTATTGATAAAGACGGGAATCCTACAAAGGATGTCAGCAAGATGCAGTTCATCAATCCTCATGCTCATATCATGGCTACAATGCGTCCGATGGATGAAAAAGGCAAGTGGATTCCTAAATCCAAGACAGAATACCTTTGTATAAAGGATGGCGAAGAAAAGGGATTTACCGCTGAAGAGTTTAAGGAAGCAAAAGAAGATGGATGGGAAAAACAGTATAAATATACTGAAGGAAAGAAAAAAGTATGGCTCACGGCAGAGGAAGGTCAGGAACGTGGACTTGAACGGGTGAACCGTTCTCCGAAGACTACTCCCTATGGCAGAAAAAATGAAATCATAGAGTATTGGGATAGCAAGGATAGGATTTTTGAGTGGCGGCAGCATTGGGAAAAAGTCGTAAATGATAAGTTTGCAAGCCTCAATTCAGAAACACGTATCGACTGTCGTTCATTCAAAGACCAGGGACGAGAAGATGAACTTCCTACTCTTCACATGGGCACTGCTGCTACCAATATGGAGCGCAGGGCTGAAAGAGAGATTCACGAGGGTAAGCCGGAGGCTTATGTTGTGCATTCTGATATCGGAAATATCAACAAGCAGATAAAGGAACATAACAGGTTCGTCAGGGAGCTTAAGGCTAAGATTGATGCTATGGTTGAAGCTGCGAAAGATTTTGTTGGGGAACTTGCAAAGAAACTGGAAGGTATCCGTGCAAAAATCATCGGCAATAAATATGAGGAATCTATATTATCACATGATATGAGATTTATGGCATCAAAGATGAATCCTGTAGGTGAACGTCTTGAAAAATATCGTGTGGAAATATCCAAGGCTGAAAAGGCAAATGAAAAGGTAGCCAAGGAAATAAAGAAGCTGAAAAAAGAGCTTGCCGCTTGCACTACTCTTCAATTCTTGAAGAAAAAGCAGTTGCAGGAGCAGATACAGGAGCTTCAGGAACAGATAGAAACTCGGAAAGACTATGTGCAGAACATCAGAAGGATGTGTGGTTATGCTTCGGACGCTGAATATCAGGAAGCGGCGGCAGATTATTCAGCGAAGTATAAGGATTATGAGAAGATGGAAACTACCGTGAAGCGTCTTCAGCAGGATAATAAACAGCTTTCGGCGGAGTATCAATCCGAGATTAGCAAGACAGCCCCATCTATTGCTGAAGAACTTCAAGAAAAGCGTGAAGCTGCCAGAACCGAGATGGAAACGGCTACCAAATCGAAGTTAAAGGAAAAATACGGGTATGGTTTTGAAGAAGGTAAGTTTGCGGATGCAAGGCGTGATACAGATGAAAAACTGGGAATCAAGGCAATCAAGGTAAATATCAAGCAGTTTATAAGAGATAATAAGATTCCGGCAAAACAGAAAGATGAACAAACGCCAGAGCTTGGCAAGAAGAAATCTAACCATCATCACCGCTAAGAAATCAGGGGCTATCATAAGATATGATAACCCCTATTTTCATGTTGAATTCCATAACGATTTATCATATAATAAAACCGTGTCGGTTCGATTTTGTGAACATGAGAAAAGGAAATAATGAATGGATAACGAATTTTTTGTGAATGACAGATATCATATTTTGAAGATTTTATATGAAAATCAGGTAACCATTGGCGATAATGTGTTTACCCCTATCACGCAGGAAGAGCTTGCAACCATGACAAAATGGAGCAAGGCGAAGGTGAACAAAGTCTTAAATGAACTGATTGATAACGGATACGTGACAGTATTTAGTGGCTCAAAAGGCAGGTATCAGATTACTGATAACGGTCTTGATGTCATGAAGAAATTAGTATAACGGGAGGAATAAATTCAGATGGCTAACAGAATTGATACGCTTTGGGATGATAACCCTGTCGATATCACATCGGAGGCGAATTTTATATGGAGTATAGCAAATAAACTTCGTGGTTCCTATATGCCCGATAAGTACGGCGATGTTGTAATTCCGATGACAATTATCCGCCGTTTTGAGTGTGCTTTGGAACCGACGAAGAAAAAGGTCGTTGAAACCTATAAGGGAAATTCAAACTATCCCGCAAAGGCAATGCAGCGCATCTCTGGATATCAATTTTTCAATACAAGTGAATTTGACCTTAAGGAATTATGCAATGACCCCGACCATATAGCAGCAAACTTCAGAGAATACCTTAACGGTTTTTCTGCAAACGTGCAGGACATTTTCCGTGAGCTAAATATGGATGACCATATTAAGAAGATGGATAAAGACGGATGCCTCTATAGTGTTGTAAAAGCGTTCTCGGAGTTGGACTTATCCATAGAAACATTTGACAGCATAAAAATGGGATATATATTTGAAAATCTGATTGGTCGGTTCTATCAGAATGTTGATGCCGGACAGTTTTACACTGGGCGAGATATTATTAAACTTCTCGTATCATTACTTACGGCAGAGGGGTGTGATGATATCTTTGATGATGCAAAAGTAATTACCGTTTGTGACCAAGCCTGCGGAACGGGTGGTATGCTCTCCACGGCGTATAGTTATATTAGGCATTTTAATCCATCTGCGGACGTTCGTTTATTTGGACAGGAATATATGGGGCAGACATACGCAGTTGGTCTTGCAGAGATGCTTATTAAAGGACAGGATGCAGATAATTTTCGCCATGCAGATACATTAAAAGAGGACTGCTTTGCCGATACCAAAATGAGATTTCTTATTGAGAATCCACCGTTTGGAACTCCTTGGTCTGGCGCAGATGCTAAGGCCGGACAAGAAGATGCTGTTAAGGAAGAATACAATAAAAGGGGATTGGCTGGTCGTTGGGGTGCAGGTCTTCCTTCAGGTGGCGACTCTCAACTTTTGTTTATGCAGTCTGCTATAGCAAAGATGGATGACAAACTTGGTCGTGCTGCAATTATTGAGAACGGCTCTCCGCTCTTTACAGGCGGTACGGCATCAGGTGAATCACAAGTCCGTCGTTGGATGTTGGAGAACGACCTTATCGAGGCAATCGTGGCCATGCCTACGGATTTGTTTTACAACACGGGTATTGCGACTTATGTATGGATACTCTCAAAAAATAAGCGTGCCGAGCGCAAGGGTAAGATACAGTTAATTGACGCTTCTCAGATATTTCATAAACTTCGTAAGCCATTGGGTAATAAGAAAAACGAGTTTTCTCCTGAAGACCGAGCCGAGATTACACGTATATATGCCGAGTTCAAGGAAAACGAAGTTTGTAAGATTTATGACAATACCGAGTTTATCTATAGGGAATATGCTGTAATGCAACCATTACAGCGCAGTTATGGTTTTACGGAGGAACGTATTCAGAATATGCTCCAATCTGGCGCATTAAAATCGCTTTGGGATGATGCGAAGGTGGCTGAGCTGGAAGAAAAGGGTACTACTGCTAATGCAAAGGAACAGAAAGCCCTATCTGATTACTATGGAACAAAGGCTCTTTATGAAGTCATCCTTGTAAAACTGAATGATGCTGTTTCTGATGAAAAATGGTTAAGCCTTACTGCCTTTATGCCCGTATTGGATAAGGTTCTTTCCGATGTAAAGATAGACGCAAAACTGTTGGATAAGATTGCCAATGGATTGTCCGTAATGGATAAGGATGCAGAGATACAAACCGAGCAGAAAGGCAAGAAAAAAGGCGAGATAATCTACGACAAAGATACAAAAGATGTAGAACTTGTTCGTTTTGATGAAACCATTGAGGATTATATGGAACGAGAAGTCTTACCACATATTCCCGATGCAAAGTGGTTCTGGGAAGAAGACCTTGGAGCAAAGAAGCCTGTTATCAAAACAGGCGCAGAGATACCATTTACGAGATATTTTTATAAATATCAGAAGCCTGAATCAAGCGAGGTTCTTGCACAGCGATTTAGCGAGATTGAAAAATCGGTTGACGAAAGAATTAGTAAATTGTTTGGAAAGGAGTAAGCAAATGGTATTTTTTCTTAAAAGTCGAATGGGATTATATGAAGCAAAAGGAGAATTTGATATTGGCAAGAAAAGATTTACGGTGAAAAAAGGAAGCAGAGTATCAGATAGTATAAATAAATCTCCTACATTCCGTGGTGCAAATATGATTGAAAAGTATCGTGAAGAGTATGTTAGAGAAAACATTGTTATTAAAGATGTCTCCTTTAAAAGCGCTTCAACTGCGGCATGTTTTGTTACGGGAAATAGTACAAATGGACATATTGCTTGGAAAGATAAAGAAGGAAGAACTTATAGAGCAATTCTTGGAGATGGAAAATGAGAGATTTAGTTTATAGTGGGTCAGAATGGATTGGAAAAACTCCTGTTGAATGGGAAATAGGACGAATAGATAGTTTCTATACATTGAGAAATACAAAAGTGAGTGATAAAGATTATCCACCTCTTTCCGTGACAATGAAGGGTGTTTTGCCTCAACTTGAAACCGCTGCCAAAACGAATGCCCATGATGATAGAAAATTAGTAAGAAAAGGTGATTTCGCTATCAACAGTCGTTCTGACAGGAGAGGGTCGTGCGGCATATCAAATTATGATGGTTCTGTATCATTGATTAACACCATATTAGCCCCAAAAGGCGATATGAATCCCAATTATTATGACTGGTTGTTTCATACAGTTCAGTTTTCTGATGAGTTTTATAAATGGGGGCATGGTATTGTTGATGATTTATGGACAACAAACTACCAAGACATGAAAAAAATCAATATTCCTGTTCCGCCTATTGACGAACAAAAAAGGATAGCTGATTTTTTGAGCAAGATATGTGGGGAAATAGATTCGCTGTCAGACGAAATACGACAGCAAATTGAAACTTTAGAATTATATAAAAGGTCTATCATTACTGAGACAGTTACAAAGGGTCTTAATAAATCCATTTCGTTAAAAAACAGTGGTATAGAATGGGCAGAAAGTATTCCTGAACATTGGAAAGTGATGCCTAATAAATACATAATGAAAAAAATAAAGCAGATATGCCCTAAGTATAATGGTGAGGATATTTTGTCTTTAACAATGAACGGTGTAATAGTAAGAGATTTAGATGCAGGTGGAAAAATGCCTACATCTTTTGACGGTTACCAATGGGTATATAAGGGAAACCTTCTTATGTGTTTATTTGATTATGATGTTACGCCTCGCTGCATTGGCTTGATTAAAAATGATGGATTGACAAGTCCGGCTTACAGTCAATTTGTGATGAAAAATGGTAATAGTGCGGAGTATTACTACTACTATTATCTTATGATAGATTTCACCAAAGAATTATTGCATCTTGCAAAAAATCTTCGTCATTCCTTCACGGAAGACCAGCTTGGAGTAATAAATGCACCCGTTCCACCAATAACTGAACAAGTAGCTATTGCAGAATACTTGAATGAAGAATGTAAAAAAATAGATGCTGTAAGTGAAAAAAAACAAGAACAGCTTGAAGTTCTTGCTAATTATAAAAAAACTGTTATATACGAGTATGTAACAGGAAAGAAGGAGGTGCTCAATGGCGAATTTTAAGGAGGTTGTGCAGAACTTCTTGGACGGTGCAACAGAAGGCTCTTCTTCAGGACAGGGAAATTTGAAAATTAAAGGTAATGTGCTTATACACTACTATACTCCCATATTGGAAAGATATGGTGAAAAGTACATTCTGAATTATTCTCGTTATTCAATAGTAACTGGACGTTTGCAGAAACAGATAAAGGAAATGCTTTCAGAAGAGCAGATTATTCAGATTACAAAAGTACCCGAAGGATACAAAGGATGTTTATCGGAACTTGTTGAGGGAAAAGATGCAAATTGATGCAACAGATGAAAAAACATTTCCGTCTGATATCAAAAGTATTGTATTTAAGTATTTATCGGGATTGCCAAAAGATATAGAACAGCGGATTCTTGAAAATAAAATTAAATATCCGATAGATGTACGCTGTGCTATAGAGGATTATATGGCTCCGTCTAAGGCATCAGTATTATATGAAAAGATTATAGCAGTTCTGAATGATTGCAGTATCATAAGCTACCATGCAACTAAAGTGCTTGATACGGCATCTATTAAAGAATATGGATTACATACAAATACATGGGAATGGTACAGCAAATATTTAGAGAAATCACTTAAGGCATTATCATTTGATAATGATACCGTTCAGTCTGCATTGGCTTTGGTAGAAAAGGAATATGACAGGAAATACCTAAACAACCGAAGAACTGCTCAGATATGTTTTTTCTCGGGAATACGCCTGTTTGAAAATGAAGATGGTAGTGCTGGGTATGACCAATTTTGTGAAAATATAGGTGGAGAACTTGCAAGATGGGCTTTAGAAGATAAGATGCCCGATGTTTATAATATATTAAAGGATAGCGGAACCCCGATAATAGTAAAAGTGGCACTGCCATATATAGATTTGATGGATTTTTTGTATGAGTCTGTGGCGTATCAGTTTATATCTTATTACGCTGCAAAGTATTACTGGGATTTTGACTATGAGATAGACTATGACTGTATTACTGATAAGGATGTATCAGCAGATAAAATATTAGAAATTATACCTTTTGGCAAAAGATAGATTATCAATTATGACGGGAGGAGTATTCGGATGAATGATATACTCACAGAAAAGCAGTATCAGCATGAGATAATGGACTATTTACAGTCTGAAAACGGTTACCGTATCCGAAAAGATACGGATTTTGACCGTTATTATGCTATGGATAAAGGGATGCTGTTTGAGTTTCTGAAGTCATCGCAGACAGATGTGATGAATGAACTGTACAAGATTTTCAAGCAGGACACAGAAGAAACCATTGTAAATGTAATCAATGAAACGATAACAGCAAGCAAGAGTTCGCTCGTGGAAGCATTAAAGAATGGCGTGGAAATAAGCAACCGTCATCTTGATTTGATGTACACGAAACCTGCAACCACTTTCAATAAAACTCTCAATCAACAATACGAAAACAATATCTTTTCCGTAGCAGAAGAGGTATGGGCATCGGATGAAGAAAGGATTGACCTTGTTATATTCCTGAACGGTCTTGCAATTATGTCCTTTGAGCTTAAGTGTAATGCTGCGGGGCAGTCTTATCACGATGCTATATTGCAGTATAGAACACAGAGGAATCCCAAGGACAGACTGTTTCTCTTTAAGGCAGGATGTATTGTAAATTTTGCGATGGATTTACAGGAAGTTTATATGGCAACAAAGTTGGATGGAAATGCAACATTCTTTTTGCCTTTTAATATGGGAAATGGCGAAGGTGTTGAAGCGGGTGCAGGTAACCCCCTGTATGAAGACAGGTATAGTGTTTCCTATATGTGGGAAGATATCTTGACCAAAGATACGGTTCTTGACCTTATCAGCAAGTTTATATTTGTTGAACGCTCGGAGGAGACTGACGAGATTACAGGTAGGAAGAAGACCAAGGAAACATTGATATTCCCCCGTTATCATCAGTTAGACCTTATTAGAAAAATACTGGCATCCGTGACGGAACACAAAACAGACCTTAATTACCTGATTGAGCATTCCGCAGGTTCCGGCAAAACAAATAGCATAGCCTGGCTAACATACCGTCTTGCGTCTTTGCATGATGCTGACAATAAGATTATCTTCGATAATATTATAATCGTTACCGACAGGGTTGTTGTTGACAGGCAGCTACAAAAGGCGATTCTTGGTATGGACCATAAAGCAGGTCTTATCCGTGTGATGGATGATAAATGCACTTCTGCCGACCTTGCTTACGAACTGACGCACAACACAAAAATAATAGCAACAACAATACAGAAGTTCCCGTACATCGTGGATACCGTAGCAAACCTTAGTGATAAACACTTTGCGGTTATCATAGATGAAGCGCACTCTTCCACCGCTGGAAAAGATATGCAGGCGGTTACACAGGCTCTTGGTGCAGGAGAAAAGCAATATGAAGATGCCGACGATATGATTAACGACCAGATTGAGAAATCGGGTAAGCAGTCCAATGTCTCTATGTTTGCATTTACGGCTACACCGAAGGATAAAACACTTCGTCTGTTTGGGCAGTTGAACCCGCAGGGTCAGTATGAGGCGTTTCACTTATATTCAATGAAGCAAGCCATTGAAGAAGGCTATATTTTGGATGTTCTTCAGAACTTTACGGAATATGATACCATGTTCCAGCTTAACAAAGAGATTGAAGAAGACCCTGAGATGAAGACGGATGATGCCAAGAGGCAGATTGCCCGTTTTATCGAGTTGCATGAAACCAATATAGCCCAGCGTATAGAGGTTATCGTCGAGCATTTCCGTAATGTAGTTATGGATGAACTGGGCGGCACTGCTAAAGCGATGGTCATAACGGCATCCCGACAGGCTGCGGTTAAATATCAGAAGGCGTTTAAAGAATACATTGCCCGTAAGGGATATACAGGTATTGATGCTCTTGTGGCATTTTCGGGAAAAGTCAAACTGGATGATGACGAAACGGAATATACAGAACCTTCTATGAATGGATTCAGGGAAGAACAGACTCCCATCATGTTTGATACGGATGATTACAATGTTCTTATCGTGGCAAACAAATATCAGACAGGATTCGACCAAAAGAAGCTCTGTGCTATGTATGTTTTGAAAAAACTGAAGGGCGTTAATGCCGTTCAGACATACAGCAGGCTAAACCGTATTTGTCCTCCCTACGACAAAAAGACTTTTATACTGGATTTTATCAATACCTATGAGGATGTGCAGGCATCGTTCGCACGCTTTTATACCACTACTCTCCTATCGGGTAATGTGAATCCGAAACATATATATGATTTGGAAACCAACTTGGATGCTTTTATGGTGCTTGACCCGTTAGATATCCAAAACTTCAATGACCTTCTGTTTAAGAAGCGTGAAAAGACCATTACTTCCACAGAAAAGAAGGCACTTACATTCTATTTGCAAAAGGCGGCAAATGCAGTAAAGCAATATAGCGCTGAACAGCAGAAGGAAATCCGTATGAAAATGCGAGGATTTGTAAAGTTTTACGAGTTCTTGATACAGGCAAGCTGCTTTAAGGATTTAGATATCCATAAGAAATATGTATTCATAACATATCTGTTATCGTACTTGGATGTATCTGGTGGCGGTGCAGGATTTGACCTGACTGGGAAGATAAAAGCAAGTAATTTTGTTCAGAAGAAAGGTGAAAACCATACGACTGATACAGAAAAACTTGTATCCAAGCCAGTTACAAAATTGCCGGAATCAGATGGATTCAATCTGACGGAAGCCAAGATAGAGCGGTTAAGCAGAATTATAGCCGATATCAATTCCCGTACAGGAAAATCTTATGATAATGATGTGGCTGTAAAGGCGATGCTTCAGATAAAAGACCTTTTGATGAAGTCTGAAAAGTTGAAGAAATCTGCAAAGAACAATAATGAAAGGGATTTCGAGTTTTCGTTCTATGACGATATTGATGATGCGCTTATCGAAGGTCTGGAGCAGAACAAGGACTTTTTCACCTTACTTCTGAACAATGACGAGATTAAGCGTTCAGTCCTTGGCATCTTTGCAAGCGAGATATACACAAGTCTAAGAGACTTATCATAACGGGGAAGGAGTATTGTTATGCACTCACAGTATTTAAGCAGTCTTTCTACCGAGGAATACACGGCATTAAAGAAGGAATTATTTGGTATACAGCAAGGAAAGTGCTTTATATGTCAGAGGGATATCGACCTTGATATCCAAGAAACTGATGTTGACCACGTAATTCCACTTGCTAATAAGGGAAAGGATGACAAATCCAACTTTGCTCTTACACATTCTTCCTGCAACAGAAGCAAAAGTGATGCCAACCTATATATTGCTCAGATTTTGTACAAGATTAAGGCATTACAGGAGAAGGTTTTGAATGAGGAACACAGGTCTGCTTCTCTTAAGGATGTCTTGAAAGCAGAAGGCGGCTCCAAATATGATTTTAAATATAAGATTGAAGCAGATGAACTCATTTATTCCTTTTCAGAAATACAGGATGTAAACATATACCGAAGCCGTATATATACGGATGACCTTTCCAAAGAGCAGTTCTGCTTTATTGAGGTGCCTTTGCAATACGTTTACCATGACGACCTAATTAACCCGAGAGGCATAAATTCCAGCATAGCCCTGTTGGTTAAGGAGTTTAAGAAGGGTAATCCACAGTTGCACTTGTCGTTAGGAAGAATATATGATGGGAAAATTCTTATTTTTGATGGTCAGCACAAAGCGGTTGCCCGTATCCTGTTGGGTTCAAAAAAGATTGTATTACGCTTATTTATAAATCCTAATGTGGACAGGCTTATTGAAACGAATACCAATGCGGGCAGTTCATTAAGGCAGATAGCCTTTGATAAGTCCGTAATGCGTCAACTTAACAATACACTATATAATGAAACCATTGCCCGTTATCAGAAGGAACATGGTTATCCGTCTGACTACTTTGATTTCTCAGAAGCGCAGCTCGTGGCATACTTCAAGGGTGAGAACGCCAATATCCGTAAATATATTATTGATAGTATCAAGCATACCATAACCCATTCTCCTGATAACAGATTGGGAGCTTTTATCGACTTTGAGGGAAAATCAAAGAATCTTCCCATATCATATAGCGCATTTGAAAAGACCTTCCTCTCTACCTTTATTGACTCCAAACTCATATTGGATACCAATATAAGTTACAAGTCTGATGAAGGTGAGAATCCAAGGGAAATGGAGATAAACCAACTTATCAAATTGTTGAATATCATTGCAGATACGGTGTATATCGGAAAGTTTGACCCTGAAATAGGTGTTTCAAGGATAGAGCAGAAAATCATTGAAAGAAAAGATACCGAGATTACAAATGCACACCTTATTGCATATCGAATGAGTAAGGAAGAAGTTCTTTATAATTGGCTTCAGTATCTTAAGAAAGTTATTGAGAGTTACTTTACCAATACGGGAAAGATATATCAGTCCAATAAACTTTTCCAAGAACAGTTCCCAGATGTCCTTTGGGGAAATATCCAAAGGTTTATGAAGAACCTTTCAGAACTACCCCTTTGGAGTGATAAAAGTATGGCAAGTACGCATTTTTCAGGTAAAAAGAACTATGATTTTTGGAAGACAGTATTTGAAACCGGAAAGACACAGGAAGGCGTTCAGGTACTTGCAAAGCCTCTAAACTATATGGAACTTATCAAAGAATAATAGTATTTTGAGCATAAAAGGTTTTGTCCAATGACCAATTACTGTATTGATTATGAAAATGTGGCTAATGGTGGATTTGACAGGATAGAAGGTTTCGCCAGTTAAATGAATAAAGATTTCGACCTCCGAGCGGTTCTGTTCCGTCACGGAGGTCTTTTTCTTATGATAACGAAATTATATCATCAAATTTATCGGAAAATGCCGTCTTAACATACTCTTCTTTTATGACAGACAGGGTTGATGTGTCAATCAGTATAAGCGAGATATACATTGCAATGGCTGATGGCGCATTAGCCTTTAACATATCATAGAGGGTTTGAGAATCGGTAACAAAGGAGTATTTTGTATTGATTCCGGCAGGCATTAAAACAAGTTGTGCGTAATATTGGTACATACGGTGCAGGAGACTGTTTTTATCAATCCCCCACTCTTCTCCGTTTACGGTAGTAAAGTTGAAGTACCAATGCGTTATCTTCTCGTCTATTATTTCTACATCTAAATCATAACGACTAATGTTATTGCCATCGGATGTTCCCTTCAAAGTCCATTTCATATTGCTTTTTGAAAGAGCAGAAGTTATTGTTGCCATAGCAAGTTTTTCAAATTCCAAGCCCCAGTTTCGGCTATTTCTGTCAGGGGTAGAATCGGAATCACTCATAATGGAGTATTTTGATACATCATATCCTGCGGCATCCAGCAAGTCTTCATAAGATACACCATTAGCAGCTACGGCTGCTATTTTTTTTAGGGTGGATGGAATGGGTGCCTTGTCAATACGCCTATTCAGGTGTTTACAGATATATGCTGTCGATAAGCCACAGTCTTTAGCAAATTCTGTCTGAGTTCTGCCGCCCTGCGCTTTTGCAAGAAGCTCTGCGTATCTTTCGATATTAAATTCACGGTCGGCACTTACAGCCTTGCTCATAATATCACCGTCCTAATTATTATTTTCCTTTTACTCTTCCATATTTATATATGAATGAAAAATCGCATATCGGATTGTTTTTATTATATTCGCCACTTTGTATTAGGTCAATAAAAACAAGAATTATGTTCTTATTATGATTTAATGCTTGACTTATTGTATATTATGTCTATAATGTTATTAGAACATAATTAAAACATATAGAATATGCTTATCACGAAAGTGCAATACAATAAGCACACAAAATATACATTATATATTGAAATACAATGTGAGTTTACTTTCTGAAAAAATGAACAATAATATAGTTAGAAGGATAAAAATCAGTTTTAAGAAGGTGTATGAATGAGCTTTTGTTTTACACAGAAAATTGTAGATGCCGGAATAACATGGTTTCTAATCCTGTGCTCCGAGAGTATGAGCATCCTTGTTGAGCCGACAAAATACCTAAAGCATAAGACCAGAGAACACTGCTCTCCGAATACCGTTCAGAAGATAGCTTATTCCATAACATATTACTACTGCTTCCTTAATGAACGGGGATTAACGGTTGAGCAGGTTTTGAAAATGAAATATGCAGCGCAGCACGACCATTTTGTTGATTTTCTCTATTGGGTACAGGCTGGGAATAACAGCGACCGAAATAAAATGCCCAATAATAAAACCTGTAACAGCTATCTTCAGGCAGTATTTGGATACTATGAGTTTCTTCTGCTGGAACATGAAAATGCTGGCGATATCAAGGTATTAGAAGACAGGGATATCAGCTATAACGGAACCGCAGGTGTTAGGTTCCGACGAAGTGTAAAAGCCTTTCGTGGCTACTTGACCGAAGAGGACAGCGTTGGAAGAACTATAGAAGAGGATAAGATTCTGGTTTTACTGGAAGCCTCCGATAGTCTCCGAAACAAGTTGCTGATACTCCTGCTTGCGGAAACGGGGTTCAGAATCGGAGAAATCCTTGGAATCAGGTATGCACAGGACATTGATTATGAAAAACATACTATTAAGGTGGCGTATCGAGAAGATAACGAGAATGATGCCCGTGCTAAGAATGCTGAGATACGAAGAGCCAAGATAAGCGATGAAACCTTTGAACTTATGATGTATTACATTTCAGAAAACCGCAGAATACTGGATAAATCGGAATATCTATTTGTGAATCTTTCAGGCATCACAAAAGGTCAGCCCTTGACTAAAAATGGAGTTAATTCAGCATTTGGACTACTTGAAAAAAAGACCGGTATAAAAGTGACAGCACATATGCTCAGACACTATTTTGCTAATGAACGTAGGAAAAACGGATGGAGCATGGAGAAGATATCTAAGGCTTTAGGGCATAAACAGATAGCAACGACCGAGAAGTATATGAACATTGAAGATGAAGAGATGTCGGAAGCAATGGAGCAGTATTATAACGAAAACTCAGGGCTTTATGACATTTCAAAAATAATTTAAATCCAAGGAGGAAATTGTTATGAAGAGAATTTACAGTGTTCAGTTCCATGTGAAGCCGAAGAAAAAGGTTCACACTTACTGGTTTACAGACCATCAGAAAGCAAAAAATTTTCTGGAATCTGTAAAGATGCATCCTAATGTGCTTGACTATGAGATGTTTTCAATGGATGCGGATGTTTATGAGGGATATGAAGATGGCATGGAAGCCCCTCTTGTGCAGATGGATGAATCAAACAGGAATTGGTAAATCAGAGGATATAAGATGGGAAAGATTTTGCAGATAGTTCCACAACTTAATATAGACCGGTTGTATGAACAACTGTCTGTAAGTAAAGGAGTTACAGGAAAAGCGCAGGAATTCGTTGCGGAGTATCTTTTGGATTGCGGCATAGATTCATTGGATGCTATCACAGCGGAAGACCTGTTGGATTACAGGAAATATGTTCGTTCTCTTCTTATGAAAAAGGAACAAAAGGCATATTACGAAAACCTGTTGGAACAGGTATGTTTTGCATACCTTATATCAATGAATCCGCAGTTGGCTGAAACTGCTGCAGAGATACTGAAATCCTCTGCAATAAGAAATAAAACCATAGGATTTATGCTTATCAGCGGTATCGGCTCTGTGGATGATATTGATTATGAACTTCGCAACAATTATCAAGGGTACCTTAATGCAACGCTTTCGGCGAAGGTAACAGAATATGTAAAGGCAATGGACAAACTTAAGATGGAGTCCATAAGACGGGATAACCAAGAGAATCCTCTGCGTATTCCAACATTGAAATATGAAAACAAGAAGATATTTCTGCTCTATCATCCGTCATATAAGCTGGCAATGACATTCTATTATGTGCAGGATAAGGAAGAGCTTGTGTTTGATTTCTCTATTGCTACATCGGCAATTCTGAAACGTCAGATATTCAAGATGCTTAACTATGTCCTTGAAACCAAGGAGAACTGGCACGACCGAAGGGAACGTTTCATTATTCCGCTTAAGCTCTTTTATCAATACTGCATTCAGCACGGTGTTGATGATATCGAACAGATTACGGAACAGCAGATTTGGGGATTTCGTCAGAGTATAGATGGTAAAGTAGGCACAAAGACGGATACATATATGCAGCTTGTTGATAACATCCGGAAATATCTGTTTTTAGAAGCCAAGAATACTAACTGGACGGCTAATGCGTGGTATTTGGAGCGGTTTAATTTTGAGGACGGAAGGATGAATCCTGCTCGTGAGATAAGACGCTTCACGTTCGGACAAATTGAAAACAAAAAGAACCGTGACCTGCTGAAAATTTATATGAAGTATCAGCTTGGGGTCAGTCAGAAGTCCTCAATTCAGACTATACGGGGGCAGTATTACGATATTCTTGCATTTTTACTGTATTTAGACGGCGTAGGAATAAGTGCGGTGGCTGTTTCGGCAGAGGATATGGAAAAATACATCAATTTTCTGGATGATAAAGGGATTCAGCCTGAAGGATTTAATCGGGCACTTATATCTATCGCAAGATTTTATGGATATATTGTTACCACCAAAGAAATATCAAAAGCTCCGCTGTACTTTGACTATTATTTTAAGAATACATATTCAAGACATAATGACCGTGCGGTATCAGAAGAAAGTCAAAGAGAAATACTTCATAATTTGAAGAAGTTCCCTGTTCATTTACGGCTTATGTACCTGAACCTATGGTGTATCGGGCTTCGTATCAATGAGGTATGTGTGATTAAAGGCGGTGCATATTACTGGGACGGGAACGATGCGTGGATAAAGATATATCAGAACAAGATGAAGACGGAAAAATACGTGCCGATACCCGCTCTGCTATATCAGGCAATGATGAAATATATCACGGAACACGATATCGGAGCAGATGAATATGTTTTCAAAAACAAAAGGGGCGGTGCCTATGATGCCGGAACCTTCTGCAAACAGTTTAAGCGTTGTCTTGAAGATGTAGGTATAAAGAACTATGACTTCAAATCACACGATTTCAGACATACAGTAGGAACTTACTTATATGCGCACGGAGCATCTATCGAAGCGATTAGGGATTATCTCGGACATAAAGAATCCGACATGACAAAACAATATTTGGATTATATGTCAGATATTATAGATGCCGCTAATGAGGAGTATTTTACATCTCGACCGAACAAGCTGGCGAAGATGGCAAATAAAAAGGGAGGCAAGCAAAATGGATGTAAAAATCTATCTTCGGGAACTTAACTGCTATATGGAAGCGAGTGACGAAATGAAGCAACATAAGCTCTTCTGTCCTGACAGATGCTTTGATTTATCGAAACTTGGGAACAGGTGGATGGTATTTCAGATGGATGCCTTTATACGTGACAGAGGTATGAAGCTCTCTCCGTTAAGCATAAGAGCAGATTTATACCCGTTTAATCTCCTATGCGATTTTGTTAATGAAGAATGTCCTGAGTTGGATTCTTTATCAGATACCACTGAAGAGGTGCTGATTAAAAAAGCCAAGGTATGGCTTTTGAAGAGCGGGAAGAATCTGACACAGAAGCGTAAAAAAACATCTTCCGGTAAAACAGAAGTTTCAGATTCTGACCTTATTAAATATATAAGGAAGATATATCGCTATCTGAACCCAACAAATACAACGTTCAATTATAAAAGCGATAGGTGGTATCTGAAGGCCGCTCCTTTTGATATTAAGAGTAATCCTACAAAGGCTGTGGATAGTATTTCTTTTGAAAAGATACCGCAGCCGCAAATAAGGAATGAGATAAAGGATGTGATATATATTCATCTTTCGGATGTCGCTTTGGGTACAGTATGTGCAGAATTGACTGCAATAAACAGATTCAGTCAATACCTTGCAGATAGATACCCCGAAGTGGAGTCTCTTAACGATATTGACAGGGAGCTACTCGAACAATACTTAATTCATACGCATACCGAGGCAACGGGAAGGAAGTCCTACAGCAAAGAGCTTTGTCATTTAAGGAGTTTGCTTATAACCGCAGGGAAAACCCTTGAAAATAAGGAACTTGAACATATCTTCTATCAGGATGATATCGGTAAAGTGCCTGCAAAACTGTATAAGATATATTCGGATGCCGAGATAAAGAGACTGAATGCTGCAATAGTTGAGGGCGATGAACAAATTGCCAGGGTGCTTATTTTACATCAGTTGTTGGGAACTCGTATATCAGACACATTAACACTTAAGCAGGATGCGGTATTTAAGGGAAAGAACGGAAAACTGTTTATCCGCATTAAGCAGGTTAAGACAGGGAAAACATACCAAAAAGCCATAAACGACGATGTAAAAAACCTGTTTGACAAGGCTTGTGATTATACAAAAGAAAACTATGGCGAGCGTGAGTACGTATTTGTGAATGATATGGAGCCTGACAAACCGATGCAGTACGGAAGAATCCAGTATCAGATTATGGCTATGGTTCAGAAGAACGACCTTAGAGATGATAACGGGGAGTTGTTCGGTGTGGGAACACATATCTGGCGGCATTGCTACGGCAAGCGTCTTACGGAGATGCATATAGATGATGTGACCATCGCAAAGCTCATGGGGCACTCCAATACATCAAGTCTTAAATATTATAGAAAAATCGGAAATCAGATGCTTGCGGATGAAACCCGAAACATGCGTACAACTATGGATGGTATGTTGAAGGAGATAATAGATGACTGGGAATAGACGAAACAAACATACAATATCACACACAAAAAACAGGATATATAAGAAATACATTTCCTGTTTACCGAGTGAAATTACGAACGACAATATAAATAGAGAGGGAGGTGAAATCAGTGGAGAAGCATGAACACATGGTTATTCAGAACCGCAAGAATAGTCAGGATAAGGTGAATAAAGCCATCGCTGCAATGAACAAGATGTTTAACGATGATGAGCAGATAGTGGTTTGCACACTCGTAAAGAAGACAGGGTTATCAAGAGCGTTTTTTTACAATAATGAAGCGGTACATGATGAACTGGTCAGATTACAAGAATTACAGGCTGGCAAGTCTTTCGTAGCTCCGCAGAAGGTCGTAATTAACAAAGCGATGGATAAAGAAATAGAGCTTCTGAAGAAGAAACTTGCAGAGAAGGATGCAGTAATAGCCCAGTTGAATGCAGAGATTCAAAAGCTCAGAAAAACAGCACAGGCAAACTTAGTATCAACATTAAAGGATTTATAGGAGGGAAAAGACATGGAAGCAATTTTTGTAGGAGTGGATTACGGGAACGGTAACACCAAGGGAGACACTGGCTTCGTAATGCAGTCAGGTGTTAAGAGGTTGGCTACAAAGCCGCCGATTGAGACTAAAGCATTAAGTTGGAACGGTCAGCATTATGCTGTAGGCGCACCTAAGATGGAGATACAAAAATCCAAGTTGGACAACGAAGATATGTTGATAGCATCAATGGCTGCTATTGCAGAGAAGCTCAAAACCTTGGGAATAACATCAGGCGAGATACGTTTGGGGGTAGGATTACCGCTCACTATGATGGGTAAGGAAAAAAGGGATTGTCATGACTATTATATGAGGAATCGCAAGCTGAACTTCAGATATGAAGGAGTTAATTATTCGGTGTATATCATCAGCGTTGATGTTTTTCCGCAGGGATATGCGGCGATTGTTAATCGGCTTGGTACATTCGGAATGACAACGGTTGTTGTTGATGTGGGTAGCTGGACGGTAGATATTCTTCCGATAACTGAAGGTCAGCCTGATGTGAGCCGTTGCAAGAGTCTTTCGCTTGGAACATTTACGGCAATGGCTGAGATTAACGAGAATCTCCGTCAGAAGTTTGGAGAAGAGGCAGACGTAGCGATAATTAAGGATGTAATGGTACACGGAACCAGTAACATCAATCGGGAATACCTCGAAGTAATTCGAGAAGGGCTTTACGGATATGTTGATGGCGTTATGAACAGCCTGAAGACACTTAAGTTTAACTCCACTCTCACCGAGTTTGTGTTTTTGGGCGGTGGAGCCTCTGTTATAAAGAACTTTGGCAGAGATTTAGGTGAGAATGTCACAATTATTGAAGATGTTTGTATAAACGCCAAGGGATATGAGGATATCCTTCAACACAAGTATAAGGCGGTGAGTTGATGAAGCAGAAGACGGTGCGTTTTTATGATGATGCGCCGGATGATATGAGCGCATTGAAAATACTTAATGAATGCAGAAAATACGGATTTAGCAGTGCCCGTGAATTGGTGATTGCTGCTATTAACAGATACGCCCAAGGGGACAATACAAGTTACCTTGGAATCAACAGTAAGGATATAGATGAACTGTCTGATAAGATAGTCAAGAAATTAAAAAATATGAATGTGACCATCAGTAGTGATTGTGGTCTTACGGAGGAAAAAAATAATGAAAACGGCACGGATAACAATGAGAACTACCAGAAGGCTATTAGTTTTATGGATACTTTATAAAAATATAAGGAGGGTAACTTATGGCGGAACAATATACAAATGAAGAGCTTGTAAGGCTGTATAATAAAGAAAAAGAAAAAAAGAATATATACAAATCAGAACAAATATTACAGCAGATTTTTGATAGAAATCATGGGGTTATCGAAACACGCATATCTATATGGTCAGTTTATAAAAAAGATTTAACCTATCATGAGAAAGAAGAGTTAAGGCATCTTGCAAAAATTGCTATATGGGAAGCAGTTGAGTCTTATGATAATAAAAGAGGAACTGCGTTTATAACTTATGCCGTATGGAAGATTGATTCAAAAATACGGGATTGGCTAAGAGATGAGCATTTAATACACATACCGGATGCTATTCAAAGTTATTGTTCAAAATACAAGGATATAATAACGAGGTATCAGCAGAAAAATAATGGTGAAACTCCTTCAGAAGAATACATTAGAAAGTTGTTGGATGTCGGCGAAAAAACATTTCAGTCAATTAAAGCTGCTCTGGAAATATACGAAATAACAAGATTTGATGAGGAAGATGATAAGGTGCAGAACCAAGTTGAGAAAAAAGCCGATGATAAAGATATTCTATTAGATATATTGATTAGTGAAAATGCAGAGGAGTTTTCTCAAATAATTTGGAAACTTAAAAACAGAAATGAAAGAATAGTTATTATAGAACATTTTTACAATGATATGGAATATGTTGAAATAGCAAAGCGTCTTAAAGTAACAAAGCAAAGAGTAAATACGATACAAAAGAAGGCTTTTGAGCATTTGAGAGCAATGCCAGAAGTAATAAATTTAGCTAAAGAAATTGGAATACGAATAAAACCTTTGGATTCTTAAATCTGAAGGTTTTTTTATTTTATAAGGCTAACCATATATATACAGTGTAAATCGTGTTAAATGCCTTGAAATATCTATATATTATACCTCTCCTGTAAAATTTTTCGTTGTGCTGGTGGGTCTGGTCCTTATCTTCAAGGAACAGATCACGAAGATCGTCAATTCGATCTTTAATAAGATCACCAAGCAGACGGACAAGGTATGACGGATGCGAAGCAAAGAGTCCCGGCGTATCTGACTGTTTATCTGGCGCTGACGCTGGGAGTGCTTGTGACGCTGTGCCTTGCTCTGACGGAGGGGGTCAGGGTGAGTACGATGCAGCTGGAGGCGGAGTGCATTGCGGACGCATGTCTGGACAGCGTGATGGCGGAATATCATCAGGAGCTGTTTCGAAGATTCAATCTTCTTGCCGTCGATGATTCCTATGGAACGCAGACCGCCAGCAAGAGAAACCTGGAGGGACGGCTTGCCTGGTACCTGGACTTAAACCTTGGGCGGGCTTCAGGCGGTAACGTCTGGGAAAGCCTTGGCAGAATGCGGTATAAGGATTTCCTTGGAATGGAGCTGGAGGGCGCGGAGGTATCGGAGTGGCTTCTCCTTACGGACGCAGGCGGCGCGGTGTTCCGGGAAAAGGCTGCGTTGGCCCTTCAGGATGACCTTGGCGCCTCGGCCCTGTCGGAAGCCCTGACGTGGCTTCGGACCGTGAAGGAGTATCAGCTGGACATGCGGGACGTGGAGGCGGAAAAGCAGGCGGTGGACGCGCAGATCGCAGCCTATCAGGGAAAGGAAGTCAAGCAGGGGAAGGAAAAGACCACGCTGAAGTTTGATTCTCCGACGCTCCTTGTGGACAAGCAAAGAGGAATGGGGCTGACGGGACAGCTGTTCGGGGATGACCTGGCGACGGGAAGGGCGATCGATGCCTCCAATCTGATCTCGCATCGGATGAAAAAAGGTCAAGTTAGTCAGGGAAACATGGCTTTGCAGGAGGATAGCGGCCTGGAGCAGGCGGCGAAGAAGGCGTTATTTGTCGCGTATCTGCAGTCCTATTATGGGTGCCACGGATCGCTCAAGGAGGGCAGCGCGCTTTTATATGAGCAGGAATACATCCTGGAGGGGAAGGAGTGGGACACGGAGAATTTCCGCCGCGTTCTGAAAAAGCTCCTGGCCCTGCGTGAAGCCGCCAACGTCACTTATTTATTTTCCGACGAGGGGAAGCGTGGGCAGGCGGACGTTGTGGCGCTGGTGCTCAGCACGGTTCTTGGCGTGCCGGAGCTGGAGGAACTGTTTTGTACCACGATCCTCTTCGGCTGGGCGTATGCGGAGAGCATTTATGACGTAAGAACGCTGGTTCGGGGCGGCAGGATCCCGCTCTTAAAGAATGAGAAAACATGGCATTATGGGCTGGGCTCCATTCTGGAGGGGCTTTGGGAGACGCCGCAGTCCGCGAAGGAGAAAGAGGGGCTTCGCTATCAGGATTATCTGACGATTTTTTTTCTCCTCGCAAATGAGGAGGAGATCAGCTACCGCGCCATGGACATGTGCGAGGCAGACATACGGATGACGACCGGCAACGCGGCGTTTCGCATGGATGCCTGTCTGGTTCGGATGAAAGCGCAGATCAGCTTAAGAAGCAAGTACGGATATCATGTTTTGTTACGGGAGGAGAAAGAGTATTGAGGAAAGGAGGCACGCGGTGACGTTCTCTCTGTGGGGAAGCATCCCAAACACAAAAAAATATAGAAAAGGAAAAATAAATCAAGCATCTTCTTTGAATCTTACGAAAACCCCAATCAGACCTTCTCGGGTTCTTCTCGCGAAAGCAGGAGAATTGTCACGAAAGATCATCTTTTATCTCACGGAGAGGATGTCTCCGCGTTCCTCCTTTCTTAAGGCCTGGGGTGCCTCCATGACCGTGGAGGCCTCCCTGGTCCTTCCGTTATTTCTGTTATTTTTTCTGACTCTTGGCAGCGGAATGGAAATGATGCGCTTCCATGGGAAGATGGAGGTGGCCCTTTGGGAGATCGGAAGGGAGACCTGCCTGTATGGATCGGTGCTTCAAAATGGCGCGTTGCCATGGAATGAAAAGGATGGACAAAGCGGGGAGGAGAAAAGTAAGATCCTAAGCGCCGTCGGAAATCTGACCTTTTCTTATGCATATGTCAAGCCGAGGGTGGAAGCGATCCTTGGAGCGGCGTATCTGGCGGATGCCCCGGTGGCGAACGGTGCCAAGGGTCTATGGTATCTGGGGGGTTCCGTTCTCACGAAGGATGACCTTGTGGAGCTGGCCGTGACTTACGAGGTGCAGCCGAAATGGGCGGTGCAGGGATTTCGGGGATTTTGGCTGGAGAACCAATATTATGGGCGGCTCTGGACGGGGTATGAGCTTTCGGAGACGGAAAACACCTTGTACTATCTGACGGAGAATGCGGAGGTCTATCACCTCAGTCTGGATTGCAGTCACTTAAACCTGAAACCGGAGCAGATCCCGGCAGGGAGCCTGGCGGGTGCGACCAATGCGAAGGGCAGCCATTACAGAGCCTGCAGCTTTTGCGTAAAGGGGGAGGCGTATGGAGTGATCTGGGTCTCCCCGGAGGGCGACTGTTATCACTATAGGCGGGACTGCCTTGGCTTAAAAAGAACCATTCGGGCGGTTCGGTGGGAGGAAGCGAAGGCGTACCGGCCCTGCTCAAGGTGCGGTGCGAAATAAGGACGAGGAGCGATGGCAAGTCGCGAAATGAGGACAAGGGGCGATGGCAAGTCGCGAAATGAGGACGAGGTTTGCGGGTGGGGCAATGGATGCCGCGCGGGGGAGAGAATAATGCTAATGACGGGGACAATGACTTATTTGGCTGTTTTGGCCGTTTTGGATGCGCGAAGGCGCGAGATCGAGAGTTGGATCTTACTTTTGGGGAGTTTTGGAGCCTTGCTGGCGGCGGGGGTTTTCCTGGTCAGGGGGATGGTTTCCTGGGATCAGCTCCTCTTTGGCGCAGTTCCGGGAGTGATCCTGCTTGCCTTGGCGCAAACGACACACAGTGCGGGCGCGGGGGACGGCATCGTACTGCTTCAGGTGAGTATTTTTCTTTTGCTGGAGCGGACGATCGTTGCCTTTGGGATCAGTATGATCGTCATGGGAGGATTCTGCGCAGTGCTACTTTTATTGAAAAAGGCGAGCAGGGATATGAGGATCCCGTATCTGCCCTTTTTATGGCTGGGCTGTCTTGTGGCAATTTGTACCTGTGAAGGAGGGATTGGATGAAAATGAGAAAAAGAAAAGTGAAGGCATATTTTACGGTGGAGGCATCCCTGGTATTACCGATCGTCATTGGAAGCATCATCTTTGTGATCTGCTTCCTGCTGTATTGGTATAACAGGTGTCTGATGGAGCAGGACGTCTCCATGTATACCATTCGGGCGGCGCAGATGACTAGGCTTACGGCGGAGGACGTGCCACGGGAGATGACTGCCTGGCGGCGGGAATACCTGACGGACAAGCATTATGCATGGGAAACCAGTGATCTTTATATTTCTCTAAAGCATAATGAGATCAGGATCACGAGAACGGGGAGGCTTCTGTTAGGAGACCGGATCTGGAACGCAGAGGTTGCCTGCGCGGCGCGGCGGATGGACCAGGCGGGCTTTTTGAGACTTTGCAGAAGACTTGAGCAGAAAGACTTGGAGGAGAAGAAATGAACACGGAATATGTCAGAAACCTACACAGCAACTATGTCAGGCTTGCTCTGGAAGAAAAGCCGGAGGAAAAGAAATATCAATATTGTATTCTCTCGCGCGGCGGGATCCGAGGGCTCTTGCCCTGTAGCCTAAGATATCTGGACGGGTCGGCCTATCTCTATTATGACATCACGTCTCAGCAAAGCCTGATGCAGCTCCATCAAAAGGGAAATCTTTCGAGGGAGTGGCTGCTCGATTTCATGCGGAGTCTTCGCAAACTGCAAAAGGAGCTGGAGAGATTCCTGCTTCGGGAGGAGAACGTCATTTGGAATCCACGCCACATTTTCGAAGACTTGGAAAGCCCAGTCTTTTCCTTCCTTTACGTGCCTTATTATGAGGGGGAGAATCAGTTTTTGGAGCTTTTGGCTTTCCTGGTGGAGAAGATCGATTATGACGATTCGGAGCTGGTGGAGACCGTGTATAAAATGTATGAATCTGCGGAAAAGAACGGGGATTCCTATCTCCAGGAGCAGATCTTCAAGGATGCTTCCGTGCTGGAAAAGAAGAAGGAGACAAAGGAGGAGAGCAAGACGGAGGTCCGAAAGCTGGAAGCAGCGGATCCCTGGGAGGTCATCAGCCGCGAGGAAAAAAGCGTTGCCCCGCCCAAGGAGGCAGAAAAGCCCCAGGAAAGTTATGCCTCCAAAAGGTTCTTTGGACTCTTTGGAGACAAACGGAGCAAGAGGGGGAAGGAGCAGGAACAGCGGGAGGAGTATCGGGAAAACCTCCAGCAGCTTCTCGGAGGATATGCGGTGGCGGAGGAGACCACCTATGAGGAGGAGTATGGAAGGACGACCTTCCTGACGCAGAAGCCGGAAAAGAAGGAGACGGTGCATCGCCTTTATTATGCGGACGGGAGAAAGGCAGCGGATCTGACTACGCCGAATCTCCTGATTGGAAAATATAAGGAAAAGGTCGACTTATACCTCTCGGATGAATCCGTCTCGCGAGTGCATGCCAGGATCCTTCGGGACGATGACCAGTACTATTTGGAGGATGAAAATTCGACCAATGGCACTGTCTGCAATAAAACAACAAGGCTCCAACCCTATGAACGCAAAAGGCTGGAGCCCGGTGATGAAATTCAGATCGGAAACGTCACGCTCTTTTTCCGATGATGTATTGTTACTCCAAAACATAGAAGGAGTCTAAGAGTTCCAAGGTCTTATTCTCATTCCAGGTGCAGGCCACGACGTTCGCCACATATCCGGAACGCTTGATGGGAACGATGGTTTCATAACAGTTCGATCCTGAGTAGGTGGCGGAGACGATGAGGCAGGAATGCTCTTTCCCAAGGAAGTTGCACTTGCCAATGGAGATCGAAATGTCTTCCATGCCCATGTTCTTTAGGGGAGTCTCCATGTTGCTTTCGCTCAGCTCGAGATATTGCATCTCCGTCATGGTCGAATAGGTAAGGGGAAGCTTTTCGAAGGAAATGTTCACGGTGTCCATGCCATTGCTGTGCGTTGCCATCATGTCCGTAAAGGTGGTGGCGTTCTTCAGGGCACGCTTCATTTCCTCGCCCATGAATTCACCCATAAATTGGTTGGTCTTTTGGATCTCCTCGTCGGAAAGGAAGGTCCACTCCTCGTTTAATTTACAGCCAATGCCAAGGAAGGTGCTCTCATAGATATTGTTCAGGCTGTGACCGAGAGAAATCTCTTCTTCAGAAGACGCTGCCGTCTTTTCCGAGGTTCCGGAAGAGGTTTCCGCGTCGGAAGTCTTTTCGGAGGTGTCTTCTGATGCGGAGGGTGCATCCGCGCCCTGCTTTTCCGAAGATGCGGAGGTTGCTTCCTGCGTCATGATCGTGCCGCGGATATCTTCCGGATTTTTCGAGCAGGCAGACAGCGCCAGGAGGCATATTGTAAATATTGTTAAGACTTTTCTTTTCATCCTTTGTTCTCCCATGATCCATCCGGGAAGTTTATTGAGGCGATTCCAGGAAGCATTTTTCGGGGATGGTATTTTATAACGCTTCGAAGTATATCATGAATGAGGTATTTTTTCAACAAAAAAGGGTCGTTTTTCTTTACAGCATGCCCCGACATCGTATATAATGTCCTTTGGATCATTGGAATGATAATGATCGTACGCATAAAAGGAGGAACAAAAGATGTTGGAATTTCGGTATGACACGCAGCTTCTCATCGAG
>CAMZDG010000021.1 GCA_947305245.1 uncultured Lachnospiraceae bacterium
CATGAGCAAAAGGAAAGCTGCGCAGCAGCGATTTTGCGAATGGGCATGGTTCATTTTATAAATTTGTGGAGGAAATACAAAATGTGTTCGATTATGGGTTATTGTGGAAAGGGCGTGAGCCTAAAGGAATTTCGGGATGGCTTTGACGCCACGGTTTCCCGCGGTCCCGACGACAGCAGGATCGTGGATACGGGAAATGGGATCTTGGGATTTCACCGTCTGGCCATCATGGGGCTGACGGATGCCGGAATGCAGCCGTTCTCCCTGGGAAAGAATTACGTGGTCTGCAACGGAGAATTATATGGATTCGAAAAGGAAAGAGAGGAACTGAGGGCGAAAGGATATACCTTTGCAAGCGACAGTGACTGTGAGATCCTCCTTCCCCTGTATCAGGAGCATGGCCTTCACATGTTTTCTGAATTGGATGCAGAGTTTGCCTGCATCATTTATGACGGAGAAAAGAAAGAATATATCGCGGCCAGAGATCCGATCGGCATTCGGCCGCTTTATTACGGATATGACAAAAAGGGTATCATCCTGTTCGCCAGTGAGGCTAAGAACCTTGTGGGCCTGGCGCAGAGGATCATGCCTTTCCCTCCCGGTTATTATTATGCGAGCGGCGAGCTCGGGACGACCTATGATCCGGAGCATGAATCGGAGAAGTTTCATTGCTACTGCGACGTCGCGAAGGTTGATGAGGTTTGCACGGATGACCTTGAGACGGTTTGCAAGAACATCCATGACAAGCTGGTCGCAGGCGTTGAGAAGAGACTCGTTGCGGACGCGAAGGTCGGCTTCCTTCTTTCCGGCGGTTTGGATTCCTCTTTGGTATGCGCCATTGCCGCAAAGAAGTCTGATAAGCCCATCCGCACCTTTGCCATTGGCATGAGCGAGGACGCCATTGATCTGAAATATGCAAAGCAGGTGGCAGACTACATCGGCAGTGATCACAAGGAAGTTTACATGACGCCGCAGGACGTGATCTCCAGCTTAGAGAAGGTCATTCATTTGCTTGGAACCTTTGACATCACTACCATCCGCGCCAGTATGGGAATGTATCTTGTCTGCAAGGCCATTCATGAGCGGACGGACGTGCGCGTGCTCCTGACCGGCGAGATTTCGGATGAACTCTTTGGTTATAAATATACGGACTTTGCTCCTTCCGCTGAGGCTTTCCAGGAGGAGGCAGTCAAGAGGATCAGGGAGCTTCACATGTATGACGTGCTCCGCGCGGACCGCTGCATCTCCGTGAACTCTTTGGAGGCGCGAGTTCCCTTTGGCGATCTCGATTTCGTGAAGTATGTGATGAGCATTGATCCCGCGAAGAAGATTAATACCTATGGCAAGGGCAAGTACCTGCTCCGCCATGCCTTCGAGGAGGGCGACTACCTGCCCTATGAGATCCTGTGGCGTGAGAAGGCAGCCTTCTCCGATGCCGTTGGCCACTCCATGGTGGACTACCTGAAAGAATACGCAGAAAAGAAATATACCCAGGAAGAGTTCGAGAAAGGATGCCTGAAATACGATCACGCAAGACCCTTCACCAAGGAATCCTTACTCTACCGCGACATCTTTGAGAAGTACTACCCCGGCCAGGCCGACATGATCGTAGACTTCTGGATGCCTAACAAATCTTGGGAAGGCTGCAACGTAAACGATCCCTCCGCCAGAGTTCTTTCCAACTATGGCGATAGTGGAAAATAAATAGTTTTAAAAGTTGATTAGGGGAGATGATTTATGATGACAAAGTATGTATTTGTAACAGGAGGCGTGGTTTCAGGACTGGGAAAAGGAATCACGGCGGCATCCCTTGGAAGACTGCTCAAAGCCAGGGGACTGAAGGTAGCTGCGCAAAAGCTGGATCCTTACATAAACGTGGATCCGGGAACCATGAGTCCGTATCAGCACGGCGAGGTGTACGTGACGGAGGATGGCGCGGAGACTGATCTGGACCTGGGACATTATGAGCGCTTCATCGATGAGGACTTAAACCAGTATTCCAACCTTACGACCGGTAAGGTGTATTGGAACGTATTGAACAAGGAGCGCCGCGGAGAATACCTTGGCTCCACGGTGCAGGTCATTCCTCACGTGACCAATGAGATCAAGGAGTTTGTGTACCGTGTCGGAAAGAAGACGAACGCGGACGTCGTGATCACTGAGATCGGCGGCACTATCGGTGACATCGAATCGCAGCCTTTCCTGGAGGCCGTGCGTCAGATCTCGCTTGAGGTCGGCCGTGAGAACAGCCTGTTCATTCACGTGTGTCTGGTGCCTTACCTGCATTGCTCGGAAGAGCATAAATCTAAGCCCACGCAGCATTCCGTAAAGGAACTTCAAGGCATGGGCATCAATCCGAACGTCATTATTCTTCGCTGCGACGAGCCGCTGGAGGAATCCATCTTCAAGAAGATTTCCTTGTTCTGTAACGTAAAGCCGGATTGCGTCATTGAAAACATTACCCTGCCGAATCTCTACGAGGCACCGCTGATGCTGGAGAAATCGCATTTTTCCGAGGTGGTCTGCAGGGAGCTTGGGATCGAGGCACCCGCGCCGGATCTGACGGATTGGGCGGACATGGTGGAGAAGATCGGAAAGCGCGACCGCAACGTGGAGATCGGACTGGTTGGAAAGTACGTAGGCCTGCATGATGCCTATCTGTCCGTGGCGGAGGCGCTTCGACACGCAGGATATCATCACGGCACGCACGTGAATATTCATTGGATCGATTCCGAAAAGCTTGAGACGGGCATGGCAGGAGAAGGAAAGGAAGGCGGAAGCGTCCTGGATCAGGAGCTTGGCGCCCTGGACGGCATCATTCTTCCCGGCGGATTTGGAAACCGAGGAATCGAGGGCATGATCCAGGCGGCAAAATATGCGAGAGAGCATGACATTCCCTATTTCGGGATCTGCCTTGGCATGCAGATCGCGGTGATCGAGTATGCGAGGAACGTGGCAGGCATCACGGATGCCAACTCCGGAGAATTTGATGAGCAGTGCAAGCATAAGGTAATCGATTTCATGCCGGGGCAGAGCGATTCCATCGACAAGGGCGGTACGCTCAGACTTGGCGCATACCCTTGCGCGGTGAAGGCAGGGACCGTGCTGGAGCGCTGCTATGGCGCATCGCAGATCAGTGAGCGTCATCGTCACCGTTATGAATTCAATAATGACTATCGTGATCTCCTGCAGGAGAAAGGCCTGACCATCGGAGGGATCTCACCCGACGGGCTTCTGGTGGAGACCGTGGAGCTTTCGGACCGGCCGTTCTATCTCGGCGTACAGTTCCATCCCGAATTTAAGAGCAGACCGAACAAGCCTCATCCGCTGTTCAATGGATTTATCGGCGCAGCCTTACAAAAATCTGTGGAAGCGGGGAGATGAGCATGAATATGAACATGGAAAAGCTTCATGAGGAGTGCGGCGTGTTTGGCATCTTTTCCCCAAAGCCTTATCAGATTGCCAAGGACGTGTATTATGGCTTATATGCCCTGCAGCATCGCGGGCAGGAGAGCTGTGGCATTGTCGTCAATGATGACGGACTATTCTTTTCTCATAAGGATCTGGGCCAGGTGAGCACGGTCTTTGACGAGGAGACGCTCTCAAAGCTTCCGGAAGGAACGATGGCGGTGGGGCACGTGCGCTACGGAACCACCGGCGGGAATAACAGAAATAACTGTCAGCCCATTGAGGTCAATCATCAAAAGGGAAAAATGGCACTGGCACATAATGGAAACTTAAGCAACGCGTATGAGCTGAGAGACCAGCTGGAGCTTTCGGGAGCCATTTTCCATTCCACTTCGGATACGGAGATCATCGCGTATATCGTGACCAGGGAGCGCTTAAAAACCAGCTCCATCGAGCGGGCCGTTCTGGAGAGCATGAAATATCTGGAGGGCGCTTATTCGATCGTCTTGATGTCGGCGACGAAGCTGATCGCGGCGAGAGACCCGCGCGGCTACCGGCCGCTGTGCTATGGACGGCGGGCGGACGGGAGTTACGTGGTGGCATCCGAGAGCTGCGCTTTGGAGGCCGTGGGCGCAAAGCTTGTCCGGGAACTTCTTCCGGGAGAGCTTCTCGTGTTTACGGAAAATGGCATTACGAAATATACGGACTATTGTGAAACCGTAAGAAAGCAGATCTGCATCTTTGAATATATTTATTTTGCGAGACCGGACTCAGAGATCGAAGGCATCTCCGTCCATGCGGCCAGAGTCAAGGCAGGAGAGATCCTGGCGCGGGAATATCCCGTGGAGGCGGACGTGGTGGTGGGCGTTCCGGATTCCGGACTGGACGCGGCGCTGGGGTATGCCAGATATTCCGGCATCCCGTACGGCATTGGATTCATCAAGAATAAGTATATTGGACGAACCTTCATCTCCCCCGTGCAGGAGGAGCGAAACAATCAGGTGAAGATCAAGCTCAATCCCCTGAAGGACACGGTGGACGGGAAGCGCGTCATCCTTGTGGATGATTCCATCGTCCGGGGAACGACCAGCGAGAGGATTGTCCGGCTTCTTCGGGAGGCAGGTGCCACGGAGGTTCACGTGAGGATCTCGTCGCCGCCCTTTACAAACCCTTGTTATTATGGTACGGACGTGGATTCCAAGGAGAATCTGATCGCCTGCCAGATGAGCATCCCGGAGATCGCAAAGGAGATCGGTGCGGATTCTTTAGGGTATCTTCCGCTTGATACCTTGCATGAGCTGGTGGGGCATATCGGATATTGTGATGCTTGTTTTAGCGGGAAGTATGCGACGACAATTCCCGAGAATACCAGTAAAAATCGATTTGAAAAGAGACTTTCTGAAAGGGACGCCCGCTAGGACGTCTCTTTTTTATGTTCTTCCTTTGAACTGATTTCGATACTGGCTGGGCGAGATGCCAGTGATCTTTTGAAAGGTCTTGAAGAAATAAGCATAGCTGGAGTACCCGAGAGTTTCCTGCACCTGCGTTACGGACTGTCCCTCGCGGAGCAGCTCTTCTGCGGCACTGATCTTTTGCAACGTGAGATAATGGCCGAGGGAGACATGCATGTGGTTCTTAAACAGGCGCGCAAGGTAATCGGGATTTAAGTAAAAATGGGACGCGAGGTCGCGGATGGTGAGGGTATCCTTTGGGTGCTCCCGCAGATAGGCGAGAATGTCATTCACCTTTTCCTGGGAAGGCGACGAGGGGAGAGTCGCCTCCGGGGGAAGGCTCTTTGTCAGCTCCTGAAGGCAATCGAGAAATTGAAAAAAACTAGCCATGGCCCTTGGGGTCGTATGGTCGGAAAAGGAGAGCAGTTCCTGAAACGAGCGAAGGAGCTGCTCTTTTTGTGTTCCGGTCGGAAAAACGAACCGGGGACTGTGAGACTGACCGAGGAAGGAAAATCTGGAGGCCCCCTCGCAGAGCGCATGCTCGAGCCAACCTGCGTGGATGGTCAGAATATAGCGTTCATAAGGGATGCCCGTCTCATGATAGAGCTGGTGCACGCAGAAGGTTGGAATGATCAGCAGCGTCCCTGCAGGTACGGCGAACACCTTATCGTTTAGCAGTACGTCCGGCAGGTCCGTCAAGGTATAGTAAAGCTCCGCGGCATTATGTGAATGAGGGCCGACGGGGTAAGGCGCCGTGGCATTTCGATAGACGACGTCCAGGGGCGGAGCCACGGGATACATCATATAGCGTTCTTTTTCTTTTCCATTTTCACTCATTGGCGTTCTCTCCCAAAAGATCGGAAAATTACATAAAAATAGTATTTTATATACATATTAAATCTTTTTCAAATCTTTTACAATCATTTTATCGAAGTCGGGAATGATTTTGGGACAATTTTGAAAAACGGCAATGATGAAACGGTATGGGAGGAAGTTAAAATGGAATTTGTTCGCATGGGTATCATAGGGATCGGCGGCATGGGAAGCGCGCATGCAAAGAGCATTGTGGACGGTTTGGTTCCGGGGATGAAGCTGACGGCGGTGGCCGACATTCGGCAGATCCGTCTGGATTGGGCGAAGGAGAATCTGCCGGAGGACGTGAAGCGGTTCACCGACGGCAGGGAATTGATCGACTCTGGATTGTGCGATGCGATCCTCATTGCAACGCCGCATTCGCTGCATCCGGTTTTTGCGATCTATGGATTAGAGCACGGCGTGCACGTCCTCAGTGAGAAGCCTGCGGGCGTGGAAACAAAGGAGGTTCGCAGAATGAATGAGGCGGCAGATCAGAGCGATAAGGTGTTTGCCATCATGTTCAATCAGCGGACGAATTGCGTGTATCGTAAGCTCCGTGAGATGATCCAAAGCGGCGAATTGGGCGCCATGAAGCGCGTGAACTGGATCATCACGGATTGGTATCGCACGCAGAGCTATTATGATGCGGCGGGCTGGAAGGCGACCTGGAACGGCGAGGGCGGCGGCGTACTTCTGAATCAGTGCCCGCATCAGCTGGACCTTTTGCAGTGGCTTTGCGGCATGCCCGTAAAGGTCAGGGCGTTCTGCCATGAGGCAAAATGGCATGACATCGAAGTGGAAGATGACGTGACGGCATACCTGGAGTTCGAAGGAGGAGCCACGGGCGTCTTCGTGACGACCACGGGAGACGCACCCGGGACGAATCGCCTCGAGCTGACCTTCGAATATGGCAAGATCGTCTGCGAGCATGATCAGCTCACCTTTGATCGGCTGCTCGTGAATGAAAGGGAGTTTTGCATGACCGAGAAGATCGGGTTCGCGAAACCGCCCATGGAGCGGATCCGGATTGAGACGGACGGGAAGAACGAGCAGCACGTGGGCGTGATGAAGGCGTTCGCAGATTGCATCTTACATGGCGGGCCGCTGGTCGCAAAGGGACAGGAGGGCATTCGCGGACTTACAATCTCCAATGCCATGTATCTCTCCTCCTGGCTTGACAAGACGATTACGCTCCCTATTGACGAGGATCTGTTTGTCGCGGAACTGAACAAGAGAAGGGCAACCTCAAAGGTGAAAGAGGACTCCGGAATAGTATTCGATACGAAAGGAAGTTACGGATCATGAATGGATATGAAAAATTAACAGGCTTTGCAGATGAGATCGCGCAGGATCTGGGGACGCAGCTGGAATGCTTGCAGAAGCTGAATATGCATTATGTGGAAATGCGCGGCGTCGATGGAAATAATCTGATCTATCATGACAATGTAAAGCTGAAGGAGATCAAAAAGCGTCTGGAAGACGCAGACGTTGCCATCTCCGCGCTGGGATCCCCCTTGGGGAAGATCGGGGTCATGGATCCCTTCGAAAAGCATTTTGAGGAGTTTCAAAGGGCGGTAGAGATTGCACAGATCATGGGGTCTTCCTACATTCGCATGTTCAGCTTTTATCTTCCGAAGGAGGCGATGCCGGACGCGCAGGTCAAGGATATCGTGTGGGAGCGTCTCGGGAAATTTGCAGAGTACGCGAAGCAGGAGAAGATCTGTCTCCTGCATGAGAATGAAAAGGGGATCTATGGCGAGAAGGCAAAGGAATGTCGGGAAATCCTGGATGCCTTTGGAGGAGAGTATTTCAAGGCGATCTTTGATTTCGCAAATTTCGTGCAGGCAAAGCAGGATACCCTGGAGGCTTATGAGCTGCTGAAGAAGGACATTGCCTATATTCACGTAAAGGACGCCCTTTGGGAGAACGGAAAGGTGGTTCCCGCCGGGTATGGGGACGGCAATCTGACCGAGATCCTGCGGCGCCTGTTCGCAGACGGATTTTCCGGGTTTTTGTCGCTCGAGCCGCATCTGTTCGACTTTGACGGGTTCGCAGGCTTAGAGAGAGACCGGACAAATCTTCCGCCCGTGGAAGAGGGGAAGAGACTCAGCGGTTTTGAAGCCTTTTCTTTGGCGAGGTCTTCGCTCCTTGCCTGCCTTAAATTGATTTGACCTGATGCGTTCCTCCTGTTATAATACATGCTGGAAATGAAGCTTCCTGCCCGTGAACTGCGAAGGGAATTTGCACTGGCAGTCAGTGAGATTTGGGCATGCGGAATAATGAAGGGAGAGACAGGGATGAATACGGTGAGGCGCGCGGAACAGAGGGATATTCCAAGGATCCTGGAGCTTTTGGTACAGGTGGACATGGTGCATCATAACGGAAGGCCGGATCTTTTCAAGGGGCCTGCGACCAAGTATAACGGCGCGCAGCTGAAAGAAATCCTGGAGAAGGATGAGACGCCAACGTTCGTCTGCGTGAATGAGGAGGACATTGTTTTGGGACATGCGTTCACGATCTCCAAGCAAATCCTCGGGGACAACGTGCTCACGGACGTAAGGACGCTTTATATCGATGACATCTGCGTGGATGAGGCGGCGCGCGGGCAGGGCGTCGGGAGGACCTTATATGACCATGTGATACAATTTGCAAAGGAGCAGGGATATTATAACGTCACGCTGAATGTTTGGACCTGCAATCCCCCCGCCATGAAGTTTTATGAGGCGATGGGACTCAAGCCGCAAAAGATATGCATGGAGCTGGTATTATAAGAGTATGACGTGATGCAAAAGCATGTCCTGGGAGAAATCTCATGACATGCTTTTATTTTCCTTACAATACCTATTGACATAGTAGGCTAATAGTGATATGTTGAAAATAAGCTCTTGGAAAGGAGGGGACAATTATGATCGTATCAACAAGAGTGGAATATGGGATGATGGCCCTGCTAGACATTGCAAACAATTCAGAGAATCATGTGAGCGTTTCCACGACGGAGATCGCGGAGAGACAAAATATTTCGCAAAAATATTTGGAACAGATCCTGCCCCTTCTAAGACAGGCAGGCCTGATCCGCGCGCAGAAAGGGCTTAGAGGCGGATATAGCTTGTCCCGCTCCGCCAACGTGATCAAGCTGTCGGAGGTGTTGAACGCCTTGGATGGCAGTATTCTTGCGGGGATGGAGGTCGCGGAGGATGGTCAGGGAGGTTCCCTGCGAGGCGTCGTCAACGAGTGCCTTTGGGAAAGCATCAACGAGCGCATTCGGGAATATGCGAAGAATCGCACGCTGGGCGACCTGCTGGAAGAGTGCAGACGCAAGGCCGCCGGCAGCTGGGCGGATTATATTATTTAGACGAAGAAGCTTTACGCGCAGATCCCTTTTTCTTACTCAGTAAGTCCGTCAGTTTTTTGCCATAAAAGAAGTCATGGACCATGTTGTCATACTCTGTCCACATCGGGAGGGTATGGCAACTGTTTTTTCTGGGACAATCATTGAAATCACCGGACAGACAGCTGACGGAGGAGAGCTTTCCCTCCATGACTTCGAGAATTTCTCCGACATTATATTCCTCGGGCTTACGGCAAAGCTTATAGCCGCCGCCCTTTCCGCTGGCGCCTATGAGAAGGCCGCCGCTCACCATGTCTTTTACGATGATCTCAAGATATTTCTTTGAGATTTCCTGCCGCTCGGCAATATCCTTCAGTGGAACGTAACTCTCGTTTCCGTGATTTTCCGCAAGATCGATCATGACGCGAAGTGCGTAGCGTCCCTTTGTTGTGATCATGACTGCACCGCCTTTCTTCCAGTTTGGAAACTATTTACCCTATTATATCATGGGTGAATAGGTTAATCAAGACATTTTTCTTTTTATTACCTATTGACATAGTAGGCAAAAGTATTTATAATTTGAATTACTTTTGAAGACAAAGGAGAGATACACATGATCTACGCAGATAATGCCGCAACAACGAAGATGAGCAAGGATGCCATAGAAACTATGGTCTCTGTTATGAATGAGACCTTTGGAAATCCCTCCAGCCTCTATGAAGTGGGCCAGCGCGCCAAGGAGGTATTGGAGCAGGCGAGGAAGGACGTCGCCGAGGCGATCGGCGCACAGCCGCAAGAGATTATTTTCACTTCCGGCGGAAGCGAGGCAGACAATCAGGCCATTATAACGGGGGCAAGGCTCGGTGCGCTCAAGGGCAAAAAACACATTATATCCTCTGCCTTTGAGCATCATGCGGTTTTGCACACCCTAAAGAAGCTGGAGAAGGAAGGATATGAGGTCACGCTTCTTCCCGTGCATGAGGACGGGCTGATCCGCCCCGAGGAGCTTGAGGCCGCCATTCGTGAGGACACCTGCCTTGTGACGATCATGTATGCCAATAATGAGATCGGAACGATCCAGCCCATCCGCGAGATCGGCGAAATCTGCAGAAAGCATCAGGTTCTGTTCCATACGGATGCCGTGCAGGCGATCGGGCATATTCCCGTGAACGTCGTGGCGGATCAGATCGACATGCTTTCCTCTTCGGCACATAAATATCACGGACCTAAGGGCGTTGGGTTTTTATATGCCAAGAAGGGGATCCGCCTGACCAACCTGATCGAGGGTGGCGCGCAGGAGCGCGGCAAGAGAGCAGGTACGGAGAACGTGCCGGGCATCGCAGCGATGGCCACCGCAGTGAAGGAAGCCGTTGCAAGCATTGATAAGAACGCGAAAAACCTGATCCAAAAGAGAGACCGGCTGATCGCAGGCCTAAAGGAGATCCCGCACAGTGCTTTGAACGGCGATGCTTCAAAGCGTCTTCCCAGCAACGTGAATTTCTGCTTCGAGGGAATTGAAGGAGAGTCGCTGCTCCTACTGCTGGATGACAAGGGGATCTGCGCATCCTCTGGAAGCGCATGTACTTCAGGATCCTTGGATCCCAGCCACGTGCTGCTTGCCATCGGCAGAGTGCATGACGTGGCACATGGATCGCTTCGACTTAGCCTTGGCGAGGACGTAACAGACGAAGAGGTGGACTACATGATCAAGTCCGTGAAAGAGGTTGTCGAATATCTGAGAAGCTTTTCGCCGATCTGGAGAGATCTCGTGGCAGGAAAGAAGCAGTTCATTCTGTAGGATATAGATAGCGGTTGAATATGATGAGCAAGATAATAGGAGGAGTTTAAAATGGCTTTATACAGTGAAAAGGTAATGGATCATTTTCGTAACCCTAGGAACGTGGGCGTGATCGAGGACGCTGACGGCGTCGGCGAAGTGGGTAACGCAAAGTGCGGCGACATTATGAAGATGTATCTGAAGATCGAGGACGAAGTGATCAAGGACGTGAAGTTTGAGACCTTTGGATGCGGCAGCGCCATCGCGTCGAGCTCCATGGCGACGGAGATGATCAAGGGACAGCCCGTATCCGAGGCAATGAAGCTGACCAACAAGGCCGTTGCGGAGGCACTCGACGGACTTCCCGATTATAAGATGCACTGTTCCGTGCTCGCGGAAGAGGCCATCAAATCCGCACTGGAGGACTACGAGAAGAGAAAGCAGCAGAATTAGAGCATTACGGCGCGGGCATAAAAGAAGCCGCCGCGTGAAAACCCATGCATGAGAAGAAAGGAGCGCGTCCATATGAACATCAATCAAATAAAATATGTGTTGGCGGTTGCCAATTCTTCTTCCATGCGTGAGGCGGCAACAAAGCTGTACGTGTCGCAGCCTGCACTTTCCAGTTCGATCATGGAGCTGGAAAATGAGCTCGGCATTCTGATCTTCGAGCGTTCAAACAAGGGCATTGTCCTGACGGAGGCAGGGCGGGAATTCCTCACCTATGCGAAGAAGCTGATGGGACAGTACGAAATCCTTGAGGAGAGGTATCTGTCTTCGGATAAGGCAAAGGAGAAGTTCTCGGTGTCCACGCAGCATTATAATTTTGCGATCCGTTCCTTCGCCGAGGTGATCCGCCGGTATGAACCGGAGAATTTTTTGTTCTCCATTCATGAGACAAAGACGCGGGAGGTCTTGGAGAACGTAAGGGACTTAAAGAGCGAAGTTGGCGTCGTTTCCTATTCCGGCAACAACGAGAAGGTACTAAAAAAGCTCTTAAAGGAGTTTCAGTTGGAATTCGTCCCGCTGATGCAAAGAGAGACCTATGCTTACGTCTGGAAGGGACATCCCTTTGCAGACCGTAAGGAAATCTCCCTCGAAGAGCTTCGGGATTACCCCTGCATTTCCTTTGATCAGACGGATGACAGCAACTTTTATCTGACGGAAGAAGCGATGGCGGATTATGATTTCGCAAAGCTGATCAAGTCGGATGACCGTGCAACGACGATGGAGCTGATTGCCAGCCTTCAAGGATATTCCGTCGGCTCTGGCATGCTTTCAGAACAGGATGCGATCCTGAAGGGAATGATCTCCATTAAGTTAAAAGAGGAAGACACTCTTACTATCGGATACATTACGAGAAAGGGTAGCAGGCTTTCCATGTATGGGAAGGCGTACATAGAAGAATTGTTGAAATTTCGCGAGCTTTCATGATGAAATGAAGCCAAGATGCAAAATTACAAGAGCAGTTGGTTCTTGATAATATGGGCTGCAGGAAGGAAAACATAATGGATGGCGCAGGCAGAGAAGAAGAGATCGGTCAGGTTTTGCAGAAAATTTTGAACGATTATGAAGGCGGCAAAACAATCGATGAAATCAATCTATATAATAAACCGAACAAGCCGGAGGTACATGACCTGATCAAGTCTCTTTTTGGAATCGTATATCCCGGCTACTTCATGGACAGATGTCTCAAAACGTCTCATCCCAAATCGTATTTGGCCGTAACGATCGAGGATGTTTTTTATCATTTAAGCGAGCAGATTTATTTAGCCTTGACCTATTGCAAAAATCGGGGAAACTTGTCGGAAGAAGAAAAAAGGCAGGAGAGTTATCGAATTTGCAAAGACTTTTTCGAAAAAATGCCGAAGATACGCGAATACCTGGAAACAGACCTGAAGGCAACCTATGACGGAGATCCTGCAGCGGGAAGCTATGAGGAGATCATATTGGCTTATCCGGGATTGATGGCGATCACGGTCTACAGACTGGCACATGAATTATATCTTGATCAAGTTCCAGTGCTTCCGAGGCTGATGACGGAGTATGCGCATTCAAGAACGGGAATTGACATACATCCTGGCGCTTCCATCGACAGATTCTTTTTTATTGATCATGGAACGGGAATTGTCATTGGTGAGACCTCTGTGATCGGTAAGAACGTTAAGATCTATCAAGGCGTAACGATCGGAGCGTTATCGACCAGAGGTGGACAGAAATTGTCCGGGAAAAAGCGTCACCCTACCATTTGCGATAACGTGACGATCTATGCGGGAGCCTCCATCCTTGGCGGTGACACTGTGATCGGCGAAAATGCCGTGATCGGAGGTAATGCGTTTATTACCAGCAGCGTTGCTGCGAACACAAGAGTGAGCATGAAGAATCTGGAGATGGAATATCAGACAGGTGAAAATGCTCATAAAAGCGAAGAACTCACGCAGAGTGAGGAATGGTATTACATTATTTGAGAGGATTCAAAGGGCACTTGCGATAAGCAGGTGCTCTTTTTGTATGACGCGCAATAAGAAATGCTTATCACAAGCGATCAGGTTTCGGGATTTTACAAATCCTCATTCCTAGCGTAAGATAAACACATCTTCAAAACAACCCCAAAAACAAGGATGAAGAAATAACTGCGAAAGGAGCAACGGTGATGAAGATTTACAATACTGGCAAGAAGGAGAATACGATGATGATGTGTTGCTGTTGCTGCATGACGCGTAGATTCATACAGTCTAGTTAGAGTATCCATGAAATTTGAATGCAGACAAATGGCAAACAGTTTCAGCGGTGCTGGACTGTTATTTTTTTACCTAAAATGCGAGAGTGCGAAGCACGAAGCGATCGGCTTGATACAATTAAAACAAAAATGAAAAGGAGATCAAAACCATGGGAAATAGTTGCAGTTTAAGTTTTCATAAAGCACAGAACGTAAAAACGGATTATACGGATGAACTCGCGGAGAAATTCGCAGCAGAGGCAGGCGGCCTCGCACCGAGACCCAACGAGCAGAAGGATGAGACCAATGAGAGAGGCGTTTTTGTACGCCAGCCGAACTCCTTCATCGTACCCTTCGGCGACAAGGAAGGAGAGCATAAGGCAGAGGCAAATCGCTTCGCCATCTACTGGGCGCACGGGTGCAACTGGTCCAATCGTCCCGTGATCGCGAGAGACCTGCTTGGTCTTGAGAACGTGATCGCAGACCAAACCACAAGCCACTCTGGTGAGACCAACAAGTATGGTCACGGCTTTGCAGATCAGAAGGATTTCAAGGATCCCATCACGGGAGTTCACTTCCTCTCAGAGTTTTATAAGAATGCGAACCCTGATTACAAGGGCCGCGCAACGACGCCGACCTTTGTTGACGTTGTTGAGAAGAAGGCAGTCAACAATGACTACCACAGACTTTCCAATTACATCGAGGTGCAGTTCCGAAAGTTCCAGCCCGTGGATGCGCCGGACCTGTATCCCAAGAAGTACAGAAAAGAGATCGATGAGTTCAACGACTGGCTCTTCCCTCATATCAACAACGGGCACTATCGCATGGCATTTGGCGTTTCATGGGAGGCTTATAACGAGGGCTATGAGGACTTCTTCGACTCCCTGGAAAAGCTCGACAAGAGACTGGAAACCAACCGTTTCATCTTCGGTGATTATGTAACCGATTCCGACATCAGAGCATATGTTTCCCTGGTGAGATGGGAGACCGGATACTATAAGTCCATCGGTCCCATGAAGAAGAGAATTACCGAATACAAGAACATTTGGGGATATTTAAGAGAGCTGTATTCCATCCCGCAGTTCGCAAAGTACACCTTCTTCCGCGAGGGCCGCGGCATTGGCGACAGCAGGGGATTCTTCAAGGGTTATGAGGACCGCATTGTTCCCCTGATCCCCTTCGAGGAGATTTGGAAGACCGATCATGAGAGAGCAAAGCTTTCCGCAGATCCCGAGAACCTGTTCTTAAAGCATCCCGCAGGGGAGACGCCGGAGGAATACCAGTCCGAGATTTCCGAGACCATTTGGAATTCTCCTTCCTGGGAGGACAGAGAGCCCACCAACTACAGACCTGAATTTGACATCACCGTAAATCCCTTAAAGGGACTTTTGAAGAATGAGTAAAAGACCGGAGGAAACAGATCATGAAAAAGAAACTTTTATCTATATTCGCATTGGCACTTGTATTTACTTTGTTGGCAGGAACCCTTACGGGCTGCGGAAATGATGTTTCGAAGGCGAGCGCCGCAGGAGCAGATGCGGCGCCGAGAAAGATCGTGGCAGCAACCGGCGGCGGTCCCAGACCTTTGGTTTACACCGATGATGACGGAAACATTACCGGACATAATACGGAGCTTTTGAGGGCAGTCTTTGAGAAGCTTCCTCAGTACGAACTCGAGATCGTACGGGTTGACGGAGTATCCTCCATTATCACTGGCGTAAATTCCGGGGTATATCAGCTAGGTTTCAACAATCTTGCTAAGAATGAGGAAAGAGAAAAGCTGGTGCATTATACGGATCCCATCATGGTAAATGAATATTTGGTAGTATTTCGTAAGGACATTACCGCAGATCCCGACAAGGATCTTTCCCAGTTCGCCGGTCTGACCTATGTTGGCGGCGCTGGAAATGACAAGACGACCGTGATCGAGGATTACAACGAGGAGCACCCTGATCAGCAGATCAAGATCGAGTATTCCTCCGCCGACATCGTATCTCAGTTGACGGACGTAGAATCCGGAAGATATGACATCATGCTGATCGATGCGCCCATGTACAACGCCTATTACAGCAAGGAGTATCCGCTGGAGCTAAACACCTATAGCCTAAAGGGCAGAACATCCACGAAGTATACGTTTTTCGTAGTAGCTTATGGGGATGATCAGCTTTATGAGGACATTAACAAGGCGTTGGCAGAAGTGATCGCAGACGGCACTTCCACGAAGCTTTGCCAGGAGTTTTTATTTGGTGAGTTTTCTCCTACCATCGCTGACAAATAAGTAAAAGAGGTGACGTAAATGAAACTATTTGATTGGAAATTGGTCTTTGATCAGATCCCGCCCATCCTTAGCGCGTTGCCGGTCACAATTGAATTAACGCTCATCGCGACCTTGATCGGTTATGTGCTGGGACTGCTTTTGGCGCTGATCAAGATCAATAAGATCCCAGTGCTGCGACAGCTAGCTGTGTTATACATTTCAATCATTCGCGGTACGCCGATCCTAGTGCAGCTTTACGTTACCTATTACGGCATACCACTGATCCTGAAGTATCATAACATGAGGTTTGGAACAAACTACAACCTGAATGCCATTCCGGCCATTCTCTTTGCTATCATTGCGCTTGGCCTGAATCAGTCAGCCTTTGATTCCGAGATTATCAGAGCAGCCATCCAATCGGTGGACAAGGGACAGATCGAGGCGGCAAAAACCTTGGGAATGACAGGGTTTCAAATTCTTAGAAGGGTCATCCTTCCCCAGGCGGTGATCGTGGCCCTTCCCTCCCTTGGAAATTCCCTGATCTCATTGATCAAGGGAACCTCCCTGGCATTTACGGTGGCAGTCGTGGATCTGACGGCGCAGGGCCGTATCCTTGCAGGTAAAAACTTCCGCTATTTTGAAGTGTATTGTTCCCTCGCGATCATATACTGGGTGATCACGGTAGTGCTTGAGAATGCATTCAAGGTTTTGGAGAAGAAATTTTCCATACCAGATCAGCCGAAATCACCCGCGAAGGAAAAGGTAGAGGGAGGCGTTGCGTAAATGAGTTACATAGAGATCAGAGGCTTATGCAAGAAATTTGGAGACAACGTGATCTTGGACCACGTGGATCTGGACATTGAAAAAGGTGAGGTCGTCGCGATCATTGGTCCTTCCGGAACGGGAAAGTCAACGCTCCTTCGGTGCTTAAATCTCTTGGAGAAACCGGAGGCGGGGACGATCAAGGTGGACGACCGGACCTATGACCTAAAGACAAAGGATCGAAGGGTGAAACAAAATCTTCGAAGGGAATCATCGATGGTATTTCAGCAGTTTAACCTGATCAAAAATAAGAATTCCCTCGAGAACGTGGAAGAGGGACTACGCATCGTAAAGAAGCTTGGTAAGGAGGAGGCAAGAAAGAAGGCATTGGGTGCCTTGGAGCATGTTGGAATGTCAGACAGACTGTATCATTATCCAAAGCATCTGTCCGGAGGCCAGCAACAACGCGTTGCCATCGCAAGGTCGCTGGCGATGGAGCCTAACCTGCTGCTCATGGATGAACCGACTTCGGCTTTGGATCCAGAGCTGGTAGGCGAGGTGCTTGTCACGATCAGGGAAGCCGCAAAGGCAGGAAACACGACACTCCTCGTGACGCATGAGATGAATTTTGTAAGGAGCGTAGCCAATAAGATCATTTTCCTGGAGAACGGGAAGGTTGTTGCGAGCGGTGCGCCTAAGGAGATCTTTGGATATCCGAATAATGACAGGCTAAAGGAATTCCTGGCGAAGATAAACATGCTCGAAGGTGCAGAATATAACATCTAGGAGGTAGCAAATGAAAATTAGTTCAGTTGACATTATAAAATTTAAAGAACATCCCGAGCATGGGCAAACGCCGGTGCTCGTTCGGATCAATACGGACGAAGGAATCTACGGATACGGCGAGGCAGGCGTATCCATTGGGAATTACTCCCTGGGCAGCATTGAAATCCTAAAGGGTTTTGCCAAGATGATCCTCGGGAAGGATCCCCTTGCGAACGACGTAATTTATGAAAAGCTTTCCAATGCCTTTTGGTCAAAGGGAAACGGCGGCGTGATCTTTGCGGCGATCTCAGCAATAGATGCTGCACTTTGGGACATTAAGGGCAAATACTTTAACAAGCCAGTTTATGAACTTTTGGGCGGCGCACACAGAACGAAGATCAGGGCTTATGCAAGCCAGCTGCAAAACGGATGGAAGTATGAGAATTTCCTGGGAGCACCCGGGGATCTGGAATTCTTAAAGGATGCGGTGCAAAGCGCCGTAGACGAGGGCTATGATGCCATAAAGATCGACTTTTTCAAGCATTTTGACGGTAGCCGGCTTGATTTTTATGAAGGCAGAAATCATCTCTCCCTGAGAACCTTAAAGGAAGTAGATCAAAAGTTGGATGCCGTAAAGCAGATCATTGACGGTAAGGCAGAGCTGATCCTGGAAAATCACTGCATCACCACTGCACATACGGCAATTCAGTTTGCAAAGGTTGCGGAGCCTTACGATCCGATCCTTTTGGAGGAGCCTGCAGATCCTCTTGACATTCATGATTACGAGAGGATCAAGGAAGCGACGAACATTCCACTGGCTACCGGGGAGAGAACCTATACCAGAAGAGGTTTCCTGCCATTTTTAGAGAGAAACGTACTCGACGTGCTGCAGCCTGATCTTGGCAACTGCGGAGGGATCACGGAGGGTCGAAAGATCGCGGATCTTGCAGAGCTTTATGGCATCTCCATTCAGACCCATACCTGCAATACTTCTTTAAGCGTTGCGATCGCACTGCAACTCGAGGCGGCCATTCCGAACTTTATCATCCATGAGCATCATACCTCGAATACCTTCCGGCATGACCGTGAAGAATTCCTTTATGATTATCAGCCCGTGAATGGCTACTTTGACCTTCCCACGTTGCCCGGGCTTGGAAATGAACCTACGGAGAAGACCTTGGCGGAATCGACGATCATTACCGTGAAGTAAGAAGAGAGGAGAACGAAAACCATGGAAGCATATCGCGTGACAAAGGATTCGGATGCCTATCTTTTTAAGGCATATGACTATGCAAGGATCGATGCGTTCACCTTTGGACAGGGAATCCCGATCGACAGGGAATTCGGACATGAGGATCCCATTGACGAGAACTATCTGGCCGTGGTGCTTTTGGAGGATCATAAGCCAGTGGCCGGATGCCGCGTGACCTTCCCGGAGGAAGGGATCGGAAAGATCGGGCGTGTCTGCGTGACCCGTGCCTATCAACGGAGCGGGGCCGGAACGCAGCTGATCCGGGAGGCAGAGAAGTGGATCACCGAGAAGGGGATCAAGCATATCGTGATCAACAGCCAGGATCGTGCACAGGCTTTTTATGAAAAGCTCGGGTATGTCCTGAACCCTGAGGTGAATCCCGGCGTCTATGAGAATCATTTCGAGGGAGACAGGGAGGCCGGGAAGCATGGCTATGTGCCAAAGAAGAATCCGATGGGCTTTGCCTGCGTATTGGTTGAAAAATTTTTATAAAAATATTTACTAAACCTATTGACATAGTAGGTTAATGATGATAATATGTGCTTACTTGATACAAAACATTTCAAACGAAAGGGAAAGGAGACGAGCATTATGAAGCAGAATTGGAACGTGAAACTGAATCGCGTCATGTGTTGCTGTCGAATGCAGGATTCCCGGGCATGTATATGGCTGGGGCGTTCGATTGCGCGTCTTCGCCCCAAACAATAGCTGAATAGAGCTATGTTGCGATGCCATGTGTCCGGGAGCCTTCAAAAGAGGCTCCCGTTTCAGTTTAAAGGCTTTGGCAGAAAGAAAGGAAGTGATGCGAATGGCGAATCAAGTAAGCGTAAACAAGGATCGGATCCTGGAGGAGTTTTTCAGGTTGACAAGCTTCGATGCTCCCTCCTATCAGGAAGAGGAGATCGCAAAGTATCTGAAGGAAAAGCTAAAGGGCCTGGGGCTTCGCGTGGAGGAAGATGATGCAAGAGAAAAGCTCTTAAAAGAAGATGCTTCCAGAAAAAGAACGGCATCCAACCTCTATGCATATCTCAAAGGAACCGGCGATCCGATCCTTTTCTCCTCCCATATGGATACAGTAAATCCGGGGATTGGAAAAAAGGCAGTGCTTCATGATGACGGAAGGATCACTTCCGCAGGGAATACCGTACTTGGAGCGGATGACGTATCCGGTCTGGTGGCAATCCTGGAAGCGCTGACGGTGATCAAGGAAAAGGAGCTTCCTCATCCCGACTTAGAAATTCTTTTTACGGTGGCAGAGGAACCCTACTGTAGTGGCAGCAGATTCGTGGATTATCAAAAGCTGAAAGCAAAGGAAGGATATGTCTTGGATCTGACGGGACCGGTTGGAACGGCAGCGATTGCAGCCCCTTCCATTCTCTCCCTAAAGATCGGGGTGAAGGGCAGGGCGGCGCACGCAGGATTTAATCCGGAAAAAGGGATCAACGCACTCAGTATAGCGGCGGATGCCTTAGCAAACATCCGAACCGGAAGGGTATATGAAAACCTGACCGTAAACTTTGGAACGATCCGCGGCGGAAGCGGAAGGAACATCGTTCCGGAGGAGATCTGGATCGAAGGAGAGATAAGGTGTCTGGAGCATGAAAAAGCCCTTTGTGAGGCGGACCTGATCAAGGAGATCTTCGAAAAGGCAGCCAAGAAATATGGCGGCGCCATCCGGTTTGAATTGACGGAGCACATCAGATCCTATGGCGTGTCGAAGAGGAAGAACATGGTAAAGCGTTTCCTGGCAGCAGCAAAGGAAGTGACAACCCTGGAGCGGCCGGAGACGATCACGACATACGGAGGAAGCGATGCCAATCGGCTGAACGAACATAATATTGACACCATCGTGATCGCAAACGCCATGGAAAACAGTCACGGAACGGATGAATACACGACGGTGGCAGAGCTCACAAGAGCCGCGCAGCTGACGCTCAGGCTGATGACAAGTCAGCAGTAACTACGAAAAACAAATAAAAAAACAAAAAGAAAGGTTTGCCTGAAAAAGGCAGAGAGAATCAGGAGGAAAGAGATCATGAAAAAGTTTGGTAAGAGATGGAATTTGGTATTGGCAGGCGCATTGCTTGCAGTTTCAACGCTCGCAGGATGCGGCGTGCAGGGCAGCATTGCAGACCAGCAGGGAAGCGCACAGTCCGCGCAGCCCGGAAATACGAATGAAGCGAATGCGAACAACGGACAAAATGCACAGACGGTGGATAAGAAGGATCTGGTACCCCTTAGTGTATCCTATCCCGCAGGTAACATTCGCGTGACCGTGAACATCCTGGCGCTGCAGAAGGGGTATTTTGCAGAGGAAGGAGTGACCGTAAATCCCGTTGCCATCGGCGGAAATGACGCACTGACCGCCATCAATGAGGAGAACGGTGCACTGGACATTTTGACGGCAGGCTTCGTACCTGACGTGCAGGCCATCGGCGCAGGTTATGACCTGACCTTCGTTGCAGGTACCGCAGTAGAGGGCGGCGCCGTCATCGCAAAGAAGGGTAATGCGGATAAGTATAAGGGAACTGACAAGAAACTGAATTTTGATGCCGTGACGCATGCAAAGCTTGGATTCGCAAGAAATGAAGCCTCCTGGGTTGTCACCAGACAGTATCTTCTCGACAACGGCGTGAGCGCTGACGTGATCAAGGGAATCGAAAATGAAGAGACCGGAAACGTTTCCTATTACGCAGATCCCACGGCTACCGCGCAGGCAGTACAAAAGGGTGAGGCAGAGCTTGGCTTCCTTCCCATGGAGTTCGCACTGCTTTACGCAGACGCTTATGATCTGGAGATCGTTGTGGCAGCAGGAGATCTTTCTCCCGATTACGTATGCTGCCGTGAGGTAACCTCCAACAAGCGTTTCAATGAGAAATATGATTCCTTCGTAGCATATGAGACTGCAAGAATCAGGGCATTCGAGTATTACAAGCAGGGCGAGACCGACGCGGCAGTCAAGGCAGACGTAGTGAAGACGGTTGCCGAGTATTCCGGCAAGGAGCCCGATTATGTTGAGACCTATCTGTACGGCGGCGTGACCAAGTTCGCAGTGGATCCCAACACCGCAGGAATCCAGAAGTACGTGGAAGCAGCCTATAACTCCGGCGTGTTCACCGGAAATGCAGTAGATTTTGGAAGCTATGACATTACGCAGAACGTGAATACGTCCGCATATAAGCAGGCATTGGATCAGCTGATCGCTGCAAATCCTGACAATGCATTCTATAAGGGGTTGCTGGATCAGTTCAATGCGGCAAACTAATGCTTAATTAGGTCAGTCTTCCGATGGATGGACGGGCGACAACTTGAGGTGAGGATCATGGGAAAGATTTATGAGAGCGTGATCGAACTGGTGGGAAATACGCCGCTGGTGCATTTGAAGCAAATTGAAAAAGAGACGAAGATCCCGGTGAAGCTATACGCCAAGGTGGAGAGCTTTAATCCGGCCGGAAGCGTAAAGGACAGGGCGGCTCTTCACATGATCGAAGCGGCGGAGCAGGAAGGGAAGTTAAAGCCCGGAGGTACCATTGTGGAGGGAACGAGCGGCAATACGGGCATCGGGCTTGCCATGGTGGCCGCCGCGAAGGATTATCAGGCGATCATCTGCATGGCGGAGGGAGCCAGCAGGGAAAAAGTGAAGATCTTAAAGGCATACGGAGCGCAGGTGGAACTCACGCCAAAGTCGCAGGGCTTTGGCGGGGGCGGCGGCAAGGCAAAGGAGCTTTTGGAATCCATTCCCGGAGCCTTTCGCCCCGGCCAGGGGGAAAACCCGCACCATCCGGAGACGCATTACCTGACAACGGGGCCCGAGATCTGGGAAGCCATGGATGGAAAGGTTGACATCTTTGTGGCGGCAGTCGGAACCAGCGGAACCTCCGGCGGTATTGGAAGGTTCCTTCGGGAAAAGAATCCGGAGGTTTTGATCTATGGCGTAGAACCTAAGGGCTGTCCCGTATTGAACGGCGGGGAGCCGGGACCTCATAAGATCCAAGGCATTGGCGGCGGTGCCATTTGTCCCATCACGGATCTTAGTCTTTACAATGAGATTCTTCTTTGCAGTGATGAGGATGCTTATACTTACGCAAGGCTTTGCCCGAAAAAGGAAGGATTACTCATTGGCATCAGCGCAGGTGCAGCCCTCTGGGCAGCGGTTGAGATTTCTAAGAGACCTGAAAACGCAGGAAAGAATGTAGTAGTACTATTTCCGGACGGGGGCAACAAATATCTTTCCAGCGACCTGTATGACGAGACTTGAACGGGTACTTTACGGGATCGGAGGCAGAAATGAAACGAGTGGAAGACATGACAAGGCTGATCGGGAACACACCCCTGCTCAGGCTGAATAAATACCGAAAGAATAAGGGGCTTCAGGCAGAGATCCTCGCGAAGCTGGAATGGTTTAGCCTGGCCGGCAGCGTAAAGGACAGGGTGGCCCTGTACATGATCAAGGACGCTGAGGAGAAGGGAATCCTGAAAAAGAATTCCGTGATCATTGAGCCGACCAGTGGCAATACGGGGATCGGTCTTGCGGCAGTGGCCGCGGCAAAGGGATATCGGGTTATCATCGTGATGCCAGATTCCATGAGCACGGAGCGGCAAAACATTTTGAAGGCGTATGGCGCGGAAATAGTTTTGACGGACGGCAAGGGCGGCATGAAGGCAGCCATTGCAAAGGCCAAGGAGCTGGCGGGAACCATCCCGCATGCCTTGATCCCCGGGCAGTTCACCAATGCGGCGAACCCCAGGGCACATTATGAGACGACGGGGCCGGAGATCTGGCGCGATAGCGAGCATCACGTGGACATTTTCGTGGCGGGCGTCGGAACGGGCGGAACGCTTTCCGGGGCTGGAAAGTACCTGAAGGAAGTGAATCCGGACCTAAAGGTGGTCGCCGTGGAACCGAAGGATTCCCCAATGCTTTCGGAGGGACGCGCGGGCGGACACAAGCTGCAGGGCCTGGGTGCAGGATTTATCCCCTACGTGCTGGATACGGAGGTCTATGATGAAGTGATCGCCGTCACCACGGAGCAGGCCCTGCAGGCAGCAAACGAGCTGGCAAAGATCGAGGGCGTTCTCGCAGGCATCTCCTCCGGCGCGGCATTATATGCAGCGGAGCTGCTGGCAAAGAAGCCTGAGAATCAAGGGAAGGTGATCGCAGTACTCCTTCCCGACAGCGGAGAGAGATACCTCTCAACGGAACTTTATGAAGATTGAGACAGGAAGTGAAGAAGATGAGTGAAGCGAAGGAAGCAGGAAAGGCGCAGGGCGAAAATCAAAAAGTGAAGATCCAGATCAAGGACGTGTCCTTTGACTATGTGGACCAGAAGACCAGGTTTGGCGCACTTAGGAACGTGAGCCTCGATATTCGGGAGGGTGAATTCATCTGCATTCTCGGTGCGTCCGGCTGCGGAAAGTCAACGCTTCTAAGTCTCCTTGGCGGACTGAACAAACCAAAGAGCGGAGAACTTCTTTTGGACGGCAAGCCCATTAAGGGGCCTGGCATCGATCGGGCGGTGGTGTTCCAACAGTATTCCCTGTTCCCGTGGCTGACGGTGAAGGGAAACGTGCTCTTTGGCATCAAGCAAAGCGGCAGGAAGCTGAGCCGAAGTGACCGATCAAAGCTCGCGGATTCCTATGTGGAGAGCGTCGGGCTGGCAGGCGCCAAGGATCGCTATCCCAGTCAGCTCTCCGGCGGCATGAAGCAGAGAGTGGCCGTTGCCAGGGCGTTAGCCCTAGAGTCGGACGTGCTTCTTTTGGATGAGCCCTTTGGAGCCATTGACCCGAAGCTTCGCCTGGAACTACAGGAGCTGGTGTCAAAGCTTTGCGCGAACTATCATAAGACGGTGATCTTTATCACGCATGACATCGACGAGGCCATTCTTCTCGCAGACAGGATCGTCGTGATGGAGCCAGGAAGCATTCGGAGCATCCACAAGGTGAGATTCCCTCATCCGCGGGTGCGAGAGGAGCTTTCAGGAACGGAAGAATATGAAAGATTACACAGACAGCTGATCACGGCCTTTTATGATCAGGTGGAGGATAAGATCGATGCGGGGGTGACGCTATGAAGAAGTTTTTTCAACTGGAAAGAGGAATGTATCTGGAGTTATTCCTGGCGTCCGTGCTCATGATCATCAACCTGATCCTTACCTTGACCTTCCCGTATTTTACGACGCACAAGGCATATTACGACAGCAGTGCGTATATCACGGTATTACTGATCTCGTATCTGATCTATGTCACTTATCTTTTCTGGGCCAAGAAAAAAAGCACAAATGACGTTGCGATCGTGCTTTATGGATTTTTTCTCCTTTGGGAGGTGAGCTATAAGCTCGGATGGATCCACAATGACCTGTTGCTTCCCTCACCGGAAGGACTGTTCCACGTCTATGTGGAGAAGGCTCCCGAGATCACAAAGGATGTTTTGGGATCCATACAGCTACTGTTTTGGGGATTCCTTCTGGCTGTGGTGCTGGGAACGGTGCTTGGACTTTTGGCAGGCTGGATCCCCAGAGTCAGGGAGGTGCTTCTCCCGATCTCCAATGTGATCACGCTGATCCCGCCGCTGATGTTTTCGGCATACATGATCATGATCCTGAAGACCTTTCGGCAGGCCGCCATCGCGGTGATCTTCTTCGCCGTGTTTTGGCCGACCTTTCAGGGAATGGTGGTCAGGGTCGGACAGATTGACAGACAGATCATTGAAGCGGCCAGAACGATGGGCGTTGGAACAGTGGGCATGCTTTGGAAGGTCATCTTTCCGTATTGCCTTCCCGGGATCATCGGGAGCATTTCCAAGAGCCTTCGCGGAGCGTTCATGTGCCTTGCGGGAGCGGAGATGCTGGGAATCAATCTGGGAATTGGATATTTTACGGAGAAATATAAAAGCTTTGCGGATTATCGCTGCGTGCTCGCAGGGATCGTGACCGTCGGAGTGATCACAACCGTGATCGACCTCGCGGTGAGCAAAGCGCAAAAGGCCATCATTCGGTGGGAGAAATGATAACTTGGGACTAGATTTTACGTGAGAGGAAAAATGAAATGGAAGGGAATGGATTTGGGTTTGCGACGAGGTGTGTTTATGGAAATAAGGAGCGTCCGGCCGCGGACATAACGGGGGCCATCAGCTTCCCAATTTACCAGTCCGCGACCTTCGAGCATCCTGAGGTTGGAAGGAGTACGGGCTTTGATTACAGCAGACTGCAAAATCCGACGAGGGCGCAGGTGGAAAAGGTCGTGGCTGCTTTAGAGGGCGGGATCGATGCATTGGCATTTAGCAGCGGCATGGCTGCCATCACGGCGCTGATGGAAATCTTCAAGCCGGGGGATCATATCATTGCAGACGCAGATCTCTACGGCGGAAGCATTCGCCTGTTCCGTAATGTTTGCGCGAAGAATGGCATCACGTTCTCTCACGTCAACTGTAGCAAAGAGAATTTGGAGGCCTTTGTCAAGGAGAACACGAAGGCTATTTTTATTGAGACGCCGACGAATCCCATGATGAACGTCACCGACATCCGAAAGGCGGCAGAGGTTGCGAAACGCCATGATTTATTGCTGATCGTAGATAATACCTTTTTGTCTCCGTATTTCCAGAAGCCATTAGAGCTTGGCGCTGACATTGTCGTTCACAGCGGAACGAAATTCCTTGGCGGGCATAATGATACGTTGGCAGGCTTCATCGTTACGAAATCACAGGAGATTTCGGATAAGATGAGATTTCTCATCAAAACGGTTGGCTCCGGACTTGCGCCGTTTGACAGCTGGCTGATCCTTCGGGGGATCAAGACGCTTCCCCTTCGCATGGAGAAGGCGCAGGCGAACGCCATGGCCATCGCAAACTGGTTGCTTCAAAGGCCGGAGGTGAAGAAGGTATATTATCCGGGACTTCCCGGCACGCAGGCGCATGAGGTCTGTAAGGCACAGGCCACGGGCTTTGGATCCATGCTGACCTTTGAGGTGGAGAGCAAGGATTTGGCGCTTCACGTATTAAAGAATACGAAGCTGATCCCCTTTGCGGAGAGCCTGGGCGGAGTGGAAACGCTCCTCACCTATCCCGTGACGCAGACGCATGCGGACGTGCCGGAGGAGGTAAGGCTTGTCAATGGCATCACGGAGCGCGTTTTACGGCTCTCCGCGGGCATAGAGGATGAAAAGGATCTGATCGGGGATCTGGAGCAGGCATTTAATGGATTTGCAAGATAATGGATGAGGGCTGACAAAATGGAGCGGGAAAGAAACTTAGATTTTGACGAAGTGGTGGAGCGAAGGAATACGGACAGCTTAAAATTTGATTTTGCGGTGCGCAGGGGAAAGCCTGCGGACGTGCTTCCCCTCTGGGTCGCAGACATGGATTTTAAGACCTCCAGCTTCATCCTGGATGCGGTGGAGGAACGTGCAAGGCATGGGATCTTCGGCTACACGGAGACGAGAGAGGATTATTTCGAGGCCTTGCAGGGCTGGATGAAGTCGCATCACGGACTGGACATAGAGCCGCAGTGGATCCTGAAGACGCCGGGCGTGGTCTTTGCCCTGGCGATGGCGGTGAAGGCCTATACGGAGGCAGGGGATTACGTGCTGATCCAACAGCCGGTTTACTATCCGCTTACGGAGGTGGTTCAAGACAATGGCCGTAAGGTGATCAGCAGCAACCTTGTGCCGGAGGATGGAACCTATCACATCGACTTTGAAGACTTTGAAAACAAAATTCAGGAATATCACGTAAAGCTCTTTATGCTCTGCAGTCCGCACAATCCCGTCGGCAGGGTGTGGACGAGGGAAGAGTTGCAAAGACTGGCAGAGATCTGCATAAAGCATGGCGTGATCGTGGTCAGTGATGAGATCCACGAGGACTTTGTCTATCCTGGTCATAAGCATATTCCGTTCCTTACGGCAGATGAGCGCGCCAAGGAATTTTGCATCACCTGTACCTCCGTCAGCAAGACCTTTAACCTTGCGGGACTGCAGATCGCAAACATTATCGTGCCAAACCAAAAGCTAAGGAGGGCGCTCAGGAAGCAGATCCAGGCAGCAGGCTACAGCCAGCTCAATACCTTCGGCGTTGTGGCGTGCAAGGCGGCATATCAGCACGGTGAGGAGTGGCATCGGGCCGCCTGGAAGTATATTCAGGAGAATCTGCAGTTCCTGAAGGACTATTTGAAAAAAGAACTGCCGAAGGTGAAGGTCATCGAGCCGGAGGGGACCTATCTGGTATGGCTTGACTTTCGTGATTATGGCCTTTGCGGAGAGGAGCTTTCCGAACGGATCCTCACGAAGGCAAAGCTCTGGCTGGATGATGGCCATATCTTTGGAAAGATGGGTGCGGGGTATGAACGCATCAATCTTGCAACGAGCAGAAGCGTGTTAAAGGAGGCGTTAGAAAGGCTCCGCGGAGCGTTCCAAAAATAAATTTCAAAAAATCTCACAAAACCTATTGACATAGTAGGCTAATAGTGATATGATCACACTATCGAAGTTGAAAGGAGGCGTGAGAGATGCTTACCACAAAGAGAACTCAGAAGAATAACGGCATGTGTTGCCTACGAATGCGATACTCCCGGGCATTCAATTTGGCTGGGGCGTTCGGCTGTATGACAGCGCGCCTTGATGAACTTCGATGTTGACCTAAAACATTGTAGATGCCAATTGCCCGGGAGAACGAAAGATTTCCCGGGTTTTTGATTTCAAGGGAAGAATAAAACTGAATATGGAAAAGAGAGTTGTATATCTGCAACCACAAATAAAAGAGAAGAAAAAAACCGAAAAATAATAAATGAGATAAAGGAGATTACGATCATGAGCAATTATAAATTTGAAACCTTACAGTTACACGTTGGCCAGGAGCAGGCGGATCCCGCAACCGATTCCAGGGCAGTGCCCATTTACCAGACCACTTCCTACGTATTCCACAACAGCAAGCATGCAGCAGATCGTTTCGGACTGGCAGACGCAGGTAACATTTACGGAAGACTGACCAACTCCACGCAGGACGTTCTCGAGAAGAGGATCGCCGCATTGGAAGGCGGTAGCGCAGCATTGGCACTGGCCTCCGGCGCAGCAGCAATTTCCTATGCCATCGAAGCTCTGGCAGCAAACGGCGGTCACGTGGTAGCACAGAAGACCATCTACGGTGGCAGCTTCAACCTTCTGTCCCACACGCTTCCTCAGTATGGCATCAATACCACCTTCGTGGATGCTCATAATCTGGCAGAGGTAGAGGGAGCCATTCAGGATAACACCAGAGCCATCTACTTAGAGACGCTTGGCAATCCCAACAGTGACATTCCCAACGTGGATGCGATCGCCGAGATCGCTCATAAGCACGGACTGCCCCTGGTGGTTGACAATACCTTTGGTACCCCTTATCTGTTCAGACCCATCGAGCATGGCGCTGACATCGTGGTGCATTCCGCAACGAAGTTCATCGGCGGTCACGGAACGACCCTCGGCGGCATCATCATTGAGTCCGGCAAGTTTGACTGGAAGGCAAGCGGAAAGTATCCGAACATTGCCGCTCCGAACCCCAGCTATCACGGCGTAAGCTTCTACGACGTTGTGGGCCCGGCTGCATTCGTCACCTACATTCGCGCAATCCTCCTTCGCGATACGGGTGCAACCATTTCTCCCTTCAACGCATTCCTGCTCCTGCAGGGTGTTGAGACCCTGTCCCTGAGGCTGGACAGACACGTGGAGAACACGAAGAAGGTGGTAGAGTTCTTAAAGAATCATCCTCAGGTAGAAAAGGTAAATCATCCTTCCATCGAGGATCATCCCGATCATGAACTCTACAAGAAGTTCTTCCCGAACGGCGGCGGTTCCATCTTCACCTTTGAGATCAAGGGTGGCCGTGAGGAAGCATGGAAGTTCATCGACGGACTTCAGATCTTCTCATTGCTCGCGAACGTGGCAGACGTTAAGAGTCTTGTGATCCATCCTGCATCCACGACGCACTCTCAGCTTTCCGATGAGGAGCTCGCAGATCAGGGCATCAAGCAGAACACGATCCGTCTTTCCATTGGTACGGAGCACATTGATGACATCATCGCAGACCTCGAGGCAGGATTTGCGGCAGCGAGAGCGTGACGAACCACAGGGACGGGGTTAGAGGTTCAAAAAAATGACCCACAAACCCCGTCCCCCAGTAGCAAAAACTCTGAAAAAAGTGTATAATAGGGCGAGGCCCAAGAAAGAGAGGATGGAATTATGGCTAAGATTTATAAGGGAACGTTAGGACTGATCGGAAATACTCCGCTGGTGGAGGTAGTGAATATTGAGAAGGAACTGGGACTGGAAGCAACCATCCTGGTAAAGCTGGAATATTTTAATCCCGCAGGATCCGTGAAGGATCGTATCGCGAAGGCGATGATCGAGGACGCGGAGGCGAAGGGACTTTTGAAGGAAGGCTCCGTGATCATTGAGCCGACCAGTGGTAATACGGGAATCGGCCTTGCAGCCATCTCCGCAGCCAAGGGCTATCGCATCATTCTGACCATGCCCGAGACCATGAGCGTGGAGCGCAGAAATATCTTGAAGGCATATGGCGCAGAGATCGTTCTGACCGAAGGCGCAAAGGGCATGAAGGGTGCCATCGCGAAGGCAGAGGAGCTCGCAAATGAGATCCCGAACAGCTTCATTCCCGGACAGTTCGTGAACCCTGCAAATCCTGCCATTCATAGGGCAACCACCGGTCCCGAGGTTTGGAAGGATACCGACGGCAAGGTTGACATCTTTATCGCAGGCGTAGGCACCGGCGGAACCCTGACCGGTACTGGTGAATACTTAAAGTCTCAGAATCCGGACGTGAAGGTTGTGGCACTTGAACCCGAAACCTCTCCCGTACTTTCCGAGGGTAAGGCAGGCGCTCATAAGATCCAGGGCATTGGCGCAGGCTTCGTTCCTGACGTACTGAACACGAAGATTTATGACGAAGTGATCAAGGCACCCAACGATGCGGCATTTGCCACCGCAAAGCTTCTTGCAAGGAAGGAAGGCATCTCCGTAGGCATCTCCTCCGGCGCGGCACTGTATGGCGCGATCGAGCTGGCAAAGAGACCTGAGAATAAGGGTAAGGTGATCGTGGCCCTGCTTCCCGACAGCGGCGACAGATATTACTCCACCGCACTGTTTACTGAAGCATAAATCATACTTTCAAACCTCCAAATCATAAACGTGAAAAGACGCAGCTTTCGAAACGGAAGGCTGCGTCTTTTATGTCGCCGCAGGGGTAAAGGGCAGCTTGGCGACTTGATTTTAGGATTGCAAAAAGGGGGCTTCAATGTTACAATTTTATTGTTGAATGCTTAGGAAGTAATTGTCTGAGTGAACGGGAGTCAAGGACATGAATTGTAAGAATTGTAACGCGGTCATGCGCGTGGATGAGGAGCGAAAATTATACGTATGTCCCTATTGTGAGAGCGTAGAGCCCTTTGAAGGTGTCTCCAAGGAAGAATTGCAGGGAATGCTGCACGCCGCCATGTCGGACGTGCGCAAGGAGACCATGAAGGAGGCGCAGGCGGTCCAGGCGGGGCATGCCTATGGAGACATAAGGAGCGCAGCCCAGAAGACAAAGGATGGCGTGATCCTTGCATTGCAGATCATTTATTGTGTCATTCTTGGCTTCTTCTCCATTGGAATCTTCACGGAGTATGTCTGGGTGGGCGTGGTATCCCTGCTCCAGCTTATTCTCATGATCGTCTCCATGACGATGAAGAAAAAATGGAATCAGACCGGGGAAGCGAAATACTGGAAGATCAAGAAGGGCTGTCAGATCGCCGTGATCTTGCTGATCATCGCATGGTTCATCGCGCTGACGTCGGCCCAGGTAGACCGCTATCTGAATTTGGATTCCGCTTGGCCTACGGCGGGGCTTGGCAGTGATCTTCCCGAGCCGGAAGGAAAAATTCGGCATGCCTACGCGACCGCTTCTGATTTTTATGCGTCGGTCACGGACACGTCGAAGGAGAACTATGATGCTTACGTGGCGGCATGTAAGGAAATCGGATACACAATAGATGCGGAAGAAACGGACACAAGGTATGTTGCCTATCACGAAAAGACGGACAATAAGCTGACCGTGAGTTATTACAAAGAGATGAGTGAATTCAACGTCCAGGAAGATAAGGCAATCGTGATGAATGATAGCTGGCCGACGGGGGAAATGGCGAAACTGATCCCTCAGCCGAAGACGGAGAAGTGTAGCATTTATCAATTAAGTCAGGATAACTTGCAGATCTATGTGGGAGATTTGACCCACGACGAATTCATAGAATATGTCACAGAGTGTATGGAAGCTGGATACGACGGAAGTTTTACAAAGCGGGATGATGATTTTGACGGGTGGACGGATGATAATGTTTATCTGAGGATCGAATTCCAGCGGGGCAGGATCATGTTTATCAATGTGCATATCCTGTCATACTAAATAAAAAGCTCGGAGCCGTAAGGATGTTCACGGCCCCGAGTTTTCTTTTATTCTTCTGTGTCGGAAAAATCTGCCAGGGACTTTCGAACGGTGATCCCATTGACCTCGACGGTGCCGTCAAGCGCGATGACAAGGCATTGACGACCGTCGATGACGCGCGTCTCGATCAGGTCGGTGCGCTCGGGCTTTACCTTGACGACCACATCAGGCGTCTTGACCTCAAAGCTCTTTGCATTCATCACGTTGCTCACGAACAGCTCTGCATCCTCACCGGCGGTTTCCTCATAGTGCTCCTCGAAGTGGGCGAGCTTTTCATTCGAGACGCCGCTGTCCGCCAGGATGGTCTTTACTTCATTCTTGTCCAGGATCAGGGGCTCCGGATCCTCCTTGAGCTTATGTTCTTCGACCATTTCGGTCAGCTTCTCGTGAATGTTCTTTACGATCTCCAGATCACAGGCGTCCTCCAGAGTCTCCTCAATGATGGCGTGGAAGGTCTCCTTCTGGCTTCCTGCCGAGAGGGGCAGGGGACAGCCGAGAATGGCGTCCACAAGACCGTCCTTTAGGTCCTCGCCGTCCTTGGTATAATAGAGCACGCCGTGCAGGTCCGTACTGCGGTCGTTAAACGCAGGGAACAGAAAGCCCATCTGCGGCATTGACACCACCCAGTCGCGGATGCGGTTCTGGAAGGCATTTTCCTCGGGATTATAAGAGAGGCCCGGCTTGCTGAGCTCCACGGGACAGACGCAGGCGAGCACATACTCATATACCTCATCGGATGCGTCCTCGTTCTCAATGCCGTCCGAGGTGTGCTTTGGCACGTCATAGCTGTCATGGATGATCAGGATCAGATAATTTCCCACGTACTCATAAGAGGAGATGATCTGGTCGTAGAACTGCTCCAGCAGGGCATCGTCCCGCAGTCCGCTTTGCTTTAAGCGATACAGGAATTCCTGCGTGCCGCCTGCCTCCTCGCTGGAGAGGGGGAACTCCAGATTGATCAGGTTCTTTCCCAAGCTTCCGGAAAGGGCCTTTTTCAGGATTTCAAAGTACTTGAACATTTCCTCCTCGGGGAGGGCCAAAAAGGCCTGGGAGAACTGGGTCTTTTTATTTTTCTCTCCATCCACGTAGCAGCCGCAGATGCGGTCGATGGAGCATTTCTTAGGGTTGAAAAGCTTTTTGATCTCGGCGATCTCTTGTTTGATCATGGCAGTGGTGCATCCTTTCAGGAATAGTCTTTTGCGCCCGGGAGGCAAGGTGCCTCCTCCTTGCGCATAGGTAAGTATACCTTAAATCAAGGTTTTCAACAAGCCAATCTGACGTTTTTTTTCGAAATGGTGCTGAATCCTTAAAAAGAATGGCAGGGATTGGAGAGAAGGGGAGATTTTGCGCGACGGAATGCTGTTGAGAAGGGGGCGGGAAAGCATTACAATGGGTTTTGACGATTATTTAGAGCGAAATAAGAAGGAATGCGGAGGTAAGTCACGACATGGAGCAATTGCAAGTTACTTCCACAAAAGACAATGAAAAAGTACACAAGCTCTTAAACGATCTTCTAAGTACCGATAAGGAATTCCAGATCATGATCACGGTGCCCGCCCGGGAGCAGGTGGCAAAGCGGAAAAGCGAAGTGCCTCTCGAGGAGAAGCTTCCCTCTGCCAAGGACTTAGAACAGGAGGTGACGGGCATGATCCATGAGATCGGCGTGCCCGCGCATATCAAGGGGTATCAGTACCTTCGGGAAGCCATTATGATGGCGGTCAAGGACCCCGCCATGATCAGCTCCATCACAAAGATCCTATATCCCACCATCGCGAAGCGCTTTCAGACCACGCCAAGCCGCGTGGAGCGGGCCATCCGACATGCCATTGAGGTGGCCTGGAGCAGGGGACGGACGGAGACCTTGGACTCCATGTTCGGATATACCATTGATACCAGTAAGGGAAAGCCGACCAATTCAGAATTCATCGCACTGATCGCTGACAGGATCCGTCTGGCATATAAATAGGGGATTTTGTGCATGTTGCATAGTTTTTGGGAAAAATTGGGAACCCTCTTTATTCTTTTTGAGATTTGTAGTATACTATTTCCGAAGTATAAGTTTTTTTCGCTGGAGGGATTCTAATGAAAAAGATACTTTTTGCTGCATCAGAGGGTGTTCCGTTTGTGAAGACCGGCGGCCTGGCAGACGTGGTTGGTTCACTGCCGAAATGTATTGACAAGCAGTACTTCGACGTAAGAGTCATTCTTCCCAAATATACCTGCATCAAGTATGAGATGAAGGAAAAGATCAGCTTTATCACGAATTTCTACATGGATTTCAACTGGCAGAGCGTCTACGTGGGCATTGAGGAAGCCACCGTGGACGGCGTGCACTATTACTTTATTGACAACGAGCATTACTTTGGGGGACCGAAGCCCTATTGCGACGACCCCTGCTACGAGATCGAAAAGTTTGCGTTCTTCTCCAAGGCAGTTTTGTCCGCGCTGCCCCTCATCGGATTCCAGCCGGATATCATCCACTGCCATGACTGGCAGACGGGCCTGATCCCCGTGTACCTGAAGGAAAGATTTCGCGGCGACCTGTTCTTTACGAGCATGAAATCCATCATGACCATTCATAACCTGAAATTCCAGGGGAAATGGGACGTAAAGACGGTGCAGTCCATCACAGGTCTCCCGGACTATTATTTCACCGCTGACAAGCTGGAGGCGTACAAGGATGCCAATCTCTTAAAGGGCGGCATCGTTTTCGCGGATGCCGTGACCACCGTGAGTGAGACCTATGCGGAGGAGATCAAGACGCAGTTCTACGGCGAGGGACTCGACGGCCTGCTTCGCGCAAGGAGCAATGACCTGAGAGGCATCGTCAACGGCATCGACTATACGGATTTCAATCCCACGACGGATAAGTATATCGTAAAGCAGTATGACGCCGTGAACTTCCGCAAGGAGAAGGTGAAGAATAAGCTTGCCCTGCAGGATCAGCTGGGCCTGACCAAGGGCGAGAATAAGATGATGATCGGTCTGATCTCGAGACTGACGGATCAGAAGGGCCTGGACCTTGTGTCCTACGTGATGGATGAGCTCTGTCAGGATGACGTGCAGATCGTGGTGCTGGGCACCGGCGAGGACCGTTATGAAAATATGTTCCGCCACTTTGACTGGAAGTATCAGAACAAGGTATCTGCGAACATCACCTACTCGGAGGAGCTGTCGCACAGGATCTATGCAGCCAGCGACGCATTCCTGATGCCGTCCCTGTTCGAGCCCTGCGGACTGAGCCAGCTTATGAGCCTGCGGTACGGAACTCTTCCCATTGTCCGCGAGACCGGCGGCCTGAAGGATACGGTTCAGCCTTATAACGAATTCGAGAGCACGGGAACGGGCTTTAGCTTTACCAACTACAATGCCCATGAAATGTTACGTACGATCCGGTACGCCGAGCATATTTACTATGACAAGAAGCGGGAGTGGAACAAGATGGTGGACCGCGCCATGGCGGCAGACTTCTCTTGGGACGTATCCGCGAAGAAGTATCAGGAGATGTATGACTGGCTGATTGGGTAAACCGCGGAAGCGCCGCGTGCGCTCCCACGGCGGGTGTATGACATGAACGAACGGAAACGTGCAAAAGACAATTTATTGGCGCAGGCAGGGATTCTTGCCGCGGCTGGCATTATATCACGTATCATAGGGCTTCTCTACAGAAGCCCTTTGACCGCCGTGATCGGAGAGACTGGCTTTGGATATTATCACGCAGCCTATGGGTTCTACACCATCGTTCTGCTGATCTCATCCTACAGCATTCCCTCCGCCGTGTCCAAGCTGATCGCGCCGAAACTGGCCGCGCGGGAATATCGAAATGCCCACCGGCTTTTTTATTGTGCCATGGGATACGTGCTGGTGGTCGGACTGATCGCCAGCCTCTTCTTGTTCTTTAGCGCGGAATGGTTCGTGGAGAAGGCGGCGGTTCCGGTGCTCCGCACCTTTGCGCCGACCATTTTCATTTATGGCATTCTCGGTGTTCTTCGAGGGTATTTTCAGGCCCATCGCACCATGGTACAGACCTCCGTTTCACAGATTTTTGAACAGATCGCGAACGCCATCGTCAGCGTTGGCGGTGCATGGCTTTTGATCCAGTGGGGGATGGGAACGAGAGTTTTCGATTCCTTTTCAGATGAGACAAGACATGCCGTGTTTGGCGCCATGGGAAGTGCGCTGGGAACGGGAATGGGCGTCTTTGCGGGACTGCTGTTTATGGTGGGGACCTATCTGCTGAACCGTAAGCTGATCCACAGGCGGATCGAGAGGGACGGACATGAAAACGTTGATTCCGTCGGCGGCATGCTCCGTACCATTACCTTGGTGGTCACGCCGTTTATCATGAGTACCGCGATCTATAACCTGAACGGCACGGTGCTCAACTATCTCTACACGAAGCTGGTTCCGAACCTGCGGGGCCTGGACAGTGACGAGCAATATACCAAGTACGGGATCTACGGCATCGCCATGACGGTGTTCAACATTCCGATCGCGTTCGCAACGGCAATGGCATCCGCAATGATCCCTTCCGTGGCGCAGGCAACTGCCTCCGGAGATCATGAGCTCGCAAAGGAAAAGATCGCCTTTTCCGTGAAGATGACCATGATCATTTCCATCCCTTCCGCAGTCGGACTTTTTGTCCTGGCAAAGCCCATCATCTACGTGCTGTTCCCAAGAAGCGATGAAGTGGTGTCGCTGGCGGCCAAGATCCTGATGGTGCTGGCGATTTCCGTGGTGTTCTACGCCCTCTCGACCCTGAGCAATTCCATCCTGCAGGGACTCGGAAGGGTCAACGTGCCTGTGGTGAACGCGGGGATCGCACTCATCGTGCAGACGATCCTTTCCGCGATCCTGTTACTCTTTACGAATATCGACCTCTATGGTCTGGCCATCACCAATACCGTATATGCGGCCATTATGTGCGTGCTGAATCATATGGCCCTGCGCCGCGCCATCGGCTACGTGCAGGAGTGGAAGACGAGCTTTATTCTCCCTACCATTGCGTCCCTGATCATGGGCGCCGTGGCGCGCGGTGCCTACGAGCTCCTATTTCTCTGGCTCCGTTCCCCGCGCCTTGCCGTCATTCCCGCCGTCCCCTTCGCGGCCCTCATCTACTTCGCCCTTTTATTAATGCTTAAAACCCTTACTGAAGATGAACTTCTCGCTCTCCCTAAGGGAAGATTACTGCTTAGGATCGCAAAGAAATGTAAATTAACTTAGGTTACTTGTTTGATTCCGGTAATGTCACTGGATACAGCCATCGAGAAGTTCGTATAGTAGACTACAAAGCCCGGTTTCGCCCCGCCGGGCTTTTTTACGTGCTTTTTTTGGATATAATCGATTTCCACCTTATCCTGCTCCCGGCCCTTGGAGTAGTAAGCCGCAAGGCGCGCCGCCTCCTCAAAGGTGCGGTCGGGAAGCTCCTTTCCCTCCGTCTTCACGACCACGTGCGACCCGGGGATCTTTTTCGCGTGGAACCACCAGTCATTTCCCGTGGCCATCTGGAAGGTCAGCTGGTCATTCTGGAAGTTATTCTTTCCCACGTAAATGTCAAATCCGTCGCTGCTCACGTAGTGGAAGGGCTTGCTCGTGATCTTTACCTTTTTTGCAGACCCCTTGCGGCGTACGTAGCCGCTGGCGATGAGTTCTTCCTTGATCTCCGCAAGGTCTTCCTCCTTCTGCGCGATCTCTAGGGAGGTCGCGATGGATTCCAGGTGATCGATCTCTGCCTTGACTTCCTTTGTCAGCTCCGTCAGGGCTTCATTGGTCCTCTTTAGCTTCGCGTAGCGGTCGAAATACCGCTGCGCGTTTTCCTTCGCGGTGAGCGTGGGATCCAGCGGGATCTGGATGGTCTCGTTGGTATAATAGTTCAGCGCTTCCAGGGACTTTGCCCCGGGAGCTGCACCGTAGCCATAGGTGTTCAGCAGTTCGCCGTAGATGCGGTAGGTCTCGCGCTTTTCCGTGTCGCGGATCTGCTGTAGCTGCAGATCATATTTCTTGACGTTGCGCTCTAAGATGGTCTGCACGATGCGGCGCAGGTCCGCAGACTTTTGATGGATCCTCGCCTGCGCATTCTTCTTCGCATAATAACCCTCCAGAAGAGAGGACATGGAAGGCGTATATTCCACGCGGAAACCTTCCTCCTGCCCTGATCCGGCAGCACTTTCCGCAGGGGAGCTTAGGTCCGCATCATAAATGGTCAGGGGGATCGCGGCGTATTCCACGGGCTTCTTTCCGTCATACGCCACGCAGGGCGTAAAGGAGCCATCCTGAATGGTTCCCTTTAGTTCGCAAAGAACCTTCCAAAGCGCGTCATAGCCTGCAGCGTCGATGGCGGCAGTGGGCCTGTCTCCGTCAATGCCGGCCCTGTGGCAGAGTTCCTGCGCGAGGATGGGAGAGATGCCCGTGATGCTTCCATAGATGGCCTTGAAAGCGGGGAGAGGTTTTATGGACATGGTCTCTTGGAGCTGCCCGCGCGTCATGGAAAAGAGATCTAACTTATCCTGGGTCTGTGCGACAAAGTATGGCTTTCCCGGAAGGACCTCCCGGACGCTGCTGACGGCAGCGGAGATATGCTTGATGCTGTCCAGGATCATGCCATTTTCGTTCACGAAGATAATGTTGCTGTGCTTTCCCATGATCTCAATGACCAAGGTTTTTCGGCACAGATCGCCCATTTCGTCCAAATGCTCCACCTCGATATGGAGGATGCGCTCCAGGCCTGGCTGCGTCACGGAGAGGACGCGGCCGTTCTGCAGATGCTTTCGAAGGAGCATGCAAAAGCCCGGCGCAGTCATGGGACTGGGCTTATTGTCCTCCGTGAGATAGACCAGGGGCAGGGACGCATCCGCGGAGATGAGGAGTCTTCGTTGTCCGTCGCCTGTCTTAAAGGTCAGGAGCAGCTCGTCCGACTCTGGCTGCGCGATCTTATAAATCCGCGCGCCGGCAAGCTCGCGATTCAGTTCATATACTAGATTTGCTATGGTAAGGCCGTCAAATGCCATGAGATACCTCCGGTGCAGGGCTGCGCCACTCGCCGCGGCCTTGCTGTTTCATTTTCAAGTAGTTTCTTTGTATTTTACCCCATAAGGCTTAGGCGTGCAAGTCCCATCTTCCCGTGGTGGTGTTATAGAGGAGGGAGACGTTCTTTTCCTTGCCAAAGACATGGATCTTGCAGTCAAAGCGGCGCAGGAGCTTTGTGGCGCTGATGGCGCTCGGCAGGGTGAAGCTGGATTCGCCGGGCGCACATTCCCGAAAACGGAGGATGCGATAGACCTGGTATTCGCCGTCTTCATCCGCACACTTGATCTTAATGGGCAGAATGCTGCCATCCGTCTTATGCTGACAGATGACTTCGATGGGTTGATCCATTTCGCTTCCTCCTTTCCCTTCCGCGTTTCGACAGGCTCGATGGACCTGCTTCGTGAGTTAATTATAGAACATATGTTCTGATTTTTCAATACACAAATATTGCCAAGTCGCGGAAAGGGGTAAAAAAGTGGGGAACTTAGGGCGGAAGTTGCGGTTTACGGGAGGGTGTTTAAATGATATAATAAACAATAAACTTAAATTGTCCCAGAGGCTTTCGGAGGAACATTACATGAATGCGGAATTAGAACAAGTTGTGACACAGGTAAAACAGGTGGTGAAGGGCAAGGACGACGTGATCCGTAAGGTGCTTGCGGCAGTGCTCGCGGGCGGACACGTACTCCTGGAGGACATTCCCGGCGTGGGAAAGACGACGCTGGCCATGGCACTGGGAAAGGCCATGGAGCTGGACTATCGGAGAATGCAGTTTACGCCGGACGTGTTGCCCAGCGACATCGTGGGCTTTACGATGTATAACGGAGCGCAGGGCACGTTTGAATATAAGCCTGGAGCGATCTTTAGCAACCTGTTTTTGGCGGATGAATTGAACAGAACTTCTTCCAAGACGCAGTCGGCGCTTTTGGAGGTCATGGAGGAGGGCAAGGTCACGGTGGACGGCATCACGCATCCCCTGCCGGAACCCTTCACGGTCATTGCGACGGAAAACCCTTACGGTTCCTCGGGAACGCAGCTTCTGCCGGAGTCGCAGTTGGATCGCTTCCTCATCTGCCTGACCATGGGATATCCGGATCATAAGGCGGCGGTGGAGATCCTGAAGGAGAGCGCCGGACGAGGGCTGGAGCTGGTAAAGCCCGTGCTCACGGGGGAAAGGCTTCTGGAGCTTCGCAAGCAGGCGAAGAACCTTCACGTGTCAGATAATATTCATGAATATATCATCAATCTGACGGAGGAGACCAGGCGGGATCCGAGGATCGCGCTCGGCGTGAGCCCCAGAGGCGGCATCGCGCTTCTGAAAATGGCAAGGTCCATGGCGCTCCTCCGCGGAGGAGAGTACGTGATTCCTGAGGACGTGCTGGCGGTGATCCCGGAGGTATGGGCGCACAGAATTCACTTAAATGCCATGGCGCGTGCGGAGGGGACAAGCATTCCCGGACTGATCCGGGAGATCACGGAAAGGATTCGGGCGGTTGGATGAAGAAGAAAATAACCCTCCATGCTTGGGGGATCCTGCGGTACGCGCTCTTACTTTTCTTCGTCGCGTTCCTCTGGTGGTATTTTCGAACCTATGAACTCTTCCTGATGACGGTGATCGCCATTTTGGTTCCCGCTGCCAGCATCGCGGCGCTCCTGTATGGGCAGGATGCGATCGGCGTCAGGGTGTCGCTTCCAGGGACGGGGATCGCCAAGGAGCATTCGGTGCCTGTCAGCATTCGGGTCACGAATGCGGGAAGGTTTCTGGCATTTCCCGCGGATGTTTTCTATGTTCTGAGGAATGTCTTTACGGAGTTCGAGGAGAAGAAAAAGGAACGGATCTGGACGTCGCCCGGGGCGGCAACAGTGCTGGATCAAGAGATCATCAGTCATCACGTGGGCCGCGTGGAAGCGGAGGTGGTCGAGGTACTCCTTTGGGACTGGCTGGGGATCTGTAGCATGCGCGTCGCCGAAAAAAAGAGTGCCTGGGTGATCGCAACGCCGCAGGGTGCGGTGGCGGAAGGGGAGGAGCTGACGCTCAGCGTCGAGGATTTCCCGAATGAAAATGAGACGAAAAAGCGCGGGACGGACATTAATCCGGATTATGAGATCCGGGAGTACGTGCCCGGCGATGAACTGAAGAACATCCATTGGAAGCTGACGGCAAAGACGGGGCGCACCATGGTGCGGGAACGTCTTGCCACGGGGCGGGATCGGATCAACGTGCTCCTTGCGCTGACGAAGGACCTCGAGGTGAATGACGCGCTGATCTTTTCCCTAAGGAGCCTTGGCCTTCTTCTTTTGGACAAGGGATATCCCATCCGCCTTTGCTGGCTGGGATATGACGGTACGATCCAGGGGCGGTATCTGGCGGAGGAAGGAGAGTTGGAGAACGCCATGGATGAGATCCTTAGCATCAGTGGAAAAAGGGATCCCGCGCAGGCGAGAAATGCCATGGAGTCGGAGTATCCCGGAGAAGCATATATCGTGGTGAGACATGGAAACTACAAGGGCAAATACGTCCGCTAGGGAGAGCAGGTGGCTCAGAAGGAAAGAGCCCGCACAGGTAGAGCTCGCCGGCGGAGAGAAAAAAGAAAAATATGACTTGCTCGCGGCGCTTGCGGAAGCGCTGCTTGTTTTCATGGTCGCATTTGGGGCCGTAGGCGGATTCCTGAACGCATATCGCATGGAGTATAACCAGCTCCTTTGCCTTGGAGGAACACTCGGCCTTTCTTTGTTGCTTTCCCTCATCTATGAAACGCGAAAGAAGTGGTTTACCAATCTTTGCGTGATCGGCGTTTTCCTTGCATATGCCTACATTGCAGTCAGCAGGTTCTGGATCCTAAACAGCGGCGCGTATGCCATGGTCAATGAGATCTATGAGGACGCGCAGGCATATCTCGGTATCGTCGGCGGCGGTCTGTATAATCTGCAGGTGGAGGATTCTTATCTGACGATCTCCGCGATCGCCCTATTCGTGTGCGTCGTGCTGGTCATTCTCATGGTGATCAGACTGCAGTACAAGGCAAGTCTTGTGCGGACCGTGCTCATGACCTTTACGCTGTATCTGGTGCCGATCTATTTCGAGAGAACGCCGGATGCGATCTATCTGTTCTTGCTTCTTTCCGGTTATGTCACCCTTGGCATTTTGCAGACAAGCAAGGTGAAGAAGCACATTGCGGCGCAGATTAAGAATGCGCTTCCCGTCGGCATGGTGATCGCGGCAGCGGTGGTGCTCCTGTTCGCCGTGCTGCTTCCGAGGATCCGGTATCGCACGCTCGTGCCAAAGAATGCCGCCAAGGCGGCGACGGAAGAGTCCGCCGTGGCATATGCGCAGTACGGTGTCATGGCGCTTCTCATGAATAACGTTGCGAGCGGTGGCACAAATGAAGGGCAGCTTTCTCATAACGCGATGGTGATGCCGGATAATGAGACGGATCTGATCGTACGCTTTACGCCATACAGCATGGATCCCGTCTATTTAAAGGCATATACGGGCGTGGATTATAATGGCACGCAGTGGAGCAGGGCGACGGAAGTTCTTGGCCCTTCCGAGGGCGTGCTGGAGGCGGAGACGGCAGGGCGCAAGGCCATGTATTCCGAGGATCCGAACCTGCAGCCGAAGGGCCGGATGGAGGTCTACTGCGTGGAACCGAAGGAGCTGCATGTTTTCCGGCCTTATTACGTCGGTGAGGCAGAGACCTCGCAGATCTCTTCCTGGGATCTGCCGGAGGATGCGCTTCGAGGGGACCGGTTTACCTATTATCCTGAGGTTAGCGATGCTGCCGTGCCAGGGGCGGCGCAGGAGGTGAGCAGGCGCTATCTGACGGTGCCGAAGATCTGTGAGAGCGCCGTGGCGGATGCCTGCAAGAGAGCGGGACTTTCCGGAACGCCGGAGGAGATCGCGGAGCAGATCACGCGCTTCTTCTCGGAGGAATATCGGTATACACTCCGTCCGGGATATTACTTTGGCGGAATGGATTATATTTCCTACTTCCTGGCAAAGAACAAGAAGGGGTTCTGTACGCACTTTGCGTCCGCGGGCACCATGATGTTCCGTTATATGGGGATCCCCGCCCGCTACGTGGAGGGATATGTTTTCACCTATACGGACGTGGTGACGGACGGAAAACTGGTGGAAGACGCGGACTATCAGGACTATTATGACGGATATTCGCCGCTTGGCGATACGGCGCTGATCGAGCTTGAGGTGCCGGATGCGAACGGGCATGCATGGATCGAGATCTATCTGGAAGACCGCGGATGGGTCGTGGTCGAGGTGACGCCGGCAGCCATTGCGGAGGAAGAGGAAGAACTGGGGGCCTTCTGGGAATCCATCCTGAATGCGGGCAGTCAGCAGAGCAAGCAGGCGACGGAGGCGCAGCAGCAGATGACGCAGGCCTTCGAGAACGCCATGGCGCGCGGCGTGTCCGTGCTGGGGATCGTGCTGGCCGGTATCGCGGGATTCTTCGTGCTTCGCATCGTGGTCGCAAAGTATCGGGAATCCAAGCTTCCCGGGCGTGAGAGACTTCAGCTGTATTATGGCCGTCTGACCAAGGGGCTGAAGGAGCGCGACGAGGGATTCGCAAAGCTCACGACGCCGGAGGAAGAGCTGGATTATCTGAAGATCTATTATGGCGTGACCATCCCGGAGGGCCTGAAGGAAGAGTTATATCAGAGCTTTTTCGCGCCGGAGGCGGAGCGGGATTATGAGAAGCTCTGCAGAGAGGTCCAGGAGATCTGGAAGGCCACAAGGAGAGCCAAAAAGCTGTGGAAAAGCTAAAGGATCTGTGGAAAAGTCGAAAGACTTGACGAGATCTTTAGTTTGGAATATAATAATACGGAATGTGCGATAAAGTCCTAGGAGTGGAAGGATCGCAGAAGGGATAACAAACATGATCAAGAGCATGACCGGGTTCGGCCGATGTGAAGTGACGGAGAATAACAGAAAGTTTACGGTGGAGATGAAGGCCGTAAATCATCGTTATCTGGACGTGAACGTGAAGATGCCAAAGAAGCTGAATTTCTTTGAGTCATCCATTCGGAATGAACTGAAAAACTATATTTCCAGGGGTAAGGTGGATCTTTTCATCACCTATGAAGATCTCTCTGAGAACACCTCGAACGTGCATTATAATAAGGAGCTTGCTGCGGAGTACTTAAAGTATCTGCGCCAGATCCGTGATGATTTTAATCTGGAAGATGACGTCCGTGTTTCCACGCTTTCAAAGTATCCTGACGTGTTCACCATGGAAGAGAATGAAGGCGACGAGGAAGAGATCTGGAAGGAACTGAAGAAGGCTTTGGACGGCGCGGCGGAGATGTTCGTGCAGAGCAGGATCACGGAGGGTGAGAACCTGAAGAATGATCTGATCGCTAAGCTGGACGGCATGCTGAAGCTGGTAGACTTCATCGCTGAGAGAAGTCCGCAGATCATTGCGGAGTATCGTCAGAGGCTTCAGGATAAGGTCAACGAGATGCTTGGGGACAACACCGTGGATGAGGCAAGGCTGATCACGGAGGTGACGATCTTTGCGGATAAGGTTTGCGTGGATGAGGAGATGGTTCGCCTGCGCAGCCACGTGGAGACCACGAAGAACGCGCTGATCGCCGGCGGCAGCATCGGAAGAAAGCTGGACTTCATCGCGCAGGAGATGAACCGCGAGGCCAACACCATCCTGTCCAAGTCCAATGACCTGGAGATCTCCAACTGCGGCATCGAACTCAAGACCGAGATCGAAAAGGTGAGAGAGCAGATTCAAAACATTGAATAGCATTGAGCCATGCACAGACAATGTTTCATGCACCGGGCGGGAGCTTGCTCACGATCCGGCGCGTGAAACATTGGCGGTATACGGCGAAAGCCGTCAATCCGACGAACCGAAGGTTTGGCGG